>DATNBD010000055.1:0-7725 GCA_035572155.1 Rhodoferax sp.
CGCAGCGCGCTGACCACCAGGTTCTGCCACAGCGAGTTGGCCGGCGGTGTGAGCCGGTACGGCAGGCGCTTGGGCCAGAAGCGGTAGTGCGCGGGTACCCGGGTGGTGGACGGATCGGCCTGCAAAGGCTTCAAAGCGGACATACAAGGTCTCCTGTCATGATTCTCTAGCGTACCAACGCATACCAACTTCAGATAAGAGGATAGATTACCCACCCTTCCGCACCACGCACGGCATGTCGCGCGGGAGACCCTGCACCGGTATCGGGGCGCGGCGCCACGGCGTGGATAATCGAAAATGCCATGACACGTCCCGCCTCCTCCGACGCCTCTGCTGCCCGGCCTGGCACCACACCGGCCACACTGGCCCCAACGACACCCGCAAGCCTGCGCGCATGCGGCGCCCTCACCCAGGTTGCTGGCATCGAGGTGGGTCATTTCACCGACACGCGCCGGCCCACGGGCTGCACCGTCGTGATCGCGCGCGAGGGCGCGGTGGCCGGCGTCTCCGTGCGCGGCGCGGCGCCCGGAACCCGCGAAACCGATTTGCTGCGGCCCGGCAACCTGGTGGAAAAAGCCCATGCCATCGTACTGGCCGGCGGCAGTGCCTGGGGGCTGGATGCCGCGGCGGGTGCCATGCGCTGGCTCGAAACGCAGGGCATCGGGCTGGTGGCGGGTGCAGGCGGCCTCGTTCCGATCGTGCCGTCTGCCGTCTTGTTCGATCTGCTGGTGGGCGACGCGCGCATCCGGCCCGATGCGCAGGCGGGCTTCCAGGCCTGCGCAGCGGCGTCGGGCAAACGCCCGGCCGAGGGAAATGTCGGCGCCGGCGCCGGCGCCGCGGTCGGCAAGCTGTTCGGCATCCAGCGCGCCATGAAGGGCGGCATCGGCACGGCGTCGGTCACGTTGCGGGGTGTCACGGTGGGCGCCCTCATTGCCTGCAACGCACTGGGCGACGTGGTCGACCCGGACACCGGCCATGTGATTGCGGGGGCGCGCACGGCCGACGGCAAGCGCCTGTTCGACAGCCGCCGCGCCATCCTGCGCGGCGCGCTGCCCAAGCCGCTGCTGGCCGGCACGAACACCACGATTGGCGTGATCGCCACGGACGCCGTCATCAGCAAGGCCCAGGCGCAGAAGCTGGCCCAGATGGCGCACGACGGCCTGGCGCGCAGCATCAATCCGGCGCACACCATGTCCGATGGCGACACGCTGTTTGCGCTGGGCACCGGCTGCGCCGGCAAGACGCCCGGCATGATGGTGCTGGGCACGATGGCGGCCGAGGCCACGGCGCGCGCGGTGGTGCGCGCGGTGCAGGCGGCGTGCTCGCTCGATGTCGGCGATCTGCGCCTACCCTGCGCGATGGACTTTGCCTCCGCGCGCTGAAGCCATGGCCAAACGGCTCAAGCTCGTCCTGCTGTCGATCCACGACCTGGCTGTCTCGATCGGGCCGCTGCTGCTGATCGTGATCGCGGTGCTGGGGGCGGCCTACTGGTGGCTCGACCCGCAGCCGCCCAAGCAGGTGACGCTGGCCACCGGGCCGACCGGCAGCGCCTATGCCACATTTGGCGAGCGCTACGCGAAAGCACTCGCCGTCAACGGCATCCACGTGGTGCTGAAAGCCACCGACGGCTCCTCCGACAACTTGCAGTTGCTGCGCAGCGGCGAGGCCGACGTCGCGTTCGTGCGCGGCGGCGGCGGCGACCCGGTGGCCGACGAGGCGGCTGGACTGACGTCGCTGGGCAGCCTGTTCTACGAGCCACTGTGGGTTTTCTATCGCAGCGACGCCGCTCGCAGCGTTAACCGCAAGAGCGGCGTGCTGAGCTCGCTGGCGCAGCTCAAGGGGTTGCGCGTGAACATCGACAAACCCGGCAGCGGCGTTCCCGCCATCATGGACAAACTGTTCGCCGCAAATCACCTGGGCACACGGTCGATGCAGCTCTCCTACCTCGAACCGGCGCCCGCCATGCAGGCGCTTTTGGGTGGGATGCTGGACGCCATCGTGCTGGCATCGGCGCCGCAGTCGCCGCTGGTACAAAAGCTGTTGCGCGCGCCCGGCATCCAGCTGATGGATTTTCCGCAGGGCGACGCCTACTCGCGGCGTTTTGCATTCCTGTCGGCCGTCACGCTGCCGCGCGGCGTCGTGGATCTCGCGCGCGATGTGCCGTCGCACGATGTCGAACTGCTGGCCGCGACCACCTCGCTGCTGTCGCGCGAACAAACCCATCCGGCCTTGCGTCAACTGTTCGCGCAAGCGGCATTGAAGCTGCACGGCGGGGCTGGCTGGTTTCACCGGGTGGGCGAATTCCCGAACACCAAAACCAGTGAATTGCCGGTCAGCCCCGAGGGAGAACAGGCCATCAACGGCACGCCGCCCTTCTATCAACGGTATCTGCCGTTCTGGGCCAGCAACCTGATTCAGCGCATGTGGCTGGTGTTCGGTGGTTTGCTGGTGCTGATGCTGCCGGCGAGCCGTCTGGTGCCGCCGCTCTACCAGTTCCGGGTGCGCCGGCGTGTGTTCCGCTGGTATGCGCGGCTACGCGACATCGAGGCGAGGATCGATGCCGAGCCCGGCCAGCACGACGCCATGCTCGAGGAACTGGATCACCTAGACCGCGTTGTGAACCATGTGGCGGTTCCGCTGTCTTACGCCAACGAGCTGTACGCCCTGCGCGATCACATCGCGATGGTACGCAAGAAACTGGTCAAAGCGTGATGTCCACGCTGTTGCGCAGGGCCGTTTTGGCCACCGCGTCGAGTGCGCTGTCGACGACGGCCTGATCCGAAAACAGGCGCAGCGTACCCGCTTCGAGCAGCTGGTCCAGCGTGTGCCGCGTCATCGAATGAGTGTTGTCATTGGCGCCGGTGAACATGAACAGATGGCCGAGCGGGCTGGCCCATGTGAGCTCCATCCGGGCCCAGCGCCCATGCAATTGCAGCTCCACCCAGGTTCCGGCCATCATGGTGACCGCGGTGGCCGGGCCGGTCGACGCCCCGGCTGAAGCACTCTGCGCCTCCTGCGGCCGGATCATGGGCTCGGTGGCTGCAAACGGTGGACGGGTCAAAAGCGAATCCGTCGCCTCGATGAAGCCCGACTGCTGCGCCTCGGAAGGCGCCAGCCACAGACCCGACTCGTCTGACTCGCGAAACAGGGCCTCCAGTTGCGCGCGCGCCGCCGTCTTCGCGTCGGGCGGCACCGGAGCGCCTGTCGGCGGCTTGAGCGCCCGCTGGTGCATCGCCATCAACTGGCTGAAGAAAATATCCGCATCGGCCGCCGGATAGTCGATGCCCGCGAGGCCTTCGCGCAGCCTGCCGAGCAGGGGCGCAATCATGCCCGTCAGCCGGGTCACGTCGCTTTTCTGAAAGCCGGGCCGCGTGCTCCACAGCAGGTCGCGAGCCACTGCGAGAGAACCTTCCGGATTTTCTTCATCTTGCTGCCGCTCCAGCCTTGCCCGCGCAACCACCTGCGCCCAGGGGCCACACAAAAACGTCATGACGGGCGCGGGCGCCAGCGCCGCTTGCGGCCAGGCGCGCATGTCCCGGGCCGCGATTCGCGCCAGTTCATTGCGCTGCTCTGCCTGCGCCAGCACCCGCATCGCCATTTTTCTTTGTTCACGCTCATGTCGCTCCTGCTCGCTCCAAACCGCTTCAAGCGATTTGAGCGCGAGTTCGAACGGCTCGGCGCTGTCGATGGAGCTGCCCACCAAGATATCGACCACCTGACGCAACGACTGCATGAAGGCCGTGAACCCGGCCGCATCGACCACCGGATAGGCCAGACTGCGCGAGGTCATCTGCTCGATCAGGCATCGCGCCGGATGCTGTTTGTGGCTAAAAAAGCGCGGGTCGATCAGCGTCAACTGCAGCAGTGCCGGCTCGAGATCGCGTACGGCCTGCTGCACCGGTGCGAGCAACCTCGGGTCGCGCGTGATGTTTTCCACCATCAAGGCAACGACCTCGAGCCCCAGCGCCTGACCGAGCCCGCGCGCCTGATGCCGCAGCTGCTCGCGCGTTGGCGCCCGCGCCGGTACCGCCGCCGGCACGGCCAGAGCAGGCTCGCTCACCCGCTGCGCCAGCCGTTGCACCACCTGATCCACCTGCTTCATTTCCTGCAGCGCTTCGAACGCCGCCGGGACCGTCGGCGCAAATGCCGGCGGTGCCGACTCCTCGCCGGACGATTCGAACTCCCGTGCGAACCGCGCCGCGAAGGCGCTCCGATCCGGATGCGTGTCCAATTCTCCCGACAGCAGCCGGCGCAGTTGCGCCAGCGTCAATCCGGCGGCATCAGGGCGAGTCGGCGCAGAGCGCGGCAGGTCCGGTGCCGGCTTCACGAGGTACGCCGCTTGCTTCACACCCTGAGTGCGCAATGATGCGCTGAGCGACGTGTAGACGGCGCCCAGCTCCTTGCCCAGCGTCACCCCCATGTGCCGGATCCAGCCCAGCCAGACCACGGGCGCCACGTCGGTCTGCGCCAACAGGTTCCGCAGCGTACGAACAAAGAGCTCCGGACGCACCGGATTGCGCTGCGCCCGAACCGTTTGCAGTCCCTGCACGGCACACATCAGCGCATTCAATTCCGCGAGCTGATGTTCAGTGCTGTGCAGCGCCGTCTGCAACGCACGCGTCACTTCGACACTCTCCTGAACCTGGGTTTCATCCATGAGCTCCAACTCGTCGAACGTCGGCTGCGCCACCGCAAGCTCGGGCGCCGGACCGGAAATCTCTCGCGCGCAGGCATCCTGCAAGGCTTTTGGATACCCGGCGCAGAGTCGCTCCCCATGCTTGTCGAGCAAGCGCAGCGACTCGGCGAGCGGCTCGCGCTGCTGCGGCGCCTCGGTGCGCGACTGTTGCAGCAGAAACAACCGCAGCTTGCCGACCATCATCTCCATCAGGGGCCGGCCGGCTTCGGCCGCTTCACGCAGGCACCCGGCAAGCAGGGCTGCGTGCCGGGCCGTCGATGGAGCGTCCCGAGGTGTCATGAGGGGCAGGTGTGATTACTTCAGGGCTTTATAGCGCATCCGTTTCGGTTTGGCACCTTCTTCGCCCAGCCGTTTCTTCTTGTCGGCCTCGTATTCCTGGTAATTTCCGTCGAAGAACACCCACTGACTGTCGCCTTCGGCGGCCAGAATATGGGTCGCGATGCGGTCTAAGAACCAGCGGTCGTGGCTGATCACCATGAGCGAGCCGGCGAACTCCAGCAAGGCATCTTCCAGCGCACGCAGGGTTTCCACGTCGAGGTCGTTCGATGGTTCATCGAGCATCAGCACGTTGCCGCCGGCGATCAGGGTCTTGGCCAGATGCAGGCGGCCACGCTCACCCCCCGACAGCGTGCCCACGCGCTTTTGCTGATCGCCGCCGTTGAAGTTGAAGCGTCCGCAGTAGGCCCGGCTCGCCATTTGAAACTTGCCGACGTTCAGAATGTCAAGACCGCCCGAGACGTCTTCCCACACGGTTTTCTCGTTCGCCAGCGCATCACGGTTCTGATCGACGAACGCCATCCTGACGGTGGAGCCGATCTTGACCTCGCCGCTGTCCGGTGTTTCCTTGCCGGCGATCAACTTGAACAGCGTGGACTTGCCCGCGCCGTTGGGGCCGATGATGCCGACGACCGCGCCGGCCGGCACCTTGAAGCTCAGGTTGTCGATCAACACCCGCTCGCCAAAGGACTTGGTGACGTTGACGAACTCGATCACCTCGTTGCCCAGGCGCTCGGCCACGGGAATGAAAATCTCGTTGGTCTCGTTGCGCTTCTGGTATTCGAAATCGGACAGCTCCTCAAACCGGGCAAGCCGCGATTTGCTCTTGGCCTGGCGCGCCTTGGGGTTCTGGCGCGACCACTCCAGTTCTTTCTTGAGGGCCTTGGCTCGGGCTTCTTCGCCTTTTTGTTCCTGCACCAGGCGTTCCTGCTTCTGCGCCAGCCAGTCGCTGTAGTTGCCCTTGTAGGGAATGCCGGAGCCGCGATCGAGTTCGAGAATCCATTCGGCCGCGTTGTCGAGGAAGTAGCGGTCGTGGGTGATGGCCACCACGGTGCCGGAGTAACGCTGCAGGAACTGCTCCAGCCAGTCGACCGACTCGGCGTCCAGGTGGTTGGTGGGCTCGTCGAGCAGCAGCATGTCGGGTTTGGACAGCAGCAGCCGGCACAAGGCGACACGGCGCTTTTCGCCGCCCGACAACAGGCCGATTTTGGCGTCCCAGGGCGGCAGGCGCAGGGCATCGGCCGCAATTTCAAGCTGGTGCTCGGAGTCGGTTCCGGCAGTGGCGATGATGGCCTCCAACTCGGCCTGCTCGGCCGCCAGCGCGTCGAAGTCGGCGTCCTCCAGGCCGTAGGCGGTGTACACCTCATCCAGCCGGGCCTTGGCCGCAAACACTGCGCCCATGCCTGCTTCAACACTCTCGCGCACCGTCTGTTCGGGGTCGAGCCGCGGCTCCTGCGGCAGGTAGCCAATGTTCAGGCCCGCCATGGGTGTGGCTTCGCCCTCGATTTCGGTGTCGAGCCCCGCCATGATCTTCATCAGCGTGGACTTGCCCGAGCCGTTGGTGCCCAGCACGCCGATCTTGGCGCCGGGGAAAAAGCTCAGGGAAATGTCCTTGAGGATATGACGCTTCGGCGGAATGATCTTGCCGACGCGGTTCATGGTGAAAACGTATTGAGCCATCTGGTGCGTTATCTCTTGCTAGGGTGCTGGAAAAGCATGAATTATCCCAGCATGCGACAATACGGGCTGTTGCGGCGCTCCAGTTGCCCGCAATGTCAGCACTTTGCTGGGGCCAGAACCATCTGTTTAGCGCCCAACCCTGAATCCATCTGCCTTTGACTGGTGCGGTTGTTTGACATCCGCGACAGGCCGATATCCCAGCGCCCTGGATGGCGCAACACTATGAACTTTGAAGAATTGAACCTGGCTCCGGCCATCGTCAAGGCTGTGCACGAGCTTGGCTACGAGACCCCCACGGCCATTCAGGCACAAGCCATTCCGGTGGTGCTGGACGGGCACGACATGCTGGGCGGAGCCCAGACCGGCACCGGCAAGACGGCAGCCTTCGTGCTGCCCATGCTGCAGCGACTGAGCCTGGTCGAGGCGCCCAAGAACAAATTCGGCGGCAAGGGCATCCGCGCCCTGGTGCTGACGCCCACGCGGGAGCTGGCCGCGCAGGTGGAGGAATCGGTGCGGACCTATGGCAAATATCTGGAGTTGACCTCGACCGTGGTGTTTGGCGGCGTCGGCATGAACCCGCAAATCACCAAGGTCAAAAAGGGCGTGGACATCCTGGTCGCCACCCCGGGTCGTCTGCTGGACCTGCTGCAGCAGGGCGTGCTGGACCTGGGTCAGGTGCAAATCCTGGTGCTCGACGAGGCCGACCGCATGCTGGACATGGGCTTTATCCATGACGTGAAGAAAGTGCTGGCCGTGGTGCCCAAGGACAAGCAAAGCCTGCTGTTCTCGGCCACCTTCAGCGACGAGATCCGCGATCTGGCCGACACCCTGCTGAAGAATCCGCAAAGCATCCAGGTCACGCCGCGCAACACCACGGTACAGCGCATCACCCAGGTCATCCACCCCGTTGGCCGCGGCAAGAAAAAGGCGTTGCTGGCGCACATCATCCAGGAACAGAACTGGAGCCAGGTGCTGGTCTTCACGCGCACCAAGTTTGGCGCCAACAACGTGGCCGAGTTTCTGACCAAGAACGGCATCCAGGCGATGGCCCTGCATGGCAACAAAAGCCAGGC
>DATNBD010000056.1:0-2184 GCA_035572155.1 Rhodoferax sp.
GGCGCCAGTTTCTCGCGCAGAAAGCCCAGGATGCCTTCCGCCAATTCGGCCGACGGGCTGTAGCCCTGGCGCAGCACCACGAACACCTTGGGTACCGCCATGCGCACCGGATCGGGGCTGGGCACCACCGCGGCCTCCGCCACGGCCTCGTGCTCGATCGCGACAGACTCGAGCTCGAACGGCGAGATGCGATAGTCCGCGGCCTTGAACACGTCATCGGCGCGGCCCACGTAGGTGATGTAGCCATCTGCATCGCACGCGGCCACGTCGCCGGTGCGATACACGCCGCCTCGCGTCACCGCGGCATTCTTCTCGGCGTCGCCGAAGTAGCTGTCCATCAGGCCCACGGGGCGCGGATCGAGCTGCACCGCCACTTCGCCCTCGTCCGCGCGCCGGCCCTCGGCATCGACCATCATCACGCGATAGCCCGGCAGGGGTCGGCCCATGGAGCCCTCTTTTACGCGCTGACCCGGCGGGTTGCCCACCAGTGCCGTGGTTTCCGTCTGGCCGTAGCCGTCGCGTACCGTGATGCCCCAGGCGGTCTTGATCTGCCCGATCACCTCGGGGTTCAAGGGCTCTCCCGCGCCAATCAGCTCCCGGATTTTGATGCGGCCGCGATGCTTGGCGAGGTCCTCCTGGATCAACATGCGCCACACGGTGGGCGGCGCACACATCGTCGTGATCTGGCATGTTTCCAGCACGCCCAGCAGGGCCGGCGCGTTGAAACGTGCATAGTTGTAGATGAACACGCAGGCACCGGCATTCCAGGGCGCGAAAAAGCAGCTCCAGGCGTGTTTGGCCCAGCCCGGCGAGGAGATATTCAGATGAATGTCGCCGGGCTTGAGCCCAATCCAGTACATCGTGGACAGATGACCTACCGGATAGCTCTGGTGGGTATGCAGCACCAGCTTGGGCTTCGACGTCGTGCCCGAGGTGAAGTACAGCAGCAGCGGGTCGTTCGCCCGGGTCGCGCCGTCCGGCGTGAAGCCGTCCGGGGCGCGCGCGGCATCGGCAAAATCCAGCCATCCGGCGGGAGCCTTGCCGACGCATACACGGGTGTAGCTGCCCGGCACTTCGGCGAACTTCTCGACATTCGCCGCGCCCACGATCACGTGCCTGACCTCGCCGCGCACCATGCGGTCGCGCAAGTCCTGCGGCGTGAGCAGATTCGAGCAGGGAATCAGCACCACGCCCAGTTTGATGCAGGCCAGCATGGCCTCCCACAGCGGCACTTCGTTGTTCAGCATGACCAGAACCCGGTCACCACGCCGCGCGCCGTGACCTCTCAGCCAGTTCGCGACCCGGTTCGAGCGCGCCGACAATTGCGCGAACGAGAGCTTTTGCTGCTCACCCGACTCCTCCACGATCCACAGCGCAGGCTGTTCGTTGCCCACCGCCATGCGGTCGAAGTGGTCCAGCGCCCAATTGAATTCCGTGAGCTGCGGCCACGCGAAGTCCCGGTATGCTGTGTCATAGTCGGTGCGGTGCTCCAGCAGGAAGTCGCGGGCTCGCAGGAAGGCTTCGGCGGCGGTCATTGTGTCTCCTTCAACATCGGTCGATAAACGCTAACTTTACTCCGGCGGCGCGGGCGGCTCAAACGCCTTCGGTCGCGACCAGCAGGGATTTGGCCGTGCGCTCGCGCACGTCGCGCAGCGGCCGGTACTCGGGCGAATCCCACCAGGCGCGGAGCCGGTCCATGCTCGGGAATTCGAGCAACACCCAGCGTCCGGGCGCTTCACCTTCGAGCACCTCGGTGGCGCCGCCGCGCGCGATGGAGCGCCCGCCGTAGGCCGTGATGGTGGCGGACACGTTCTTGCTGTATTCCTCGTATCCGACACGATCGGTCACCTCCACATGGGCAATCACATAAGCGACCATGGCTGCTTCTCCAAAATTTGACGATCCCCGATTGTGCTGCGTGGCGCGCGCCCCTGCCGCGCCGCCCTTTCGGGTCCATTTCGGGTCCAATAGCGGGATGGAAAACCCGCATGACACCGAACAGCGCCTGACCGAACTGGAAATCAAGGCCAGCTTCACCGAAGACCTGCTGGAGCAGCTGGACCAGGTCATCGTGCGCCAGCAACAGCAGATCGACCTGCTGATCCGCGAGATCGCCCGCCTGCGCCAGCCCGCCGCCGACGCACAAAGCGGCGTGCCGCGCAACCTGCGCGACGACTTGCCGCC
>DATNBD010000057.1:0-4252 GCA_035572155.1 Rhodoferax sp.
GTCGTCGCCCGTGATGCCGCCCGGCACCCAGTCGTGCGCCGAGATGCGCACGCTCATGGGCAGGTGGGCGGGCCAGGCCGCGCGCATGGCGCGGAACACTTCCAGCGGATAGCGGCAGCGATTCTCCAGGCTGCCGCCGTACTCGTCGCTGCGCAAATTCGTCAGCGGCGTGATGAAGCACGAGAGCAGATAGCCGTGCGCGCAGTGCAGCTCCAGCCAGTCGAAGCCGGCCGCGGCGGCGCGCAGGGTGCTGTCGACAAACTGCTGCTTCAACTGGTCCATATCGGCGCGCGTCATGGCGTGCGGGATCTGGTTCTGCGCGCCATAGGGCACGGCGCTGGCGCCCAGCACCGGCCAATTGCCCTGCTCCAGCGGCTCGTCGGTGGTTTCCCAGCCGAGCTGGGTCGAGCCCTTGGGCCCGCTGTGCCCGAGCTGCATGCCGATTTTGGCGCTGCTCTGGCCATGCACGAAATCGACGATGCGCTTGAACGCGGTCTGCTGCGCATCATTCCACAGGCCGGTGCAGCCGGGCGTGATGCGTCCCTCGGGCGTCGGGCTGGTCATTTCGACAAACACCAGGCCGGCGCCGCCCAGCGCGCGCGCGCCCAGGTGCACAAAGTGGAAGTCCTGCGGCACGCCGTCCACCGCGCTGTACATGGCCATGGGCGAGCACACGATGCGGTTTTTCAGCTCTGTTTCGCGCACTTTGAGCGGCAACAGCATCGGCGGCACCGGCTTATTGCCCGACAGCCAGGCCTCGTAGCCTTCGAGCCACTTTGCATCGCGCAGGCGCAGGTTCTCGTGGCTGATGCGCTGCGAACGGGTCAGCAGCGAATAGGCAAACTGCTCCACCTCCATGCCCGTGTAGCGGTCCACGTTCTCGAACCACTCGGTCGAGTTGCGCGCGGCGTTCTGGATCTTGAGCACCTCCACGCTGCGGCGTGCTTCGTAGCCTTGCAGCACCGTCTGCAGGTCTTTATGGCTGGAAAACGCGCCCGCATGCGTGCTGAACTCGTGCGCCAGATCGATTGCGTCCTCGAGCGCCAGCTTGGTGCCGCTGCCGATCGAGAAATGGGCCGTGTGCGCGGCATCGCCCATCAGCACCACCGGCACCGACCGGCGGCCGCCCTGCGCCGGCGCCCAGTGCACCCAGTGCTCGCACACCACGCGCGGAAAGCGAATCCAGATGGCCGCGCCGCGCAGGTGCGTGGCGTTGCTGATCAGCGCGTGGCCGTCCAGGTATCCGGCGAACAGCCGCTCGCAAAACGCAATCGCCTCTTCCTGCGGCATGGTGTCCAGCCCGTGCGCCTTCCAGACCGCCTCGGGCGTTTCCACGATGAAGGTGGAGGTGCTGTCGTCGAACTTGTAGGCATGCGCCTGGAACCAGCCGTGCTCGGTCTGCTCGAAGGCGAAGGTGAAGGCGTCGAAGGTCTTTTTCGTGCCGAGCCAGACAAAGCGGCACTGGCGCGTGTCGATGTCGGGCTGGTAGGTGTCGGCATAACGCGTGCGCACGCGGCTGTTCAGGCCGTCGCTCGCGACCACCAGGTCGGCCTGGTACTGCTGTGCCAGCGCCTGGTCGTCGGTGACGTCGGTTTCGAACACCAGATCCACGCCCAATGCCAGGCAGCGTTCCTGCAGGATATTGAGCAGCCGCTTGCGCCCGATGCCGCAAAAGCCGTGGCCGCCCGAGCGCACGCTGCGGCCCTTGAAAAACACCTCGATGTCGTCCCAGTGGTTGAAGGCGTCGCCGATCAGCTGGGCCGAGACCGCGTCGGCCGACTGCAGGTTGGCGAGGGTCTGGTCGGACAGCACCACGCCCCAGCCGAAGGTGTCAAACGGGCGGTTGCGTTCCACCACGGTGATGCGGTGCTGCGGGTCTTGCTGCTTCATCAGCAGCGCGAAATACAAGCCGGCCGGGCCGCCGCCAATGCATAGAATATTCATAAATGAATAGTTTAAATATGAATTAAAAAAAGTCAAGCCGCCGGCGCGAAAACGCCAGGTTGGGTAAACTTTCCAGCGGGTTGACGTGCCTGTTTTTCTTGCCAAAATAAACGTATGCATAGCTTGTTTGAGAAAAGAATCGAGTCTCGTCTGGCGGATCTGCCAGTGCCCGTGGCACTGCGTTTGCCCGGAGGGCGAGTGCTGGGGTCCGCGCAGTCGCTGGTGACGCTGGCGTTCAACCAGTGGTCGTCCGTGTCCACTTTTGCCGCTGGCAAGATCGGGGCGCTGGCCGAGGCGTTTGTTGAAAATCGGGTGCAGATCGAAGGCACCATGCGCGACCTGATGGCAGTCGCGGCACGCCTGCTGCCCGGCAACCCGGTGTCCAACGAGGTCCATTGGACGCACCAGCTGCTGCGGCGCGTGCATTCGCACTTTGCGCATTCGCGCGAGCGCGACGCCCGGCAGATCCAGTTTCACTATGATGTGAGCGACGACTTCTATGCGCTCTGGCTGGACCCGCTGCGGGTTTATTCCTGTGCCTATTTCCGGGATGCCTCCATGACGGTGGCGCAGGCGCAGCAGGCCAAGCTCGACCACATCTGCCGCAAGCTGATGCTGAGGCCAGGAGATCGATTTCTGGACATCGGGGCCGGCTGGGGTGGATTGCTCATGTGGGCGGCCGAGCATTATGGGGTCGACGCGACCGGCATCACGCTGTCGAAAAACCAGCAGGCCCACGTGCAGCGCCTGATCGAGCAAAAGGGTTTGCAGGGCCGCGTGCGCATGGAGCTGCGCGATTACCGGGAGTTGGACGAAGCGCGACCCTACGACCGCATCGCCTCGGTGGGCATGGTCGAGCACGTGGGTTATGCGAATCTGCCGCTCTATTTCGGCAAGATGCAAAGGCTGCTGGCGCCCGGCGGTCTGGCCCTGAACCATGGCATCACGGCGGGCGGGCTGGAGAACGACCGGGTCGGCGCCGGCATGGGCGACTTCATCGAGAAGTACATCTTTCCCGGTGGCGAGCTGGTGCATATCAGCCACATGCTGAAGGTCGCCGCCACGGAAGGTCTGGAAATGGTCGATATCGAGAATTTGCGGCCGCACTATGCGCGCACCTTGTGGGCGTGGTCCGACGCGCTGGAGCAGCATCTGGATGAAGCACGCAGGGTGCTGCAAACGAACAATGACGCCGAGCATGCCGAGCGCATCCTGCGGGCGTACCGGTTGTATCTGGCGGGCAGCGCCATGGGCTTCGAGCAGGGGTGGGTGGCACTGCACCAGATGCTGCTGACGCACCCCGCAAATGATGTTTCGAACCAGGTCATGAAAGGAGCACAATCGGTCTACCCCTTCAACCGCGACTACATCTACCGCTAGCTATGCTTTACAAATTCAAATCCAGAGCAGCCGGTGACCTGATCATGCTCGAGCCTGATGGCCGGCACATGTTGGAGATCATCGGCAAGACCCCGGGACCGCGAGGCATCATCCTGGTGGCGGAGATGTTGCCGGCAGTGGCGGCGTTGCACGACGCCATCGCCAAATACGAAGCGGAGCACCAGGCGTTGGTCACGGCAGCAGGTGGGCCGGCCTATGCGCCCCCGCCTTCCGATGCGGTCACGCTGCGCCAGCGCGCCGTACCGTTCATACAGATGCTGAAGGAGTGCGCGCAGGCGCAAAAGGACATCGTCTGGGGGGTATGAGGCACTGACGGCACGCTTCGATCGATGGCGGTCCGTTCGAGGACCTGATGAAGACGTTGTCCACATATTATGTCGCTGCATCGCCGCTTGCGCGTGCTCGATCTGGAAGCCCGGCGTTCCCGCGAGATTTGAAATAAATCGGCTTGTAGCCGTTTATTCATCGGATATTTTGCTGCGATAAATGTAGCAATTTTTGACTTTGACTGAAAACTTCGGCAGCACGTGTGGCTGGGTTCGTGCCGTCTGTTCATTACGCTTTTTTGACGAAGCCCCTCCAGGTTTCGTCCCCGTTTTTACGCGCCAAACCCTAGCCTTCTCCCATCGTTTCAATCGGGAGAAATCGCGTGGATATCGTGTTTGTTGCCGTCATCGCCGTTTTTTGGGGCGCTCTGGCAGGGTTGGTTCAGGGCTTGCAGACGCTGGAACCGGGTGCGGGAGTCCGGCCATGACCGGCCTTCAGGCCCTCTACGTTCTGGGGGGCCTGTGCGCCATCGGGCTGCTGGCGTACCTGGTCTATGCGCTGCTGCGCGCGGAGGAGTTTTGATGAGCGCCGCAGCCTGGGGCCAGTTGGCTCTTTATCTGGCGGTGCTGCTGGTGCTGGC
>DATNBD010000058.1:0-19425 GCA_035572155.1 Rhodoferax sp.
GCGCTGGCCAAGCTCAGCGAAGTGAAGGTGTTCGACGATGAGGCCGCGTGGGCCGCTGCCGCCCAGGCCGCGCCGGTGGCGGTGGTGGGCCAGGCGCGCATCTGCCTGCACATGGAGATCGACGCCGCGGCCGAAAAAGCCCGGCTGGGCAAGGAGGTGGTGCGGCTGGAAGGCGAAATTGCCAAGACCCAGGGCAAGCTTGGCAACGAAGCCTTCGTTGCCAAGGCGCCAGCCGCCGTCATCGACCAGGAGCGCAAGCGGCTCGCAGATTTCACGGCCACGCTGGCCAAGCTGAGTGATCAGCTCGCGCGGCTCGCCGCGGATTAGGGCGACGGCGCGGGCGCGCCGGAAACCGCGCCCGGCACGGCTACCGCATCGAGCGACGCCTCGTGCAGGCGATCCACCAGATACCAGTGCGCGCGCAGGCGTGCCTCGTGGGTATGCGCCGCCACGCGAGGTGTCACGATCAGGTTGTTCAAGCCGTGCAGCGGCGAGCCTTCGGCGCCGAAGCCCTCTTCGGCGCCATCGAGCAGACAGGTATCGATGCGCCCGTCCCGCAAGGCGCTGGCCAGTGCCTGCGGCTCGAACAGCGCGGAACGGCTGACGCTGACCCAGGCCTGCCCCGGCTTGCAGTGCATCAGCGCGCCCTCATTGATGAAGCCGGCATAGCGCGAGGCGTACAGCATTTGCAACGAAACCGCGTCGGACTGCGCCATCAACTCGGGCAACCCGACCGGCTGGATTTTCAGGATCTCCCAGATGGCGGCGCTGCGATGCAGCGCCGGCTCGTAGCCGATCAACCGGGCGCCCAGCGGGGCCAGCATCTTCGCCAGGGCGTGGGCGGCCGGCGTAAGACCCAGAATGCCGATCACGCTGTCGCCGAGCTCCCGTCCCAGTCGGATGTCGGGCCGCCGAAACCCTCCGAGCGGCACCCCGAAGCCGCGCCGCAACAGCATCAGGAGGCCGCCCAGCAGGTATTCGGCGGTGGCGCGCACGGGGGCATTGGCGGGCTGGATCAACCGGATGCCGCGGTCACGGCAACCTTCCAGATCGATGTTGTCGATCTCTTCGAACAGGCCGGCCACCACCTTGAGCCGGGGCGCGAAGTCCAGCAGTTCGCGGGTCACGGCGACCTTGGGCGTCACCAGCAGGGCTTGCGTCTTGTACACGGCCCGGCGCAGCGCGCCCGCATCCTCTGCCAGTTGCGGCTGGTAGTTGACGACGTGACGCGCCTCCAGCCATTGCCGGACCTCCGGCATCAACGTCTCAAGAAGTAAGATATCCACCTGCCTGCCCTTGTCCCAGGAACGTTGATGAGCACCGGCGCCGTGCGCCAGCCTGTCAACGAGGCACGTGCCGCCGTCAACACTTTAGCCACGAACGTCCCGCATGTCGATGCAAAAAAACAAACCCGTCAAAACCGCCATTTTCCCGGTCGCCGGCTTGGGCACACGCTTCCTGCCCGCTACCAAGGCGCAGCCCAAGGAAATGATGCCGGTGGTGGACAAGCCATTGATCCAGTATGCCGTGGAAGAGGCGTATGCCGCGGGCGTGCGCCACATGATCTTCGTGACCGGGCGCAACAAACGTGCCATCGAGGACCATTTCGATACGGCCTACGAACTCGAGAGCGAACTGGAAGCCAACCAGAAACATGACCTGCTGGCACTGGTGCGGTCCCTGCAGCCGGACGACATGCATCTGTCATTCGTGCGCCAGCCGCGCTCGCTCGGGCTTGGCCATGCGGTACTGTGCGCCGAACACCTGGTCGGCGACGAACCGTTTGCCGTGCTGCTGGCGGACGACCTCATGACCGGGCCCGCGGGCGGGTTGCCCGTGCTGACCCAGATGGTGCAGGCCTTCGAACGTCTGGGGGGCTCGCTGCTGGCGGTGCAGGAGGTGCCGCTGGATCAGGTCCGCCGCTATGGCATCGTGGCGGGTGATCCGGTCGATGGCCCGCACAACGAGCGCGTGCTGAAAGTCCGCGCCATGGTGGAGAAGCCCAGCCCCGAGACCGCGCCTTCGCGCATGGGCGTGGCCGGACGCTACATCCTGGCACCTGGCGTCTTTGAGCAGATCCGGAACCAGCCGCGCGGCGTGGGTGGGGAAATCCAGCTGACCGACGGCATTGCCCGCCTGATGCGCACGCAGGCAGTATATGCGCTGCAGTACGAGGGAAAGCGCTACGACTGCGGCAGCAAGGAGGGTTTCCTGCAGGCCACGGTGGAACTCGCGCTGCAGCACCCCGAGGTAGGGGAGAACTTCCGCCGCTACCTGCAGGGCCTCAAGGTCTGATCAGCGCCGGCGCAGGATGTGGATGAATTCGGCGCCCACGGTTTGCTGCTCGACCAGTTCGTTGCCGGTTTGCTTGGCAAATGCCTGAAAATCCCGCATGGATCCGGCGTCGGTCGCAACGACCTTGAGCAGCTCGCCACTTTGCATGTCGGTCAATGCCTTCTTGGCCTTGAGGATGGGCAGCGGACAGTTCAGGCCGCGGGTGTCGATTTCCTTGTTGACTTGCATGAGTTGAATCCTTCCGGAATGCCACAATTTTAAGCAATTCGGACTCAGGGCTGAAGCAGTAGCCGAATGTCCGACACCAGCGCCGCAACGCCGCTGCCGTAACGGTAGTACAGGCGCACATTGCCCTTCGTGTCATACACGTAGCTGCCCGCCGAATGGTCAATGGTGTAGCTGGTGGGCGTCGTGCCGGGAGCCTTTTTGTAATACACCTTGTACGCCTTTGCGAGCTCGGGGAGCTGCTCGGGTGTGGGACGCAGCGCCAGAAAAGTCGGGTCGAAGTTGGCCATGTACGCCTTGAGCACCTGCGGCGTGTCGCGCTCGGGATCGACGGTGACGAACAGCACCTGCAGTCTGTCGCCATCCTGGCCCAGCGCCTTCTTGGCCTCGGCCAGCTCCGCCATCGTGGTCGGGCACGCGTCGGGGCACTGGGTGTAGCCAAAGAACATGACCACCACCTTGCCGCGGAAGTCGCGCAAGGTGCGCACCTCCCCGTTCTGATCCGCGAGATGGAAGTCTTTGGCGTAATCGGCGCCCGTGATGTCGATGTTCCTGAACTTGGGCGTGTCCTGAGAACACGCAGAAATAAGGCTTGTAGCCCCCACCAGCAAAGCACTACCAGCTATTAATCCAATAGCGTCTCTTTTATGCATGACGGCCTAGTGAAGGTAGTGGTCCACCAGCAGCGCCGCGAACAGCAAGCTCAGGTGAATCAGGGAAAAGCGGAACGTCTTGCGCGCCAGCGCGTCCGAGTAGTTGCGCCAGAGCCGAAAGCCATAGAGGCAAAAGCCGCTGCACAGAATCACCGCGGCGGCGAGGTACAGCCAGGAACTCATGCCGTACATGAACGGCATCAGGCAACCGGCAAACAGGATCAGCGTGTACAAAAACACCTGCAGGCGGGTGAAGGCGTTGCCATGCGTGACCGGCAGCATCGGCAGACCCGACTTGCGGTAGTCATCCACGCGGTACAGCGCCAGCGCCCAAAAGTGCGGCGGCGTCCACAGGAAGATGATCAGGAACAGGATCAGCGCCTCGGGCCCCACGTCGCCGCGCATCGCGGCCCAGCCGAGCACCGGCGGCATCGCGCCCGAAGCCCCGCCGATGACGATGTTTTGCGGGGTCAGCGGCTTGAGGATCACGGTGTAGATGACCGCGTAGCCGACAAACGTGGCCGCGGTCAACCACATGGTGAGCGGATTGATCCAGACATACAGCATCGCCGAGCCCAGCGAGAACAACACGGCGGAAAACAGCAGCGCCTGCCCGTCGCTGAGTTCCCCCTTGGCCGTGGGGCGCCATGCGGTGCGTTTCATCTTGGCGTCGATGTTGTGCTCGACCAGGCAGTTGAACGCGGCGGCTGCGGCAGCCACGAGCCAGATTCCCGCGCAGGCGATGGCGGCGCGCTGCGCATCGGCCAGCGACGGCAGGCCGGGGACCGCCAGCAACATGCCAATCAGCGCGCAAAACACGATGAGTTGGATGACGCGCGGTTTGGTCAGCGCGTAATACTGCTTGAAATGCGACATCGGGGCCGCGCTGGCCAAGGTATTCATGCGGATAGCCTGGAGGAAGGGTGCGGGGATACACCGGATGCAGGGACGACCGCGGTCGCCTCGCGGGCGGCGCCGCGGCTCGCACACACGGTCCATGTCAGCACGACCACCAATGCCGCCGCACCGCCGGTGTGCGACACGGCCGCCACGAGCGGCCAGCCCAGCAGCTCGTTGCCCAGGCCAGTGGCCAGTTGCCAGAGCATCAGACCGGCGATCCAGCGCGCCTGCGGGCGCAGGGCCGCGCTGCGGCGCAGCCGCCACGCCAGCAGCCCGAGCGCGGCAAACACGGCAAAGGCAAACAGGCGGTGCGTGAAGTGGATGGCGGTGAGTGCAGAGAAGTCGATCGGGATGCCGTCCGGCGTCATGCCCAGCCTGCGCCAGATTTCGAATCCCTGGTGAAAATTCATGTCAGGCCACCAGCTGTTCTGGCACAGCGGGAACTCGCGGCACGCGAGGACCGCATAGTTGGTGCTGACCCAGCCGCCCAGGGCAATCTGGCAGGCCACGAGCGCGCAGCAAAACCAGAGCAGGCGCCGCGTGGAGTGCGCCAGCGACGCCGTCGCCAGACCGCCCAGCGCATGGGTGGCCTGCACCGCCTGCGCGCACAGCAGGGACAGCAGCACCATGCCCCCCAGCAAATGCAGCGTCACAATGGCCGGGAACAGTTTCATCGTCACGGTGAGCGCGCCAAACGCGCCCTGCACGCAGACCCAGACCAGGGTTGCCGTCGGCCACCACGGGTTCACGGCGGGGGCCGCACGGGCGCCGCCCGCTGCGCTCGCGCCACGGCGCCGCAGCAGCCAGCTGCCAATGGTCAGCGCCAGAATCAGCACGCCAACGCCGGTGGCCAGGTAGCGATGCACCATCTCGACCCAGGCCTTGCCATGCGTCACGGGGCCCGTGGGCATGGCGGTCTGCGCCGCCGTGATGGCGACGCTGGCGCCGACCGGGCTGGCGTGTCCATAGCAGCCCGGCCAGTCAGGGCAGCCCAGTCCGGAATCGGTCAGCCGCGTGAACGCCCCGAACAACACCAGGTCGAACGTGAGGAACAGAGTCAGCAGCGTCAGGGCCTGCACCCAGCGCGCCGCGGGAGAGCGGCGATTGCGCAGCCAAACCCAGGTCAATGGCCCCAGGGCCGCCAGCACGCCCGCAAGCATGACTTGCGCCACAGGAGACAGGTTGTAGAGGGATTGAACCGTCATGGCGTCGACTCGATCGAATGCGTCAAGGCCGTCCGGCCCGGTCCCACGACTCGGACGCCCGCAGCAGCCGCATCAGATTGTCCTTGGCCTTGGCGGCGCCGGCGACATCCAGGTTCGCGGGAAACCGCATCATGAGGTGGCCCATCGGGTCCACGAGGTACAGGTGCTCGGTCAACGCATGACCGGCGGCCGGCGGCAGCCATTGGGTGAGGACCGCGGCCGGAACCCGCAGCACGGTCGCTTCTTTCAGGGCGGGGAGCAGCTTGGCGGGCACCGGCGCGTCGTCGTCCACGAGCCAGACCCAGTCCACACGGTACCGGTTCGTGCCCAGCGTCGCACGCAACTGATGCTGGAGGTACAGGCGCTGCTGGCAATGGGCGTCGCACGCGCCATCGGCCACGCTGACCAGCAGCCACTGGTTCTCGAGCGAGCGCAGCGGCACGCTGCGGCCCGCCAGCGTGGTCGCAGTCACGTTAGGAATCGGACGCTGCGGGTTGATCAAGGTGCCGAAGTCGGAGCGGCCCGTCGGGTGAATCACGTAGTACGTGAAGTAGGACGCGATCACCGGCGCTGCGCAGATCAACATCAGGATGAACATCATCCGGCGCCCGCTCGCCGTGCGCTGTGCGTCTTCCCGGACCCGCTGTGGCGTCGGCATCGAATGCACGCTCAGCACGAGCGGCTCATCGTGCGCTTCAGGCCGTGGGGCGCTGGCGACGGGGGGCAACGAAGCGCCGGATGATTTGGAACCAGACATAGAGAATTGCAATCAGCGCGCTGAACGAGAACCATTGAAAAGCATAGCCATAGTTTGTTTCCACTCCGGTATTGATGGGGGGCCAGTCGCGCTGCAAACCCTCGCTCGGCGCGCCGGTTTGCAGCACCGTCACGCCAAACAGAGGCAGACCCGTTTCGATGCGAAATTGCGGCAGATCCAGATTTTGCCGTATCAGGCCCGTGCCAGGCCCCTTGAACTGGAAAAGCTTGGACGGAGGCGGGGCAATCCGGCCTTGCACCTGCACCAGCCCCGTGGGCGTATCAATTCTGGGCAGCGCGGTCCGGTCCATGAAATTGCGCTGCACCCAGCCGCGCTGGACCAGGATCACGGCGTCGCTGTGCTCCAGCCGCAGCGGCGTGACGACGAAGAAGCCCGGTGTCTCGTGCATCTGGCGGTTGTCCAGATAGACCGTGTACCGGGGCAACCAGGTGCCGCGCAGTGCAATCCGGCGGTACAGGTTGATTGCTTCATTCTTAGTAGCTAAAAACTCAGGCGTGGCAATGGCAGACAGCTCATTCTTCTGATGAATTTCGGTTTGTATCGCCACTTTCTGGGCCGCCCGGGACAACTGCCAGCGGCCCAGCGCCAGCGTGACGCCTATACCGATCAGCGCGCCCAGCGTCATCAGCCAGAAACGCACAAGCGAGGCGCGCGCGGTCACGGGATAATCGGGTCCATGAAATATCTTGTCATCGTTGCGTTCATCGCCATCATCGGCAGCCTGGGCTCCGCGCTTTTCTTCATGATGCGCGGCGACAAGGCGCAGGACAACGAGCGCCGAAGCCGAAACATGGAACGGGCGCTGGCGCTGCGGATCGGTTTTTCGATTTTGCTCTTCGTCTGCATTTTGCTGGCCTGGAAGCTGGGCTATATCCACGCCACCGGCATCGCACCCGGTCAGTAATCCGGCCGGAACCCGCCCAAGGCCACGAATCGCCGCCGTAGAAGCTATCTTGCGCCGCGCGGCGCTTTTTCAGGCGGACGCGGCTTACAGCCAGTAGACAAAGACGTACAAACCGAGCCACACCACGTCGACAAAGTGCCAGTACCACGCCGCGCCTTCGAAACCGAAGTGCTTCTCGGGCGTGAAGTGCCCCTTCATCAGGCGCAGCGTGATGGAGATCAGCATCAGCAGGCCCACGAAAACGTGGAAGCCATGAAACCCCGTCAGCATGAAGAATGTCGAGCCATACACGCCGGACGTGAGCTTGAGATTCAGTTCGGTGTATGCGTGATAGTACTCAAAGCTCTGCACGCACAGGAAGCTCGCACCCAACAGGATCGTGACCCACATGAAGGCGATCGTGCGGCCGCGGTTCGCCGAGCGCAGCGCATGGTGGGCGAAGGTCACCGTGACGGCCGAGGACAGCAGCAGCGCGGTGTTGATGGTCGGCAGCCAGAACGGCGTCATGGTGCCGAAAGGCGCGACGATGTCCGCCGGCGAAGCGGTCGCGCCCGCCGCGAGCGAAGGCCAGACTCCCTTGAAATTGGGCCACAGCAAGGCGTTTTCCACGTTCGCCAGCGCCGGCACCGAGTGTTCGTGCGCCCACCACAGGGCCGTGAAGAAGGCGCCGAAGAACATCACCTCGGTGAAGATGAACCAACTCATGCTCCAGCGGAACGACAGGTCGTTCTTGTGGCCGTACTGGCCGCCTTCACTCTCCAGTACCGCGTCGCGAAACCACAGGAACAGCACACACAGCAGCCACAGGACTCCGAAAATGAAGACATATGCGCCCCAACCGCGGTCGTTGATCCATTGGCTGGCGCCGAAGATGACGCACAGCAGGCCGAACGCAGCCATCGCCGGGTGGGTCGATGGGGCTGGCACGAAGTAGTAGGGCTTTGCGCTGGTGGGGGTTGAACTCATATCAGCTCCTGAATCTTTCGAATTGTCTCTGGATTTTTAATGATAGGGTGGCCCTACTTGGGCACAACCCAGTGAACGATGACGATCAGCATGACGACGATGACGATCACGGCCGCGATCGCCGCCCCAACGACCTGAAGCGGGCTCACCCGCGCCAGGTCATCCTGGGAATCGGTTCTCTTGCGGATGCCCAGGAACGCCCAGCCAATCATCTTGAGGCCGCGCAGCAGCGAACGCTCGGGCCGCATCACGGCGGACGGGATCGCAGGCTCGGTCATGAGAGCTTGCTCCGCACGCCCGCATAACTGCCGGCCTCGGCGGACACGCCCGGCGCGGGTGGCGTTTTGGTGCCCACTTCGAAAAACGTGTAGGACAGTGTCACGGTACCCACATCCTTGGGCAGCTTGGGATCGATCACGAACACGACCGGCCACTGTTTCTTTTCACCAGCATCGAGCGTCCACTGGCTAAAGCAGAAACACTCCACCTTGTGGAAGTACCCGGCGGCCTGGGACGGTGCATAGCTCGGGATGGCCTGTGCCGTCGTGCGCTGCCTCTCGTTGTTCTGGAATTCGTACATCACGGTCGTGAGCGCGCCGGGATGAACCTGCACCGAGCGCTGGGCCGGCTGGAACGACCAGGCACCGCGCGCGTTCGCGTCGAAGATCACGGTGATGGTGCGGCTTGCGTCAACCTGGCTGTTCAGCGGCGTGCTGGCGCCGGTGCTACGGGCCACCAGATTGGGCACCTCCTGCTCACTGCGCGCCAGGATATTCACGCCGGTTGCCTGGCAGATGGCCCGGTAAATCGGAACCAGCGCATAGCCAAAGGCAAACATGGCGACAGCGACCACGGTCAGCTTGCCGACCATCTTGACGTTTTCCCGGCGAATGCTCATGACGGCTGGCGGCTCACTTCAAAAGAGCCGTCTTGAGCATCACGCCTACGAAAAAAACGAATGCCACGCCCGCCAGGATCAGCGCCAGGCGAAGATTGCTTTTCTTTTGCTCAGGTGTCATGACTGTGCGTTCACCCGATGATGCGCGTCGCGGTCGGGTCAAGCTTGGGCGGCGTCTCGAACGTATGGAACGGCGCAGGGGACGGCACCTCCCACTCGAGGCCTTCGGCACCTTCCCAAGGGTTTTGCGGGGCCTTTTCGCCCTGACCGCGCATGGTCGGCAGCACCACGAACAGGAAGAAATAGACTTGCGCCAGACCGAACAGGAACGCGCCGACGGACACCAGCATGTTCAAGTCGGTGAACTGCGCCGGATAGTCCGCATAGCGACGCGGCATGCCCGCCAGACCCAGGAAGTGCATCGGGAAGAACGCCACGTTGAACGAGATCAGCGACCACCAGAAGTGAATCTTGCCGCGCGTTTCGTTGTACATCACGCCGGTCCATTTCGGACACCAGTAGTAGTAACCGGCGAACATGGCAAACAACGCGGCCGCCACCAGCACGTAGTGGAAATGGGCCACCACATAGTAGGTGCCGTGCAGCTGCAGGTCGACCGGCGCCAGCGCCAGAATCAGGCCGCTGAAACCACCGATGACGAACACGAAAATGAAACCGACCGCGAACAGCATGGGGGTCTCGAAAGTCATCGAGCCGCGCCACATGGTGGCAGTCCAGTTGAACACCTTCACCGCCGTCGGCACCGCGATCAGCATGGTGGAGTACATGAAGAACAGCTGCCCCGTCACCGGCATGCCCGTGGCAAACATGTGGTGCGCCCAGACGATGAAGCTCAAGATCGCGATCGACGCAATCGCATACACCATCGAGGTGTAGCCAAACAGCTTCTTGCGCGAGAACGCCGGTATCACCTGGCTGATGATGCCGAAGGCCGGCAGGATCATGATATACACCTCGGGGTGGCCGAAGAACCAGAAGATGTGCTGGTACATGATCGGGTCGCCGCCGTTGGCCGCATTGAAGAAACTGGTGCCGAAATGCCGGTCGGTGAGGGTCATGGTGACCGCGCCCGCCAACACCGGCATCACCGCGACCAGCAGGTAGGCGGTAATCAGCCAGGCCCAGCAGAACATCGGCATTTTCATCAGCTTCATGCCGGGCGCACGCATGTTCAGGATGGTCACGATGATGTTGATCGACCCCATGATCGAGGAGGCACCCATGAGGTGAATCGCAAAAATCGTGGAATCCATCGACATGCCCATCTGTAGCGACAGCGGGGCATACATCGTCCAGCCGGTCGCGGGCGCACCGCCGGGCATGAAAAACCCGCCTGTCAACATCAGGGCCGCCGGAATCAGCAGCCAGAAGCTGAAGTTGTTCATGCGGGCGAACGCCATGTCGGACGCACCGACTTGCAGTGGCACCATCCAGTTCGCGAACCCCACGAACGCCGGCATGATGGCGCCGAAGATCATGATCAGGCCATGCATGGTCGTGAGCTGGTTGAAGAACTCCGGCGTGAAGAACTGCAGCCCCGGCTCGAACAGTTCGGCGCGAATCAGCATGGCCAGGATGCCGCCCACGAGGAACATGGTGGACGCAAACACCAGGTACATCGTGCCGATGTCCTTGTGATTGGTCGCGTACACCCAGCGCCGCCAGCCCGTCGGGACATGGGCATGGTGGTCGTCATGCGCATGGTCGCCGGGCGCGTGGTTGTCCAGAACTGCACTCATGGTGGTTTCCTTCTCAATACTTTTTCAATGATTTCCAGGCGACTTCAGCTGCGGCTCGCTTTGACGTCGACCGTGTTGCTACCGGTCAACGCCGAAACCTTGTCGGGGCCAGCCGGCACGTTGGCCAGCGCCTTGTGCTCGGTAGCAACCCATGCCGAATAATCCGCCGCGCTCAGCACCTTGATTTCGATCGGCATGTAGGCATGCTCTTTGCCGCACAGCTCGGTGCATGAACCGTAGAAGGTGCCAACCTTGTCGGCCTTGAACCAGGTATCGCGCACGAAGCCGGGGATGGCGTCCTGCTTGACACCAAACGCCGGAACCGAGAAGGAGTGGATCACGTCATTGGAGGTCGTGATGATGCGCACTTTCTTGTTCACCGGCACCACCAGCGGATGGTCCACGCCAAGCAGGTAGTCATCCGGAAACCCATCCTTGTTGGCGCCATCCCTCGACATTTCGCGCATTCCCGGCTTCAGCCTGGAGATAAAGTCGATGCCCTGCCCCTCGCCCTTGAGATAGTCGTAGCCCCACATCCACTGGTAGCCGGTCACCTTGATCGTCAAATCCGCGTTGGTCGTGTCTTTTTCCGCGACGATGACCTTGGTGGCGGGCAACGCCACCAGGATCAGGATGATGAAGGGCACGATGGTCCAGGCAATTTCGACCGCGGTCGACTCGTGAAAGGCGGCTGCCTTGTGACCCACCGACTTGCGATGTTTCCAGATGGAATAGAACATGACGCCGAACACGCCCACGAAGATCACGGCGCACACGACCATCAAACCGTTGTTGAGCCAGTGTTGTTCTTCCGCAATCTTGGAAGCGGCGGGCTGCAGGTCGAACTCCCACACGGACGGCCCCCCTGGGAGGTCACCCACCGCATGCGCCGCCGTGCTGGCCCAGGCAGCCAGCAGAACGAAGGGAATCCGAAGACAGGAAACCAGCTTGTTGGAGATATTTTTGATCATGTTCAGTTCTTCATTGTCTCAATTAAACCAATCTCGTTTTCCATCACCGCGCGCCGCGCTCGCGTTGCCTACGCCGCCAGGCCCGCTTCACGCACCGCGCAACGCCATCCTGATCTCGCGCGCCAGGGCCGGACGCAACTCGGGGCGCACGTAGCGCCCCACCTGAACCGTGCGCCCCTGACCCGACACCTCGATCAACGACCTGTCATCGGTCCGGGGTTCGACGCGAACCCAGTCGCGGTTGAATTCCGCGCGCTCGAGTTTGCCGGCATTCTCCAGTTCGACCACCAGTTGCGCACCCTGCAGGGAAATCTTCTCGCCATCGGTGGCATGGCGGGCGTAAACCCAGAATGCCGCGCCAACAACCAGCAACTCCAGCCAGGCAAACGGCATGATCAGCGTGGCGCCCCTGAACCAGAACACGCCACCGATGCCGAAAGACAGAACGCAGAGCGAGACGTACACCCAAGCCAGTTCGACCGGGGACACCGAGCAGTTGCGCCTCAGGAACCATTGAACATTCTGGCCCTGAATCGTTGCGAAGCGAAACACCAAGTTAGACACGCGCCAAGTCCATCGACCTGCCAATTCGCCAGCCAGCGCCAGCGCGGCATAAAACCCGGGGACATTCCCTGAAATCCACTCGCGCAGATTGTAGCCGACGCCCTGATCACCCTGACGCCGTCAGAGTGAGGGTTTCTCAGGACGGATGCATCTTTTTGCGTCGATGCAACGCGGCGCGCATTTCATCGAGCGTGAGAACGGTTTCCGTCTGGACCGGCAGGCGCGGCGCGGGCTTGAGGGCATGCCCGTAAATGATCTCGAACGTCAGCGTGAGTCGGCCCTGCTGGCGCGCATCGGCCAGCCGCGCGGTCATTTCCTGTTGCAGTTGCTGGTGCCAGCGCCGGCCCCGCAGCGCCGCAAAGCGCGCAGGATGCAGGTTGCGGCCGAGCTCGCGCAACTCCTGCAGCAGCCGCTGCGGTGTCTCGTATGTCAGCGTGATGCGCTCCATGTCCATCACCGGCTCGGCAAAGCCGGCATGCACCAGCATGTCGCCCCAGTCGTGCATGTCGGTGAACTCATGGCCGCAGGGTGGCCAGCCGAGCGCGTCGTACAGCGCGCGCAGTTCACGCAGGGTGTCGGGCCCGAGACAGGAAAACATCAGAAACCCGTCGGTTGCCAATGCGCGGTGCCACTGCGCGATCAGGGCCTGCGGGTCAGCCGCATCATGCAGCACCATGTTGGCCCAAAGCATTTGCACACCAGCGTCGGGCGGCATCCCGAAGCGCGTGGGCGCGCTCCCCCAGCCGGCCGGGTTCCACCAGGGTTTCACTATTGATTTAATAGCTATCTGCTCCCTCTGCGCGTCGGCCTCCACTACAAAACACTCGGTATTCGGGTAGCGGCGTGCGAGCAGTGCGTGGGCCTGCAAACCGCCGCGCACGGGCGCCCAGTGCGCCCATCGCGTGGGCTGCAGCCGGATCCACTGCAGCCGGTCTTCCATGCGCCGCGCCACCTCTTCGTGCAGCCAGGGCGAGACTGCGGGCGCCGTCCGGACCCAGCGCGCGGCGGCAAGGGAGTCGATCGTGGGAGGATGTTCTGGTGGCATGAAAGTCCGTGCGGCCTGCTAGCGGCGGCGTCGCGAGTATATTGATTCGATGTTCCGCGACCTGCTGGCCCGCGCAATGACCACACTGCCCAGCCAGTGTGGCGTGTGCCGCGCGTGGCCGGCGCAACCGGTCTGCGAAGCATGTGTCGCGCAGTTCGCACAACCGCTGCCGCGCTGCCCCACCTGTGCGCTGCATGTTCCAGGGACTGCGCAGACTGCCCCGCGCAGTTGCGGCGAATGCCTGAAGTCACCGCCCCCGCTGGATGCCTGCTTCGCCGCTGTGTCCTACGCCTATCCGTGGTCGGGCCTGATCGCCAACTACAAATTCAATGGCAACCCGGGCGCATCGGCGTTTTTCGCGACGCTCATGCGCAGCACCCCCTGGATCGAGCCGGCACTGGACCACGGCGAGCTGCTGCTGCCCATGCCGTTGTCGCGCCAGCGCCTGCAGGGGCGCGGCTTCAACCAGGCGCTGGAGCTGGCGCGTCAGCTGGCGCCGCGCAAGACCGATGCGACGCTGCTGCTGCGCACTCGCGACACGCCATCGCAGCGGCCGCTCACCCGCACCGAGCGCCAGCGCAACGTGGCCGGCGCGTTCGCCCTGGAGCCGGCGCGCGCGCACCGCATGCGCGGGCGCCGGGTCGTGCTGGTCGACGACGTGATGACCAGCGGCGCCTCGGTGTTTGCCGCGGCGCGGGTTCTGCGCGAAGCGGGCGCCGCCCATGTCACCGCGCTGGTGCTTGCGCGCACCGACGACCCGATGGCGGCTTAACATCGCGGCATGTTCCGTATCGTCCTGGTCGAGCCCGAGATCCCGCCCAACACGGGGAACATCATCCGGCTGGCGGCCAACACAGGCTGCACGTTGCACTTGGTCGAGCCGCTGGGGTTTTCGATGGACGACAAGCTGCTGCGGCGCGCCGGGCTGGACTACCACGAGTACGCCGAGGTGCGCCGGCACGCCGACTGGGCCAGCTTTCTGGCCGCAGAACAGCCGGCACCCGAGCGCATGTTCGCGCTGACCACGCACGCCACGCGCAGCCCCTATGACGTGGTTTTCGCGCCCGGCGACTGGCTCGTGTTCGGCTCGGAAACGCGGGGCCTGGCGCCGGCATTGCGTGCATCCTTCGCCCCGGCGCAGTGCCTGCGGCTGCCCATGCAAGTCGGCCAGCGCAGCCTGAACCTGTCGAACGCCGTGGCGGTGACGGTGTTCGAGGCCTGGCGGCAAAACCACTTCGCCCCGGCCGCCGGGGGTTGACGGCGGCTGGCGCGCGCCGGCCGACCCAAAGCGCTGTCGCCACATTCCAGCCGCCTGTGTCATGGCGCCGAGTCGCCTGACTCCGCGGGCCAGGTCTGCTCGGCCTGCGCGGCCTTCAGGCGTGTCTGCTCGATCAGGAACTCCATGAAAGCGCGGGCGCGGGCCGGCACGTACTTGCGACTCGGCAAGGCCGCGTACAAGGTGAAGCGCCCGGTAATCCAGGGCGCCAGCACGCGCTTGAGATGGCCGTCGCGCAGGTAGTTGGCCACCAGGTCCAGCGGCTGCGCGCTGATACCCGCCCCGTCCAGCATCGCGCGCAGCAGGGTGTCGGTGTGATTCGCCACCAGCGCCGGCGTGACCTCGACGCTCGCTTCCCGGTCTGCCTCCTGCGGATTGATCAGACGCCATGTGTGCTGCCGCGCGCCCGTCTGGCGCAGCCGCAGGCAGGCGTGCTGCTGCAGGTCCTCGGGCTGGCGCGGTGTTCCGGCCTGACGCAAATAAGTGGCCGAGGCGCACAGCAGACCTTCGGAGACGATCACCGGCCGCGCCACCACATTGGCGTCATAGTGCGCGCCCGCGCCCAGAATCGTCAGATCGAACTCCTCGATCGGCGGCAGCGCCACGGAATCGACCGTGATGTCCAGCACCACCTTGGGGTGGCGGCGGCGGAACTCGGTCACCAGAGGCGCCAGGATGTACACCGCCATCACCGGCTGCGTGTGAATGCGCAGCAGCCCCGCCATCTCGTCCGTTTGCTCGCGCGCGCAGGCCTCTGCCTCGTCCACTGCGCTCAGGATGTTGCGCACCCGTGTGAGATAGGACTGCCCGGCGTCCGTGAGCGAGAGCTTGCGCGTGGTGCGCTGCAACAGCCGGGTGCCCAGGTGCTGTTCCAGATCGGTGATCAGCCGGGTCACGGCAGCCGCAGACAGGTCCAGCGAGCGCGCCGCGGCGGCGAAACCCTCCTGATCGATCACCTGCTGGAACACCCGCATCGATAAAAGCCGGTCCATATGCGCCCCTGGATGTTTGCTTCAAGGCACCTATTATTCCATTTATAGCAATTGTTAATTGGAAACTATGCTATTTTTCATAGTTAGTATTTACCCTATATTTCACCCATCGATGAGCCGAAACCACTAGACGACTCACCGAGGCTGGACGAGACGGGACCATTCAACAGAGCCCGCCCTGCCCGGAAATGTCTAACCATTGCTAAAGGAAATTCATCATGAACGCATCCAAACTTCTCATCGCTGGTGCTTTTGCTGCCCTGGCCGCCGTTGGCGCCCAAGCCGGTGAGGTCGATCTGACCCCCCTGCCGGCATTCCAATCCACCGCCTCGGCGGCGCAAGTCCGGGCCAAGGCCGCTGCTGCGCAGCAAGCCGGCCTGATTGCGCACGGCAACCTGGTTGTGGTCGCGCAACCTGATCTCAGCAGCACGCTGACCCGCACCGCAGTGCGCAACGACGCCAAGGTCGCGCAACGCGCCGGCCTGATCGCACACGGCGATATGTCGGTGATGTAAAGACCAGCAGTTGCCCGGCGCAAGTGCGCGCCGGGCATGCCCAGTCGACAAGGCCCGCGCGGGACACCGCCGCGGGCCTTTTTTCGTGCGCGCGCCCGGGCTTCGGCGCAGGGCGAACGCGCGCGTTCGGGCAGTGTTCAGGGATAGCGCCGCGACAGCGACTCGGCCACGCACACTGGCTTGGCGTGGCCCTCGCGTTCGATCATCACCTCCCAGGTCATCTGGACGCCGCCGTTGTCGATCGGCGCGCTGGCCAGCAGCTTCATGCGCGCGCGCAGCCGGCTGCCCACCGGCACCGGCGCCGTGAAGCGCACCTTGTTGAGTCCGTAGTTCACGCCCATGCGCGACTGCACGACCTCGAATGACGACTCGAAAAACCGGGGCAGCAGCGACAGCGTCAGAAAGCCATGCGCAATCGGGCCGCCGAAAGGGCCCGCCTTGGCCCGCTCCACGTCCACATGAATCCACTGGTGGTCACCCGTCGCCTGCGCGAACTGGTTCACCTGTTCCTGCGTGATGGTGATCCAGTCGCTGACGGCGACTTCCTGCCCCACCAGGGAGGCGACTTCCGAAAGGGTTTGAAAGGATTTCATGCCGCCACTGTAAAGGCAGGGACTGGCCCGCCGTGTCCAGCCAGTGACACGCATGGCCCAACAATGGCTTAATCCGCACTCGGACCGTCCACAACAAACCTCGCGATACCCCCATGGAACACGCCCCGACCTGGCTGACCAACAGTTTCATCTACCTGGCCGCCGCCGTGATCATGGTGCCGCTGTCACGCGCGCTCGGCTTGGGCGCCATCATCGGCTATCTGGTCGCCGGCATCGCCATTGGCCCCTGGGGTCTGGGACTGGTGACGAATGTGCAGGACATCCTGCACTTTGCCGAGTTCGGCGTCGTGCTGATGCTGTTCCTGGTCGGGCTGGAACTGGAGCCACGCCGCCTGTGGAGCCTGCGCCGCCCGATCTTCGGCTGGGGCAGCGCTCAGGTGCTGATTTGCGCGCTGGCCATCGGCGTTGCCGCCGCGGCCCTGGGGGTGCGCTGGCAGGCGGCCCTGGTGATTGGGCTGGGGTTGGCGCTGTCGAGCACCGCGATCGCGCTGCAGGTGATGGGTGAGCGCAACCTGCTGCGCACCACCAGCGGGCAGGCCGGCTTTTCCATTCTGCTGTTTCAGGACGTGGCCGCGATCCCGATCCTGGCGTTGCTGCCGCTGCTGGCCGTGGCGACCCAGTCGAACGAAGCCGTATTGGTGGCCAACCGCACGCTGGAGGCGCTGAAAATCGTCGCGGTCATCGGCTGCATCATTTTGGGCGGCCGGCTGCTGCTGCGCCCGCTGCTGCGCTGGATCGCGCGCAGCGAGACGCCGGAGATCTTCACCGCGGCCTCGTTGCTGCTGGTAGTGGGAATTGCCGGGCTCATGCAGTTCGTCGGACTGTCCATGGCACTGGGCGCGTTTCTGGCCGGCGTGCTGCTGGCCGAGAGCGAATACCGGCGCGAACTCGAAACCGACCTGGAACCATTCAAGGGACTGCTGCTCGGGCTGTTCTTCATGGCGGTCGGCATGAGCATCGACTTCGGGGTGCTGATGCGCTCACCGGGCCTGATGATCGCCATCGTGTTCGGGTTCCTGGCGCTCAAGCTGGCCGTGATCCATGCGCTGGCGCGGGTCCTGGACGTGCCATTTCGGGAGCGCCCGGTGTTCACGCTGCTGCTGGCGCAGGGCGGCGAGTTTGCCTTCGTGGTGTTCCAGGCCGCCGCCGGCGCTAACGTGTTTCCGCCCGAGACCGCCTCGCTCTTGATCGGCGCTGTGGCGCTGTCGATGCTGCTGAGTCCGCTGCTGCTGGTGGCCGTCGACAAATGGTGGCTACCGCGCTACGCGAACTGCAATGTGCCGGTGCTGGAGGAAATCTCGCAGCCGCAGAGCGCGCCCATCATCATCGCGGGCTTCGGCCGCTATGGGCAGATCGTTGGACGCGTGCTGGACGCGGAAGGCATCCACAGCACCGTGCTGGACCACGATGCCGAGATGATCGAGGCGGCGCGCGCCTTCGGCTCCAAGGTGTTCTACGGCGACGCAACCCGGCTCGACCTGCTGCGCACCGCCGGTGCGGCCCAGGCCAAAGTTTTCGTGCTGGCGGTCGACGGCGTGGAGCAGTCGCTAAAGATTGTCGATCTGGTGCACGAGCATTTCCCGCACCTGGAACTGGTGGCGCGTGCCAGAGACGTCACGCACTGGAACCAGTTGCGCGACCGCGGTGTAATGCGGGTCGAGCGCGAGCTGTTCGAGTCCAGTCTGCGCAGCGCGCGCACCGTGCTGGAGCTGCTGGGCCAGACCCCCGAGGCGGCGCGCCAGAGCGCCCAGCGTTATCGCCAGCACAACCTGGCGCTGTTCGAAGAGATGCACCCTCACTACAAGGATCGCGCCAAGCTGATTGCGGTGGTCAAGCGTGGGCGCCAGCAGTTCGAGGAACAACTGGCCGCGGAGCGCGAGCAGCAGGCGGAACGAGAGCAGCAGGCGCAGCGCGAGGTGCAGGGAGTGGTTGGTAGCTGAAAGTTCAAGAGAAATCACGCTCCAACCAATATACGGCATGGGCTTGTTGCTCTTGAATCATGAGCAACCGTGATCTCTCGCTGCCCGTCGACTCAGACCCGCTCCAGGATCACCGCAATGCCCTGCCCCACGCCGATGCACATGGTGCACAGCGCGTAGCGGCCGCCGGTCTTGACCAGTTGATTCACCGCGGTGGTCGCGAGCCGCGCACCGGAGGCGCCAAGCGGATGGCCCAGCGCAATCGCGCCGCCGTTCGGATTCACGCGCGGGTCGTCGTCGCGCACGCCGAGTTCGCGCAGCACGGCCAGGCCCTGCGCGGCGAAGGCTTCGTTGAGCTCGATCACCTCCATCTGCGCGATCGTCAGGCCGCTCAAGGCCAGCACCTTTTGCGAGGCCGGCGCGGGCCCCATGCCCATGATGCGCGGGGCCACGCCGGCCGTGGCCATGCCGACCACGCGCGCCCGGGGCGTGAGGCCATGCCTGGCGGCGCTGGCTTCGTCGGCCAGCAACAGCGCGCAGGCGCCGTCGTTGACGCCGCTGGCGTTACCCGCGGTGATGGTGCCGTCGGCGCGCACGATGGGCTTGAGCTTGGCCAGCACCTCCATCGAAGTGTCACGCGGGTGCTCGTCGCGGCTCACCACAATCGGGTCACCCTTTTTCTGCGCAATCGTCACGGGGGTGATCTCGGCGTCGAAGTAGCCCGACTTCTGCGCCGCCACCGCCTTGAGCTGCGAGGCCAGCGCCATCTTGTCCTGATCGAGGCGACTGATCCTGTAATCAGTGGCGACGTTCTCGGCCGTCTCGGGCATCGAGTCCACACCGTATTGCGCCTTCAGCAGCTTGTTCACGAAGCGCCAGCCGATGGTGGTGTCGTACACCGCGTTGGCGCGGCTGAAGGCCGACTCGGCTTTGGGCATGACAAAG
>DATNBD010000059.1:0-18365 GCA_035572155.1 Rhodoferax sp.
AAGCGGGCTCGCTCGAGCCGGTCAGGGCGGCCCCGCCCGCCAGAATGCGCGCAGCTATTTTGCGTGACGCATAGCGTACGCAGGCAAGCTTAGCCCGCACTGAGTGCCATTGGCGCCCTTCCGACCAGGGCGAATGCCCCTTGTGAGCAAGGTATCATGACACCCTGTTCAAGGGCCATTCGGGATGCAGGTTTGCAGCCCGCTCGCCGTTCAAACCAACAAGTCAGCGTCAACCGTCCGTGCGTCTCAATTCCATCAAGTTATCCGGGTTCAAATCCTTCGCCGAGCCGACCAACTTCCTGCTGCCCGGGCAACTGGTGGGCGTGGTCGGGCCCAACGGCTGCGGCAAATCCAACATCATGGACGCGGTGCGCTGGGTGCTGGGTGAGAGCCGGGCCTCCGAGCTGCGCGGCGAGTCCATGCAGGACGTGATCTTCAACGGCACCAACCTGCGCAAGGCGGCCAGCCGCTCCAGCGTGGAGCTGGTGTTCGACAATGCCGACCACCGCGCCGGCGGCCAGTGGAGCCAGTTCACCGAGATCGCGGTCAAGCGCGTGCTGACGCGCGACGGCACCTCCAGCTACTACATCAACAACCAGCCGGTGCGTCGGCGCGACGTGCAGGACGTGTTTCTGGGCACCGGCCTGGGGCCGCGCGCCTACGCCATCATCGGCCAGGGCACGATCAGCCGCATCATCGAGTCCAGGCCGGAAGAGTTGCGCCTGTTTCTGGAGGAGGCCGCGGGGGTCTCCAAATACAAGGAGCGCCGCCGCGAGACCGAAAATCGCCTGTCGGACACGCGCGAGAACCTGACCCGCGTCGAAGACATCCTGCGCGAGCTCAACGCCAATCTGGAAAAGCTGGAGAAGCAGGCCGAGGTGGCGCAAAAGTACAACACGCTGCAGTCGGACGTGACCCTGAAGCAGCATCAGCAATGGTTCCTGAAGCGCGCCGAGAGCGAAGCGGACCAGAGCAGGGTCCGGCTTGACGCCGAAAAGGCGGTCAACGACCTCGAATCGCGGCTGACCGATCTGCGCCACATCGAAGCCGACCTGGAGACCATTCGCCAGGCGCATTACGCGGCCGGTGACCAGGTCAATCAGTCGCAGGGCCTGCTGTACGAGGCCAGCGCCGAGGTTGGGCGGCTGGAGGCCGAAATCCGCTTCGTGGTGGAGGGCCGCCAGCGTGTCGAGCAGCGCCTGGCCACCTTGAAAGAGCAAACCGCCCAATGGGCCGCGCGCGGCGACGATGCGCGCGCCGAGACCGAAACCCTGGCCGCGCAAGCCCATGACGCCGAAGAAAAGGCCGAGTTGCTGGCCGCGCAGGTCGAGGAGCAGGCCCAGGTGCTGCCCGATCTGGAAGAGGCCCTGCGCCAGGCGCAAACCAAAGCGAATGAACAGCGCAGCAGTGTGGGCCAGGTGCAGCAGCAAATCCAGGTGCTGGCGGCGGAGCAGCGCAGCATTGAAGAACAATCGCGCCAACTGAATCAGCGCCGCGAGCGCCTCGCCGCCGACAAGAATGCGCTGGCCGCCCCCGACGAAGCGCGCCTGGTCAACCTGAACAGCCAACTATCAAGCGCGCAGGAAGCGGCCAGTGTGGCCGACGCGCGCCTGCACGAGCTGCAGGAGTCGGTGCCGCAGCTCGACGACGACCGCCACACGCGTCAGCAGGCGGTGAACGGCGAGTCCGCCAAACAGTCGGATCTGTCGGCCCGCCTGGAAGCGCTCAAGGCCTTGCAAGAAAAGGTCAAGACCGACGGCAAACTCAAGCCCTGGCTGGCCAAGCACGGGCTGGACGGCTTGCAGGGCCTGTGGAGCCGGATTCACATCGAGCAGGGCTGGGAGAACGCGCTGGAGGGCGCGCTGCGCGAGCGCCTGGGCGCGCTGGAGGTGAGCCGGCTGGACATGGTGCGCGCTTTCGGTGCCGACGCGCCGCCGGCCAAACTGGCTTTTTACAGCCCGCCGCAAGCGGCTCTGCCCGAGAAGGCGGCGGCGCTGCCCCGGCTGGCCGACCTGCTGCGCCTGAACGATGCGGGCCAGAAGGCCTTGCTGAGCGACTGGCTGCACGGCTGCTACACGGCGCCGAGTTTTGAAGATGCGCTCGCCAACCGCGACCAGCTGCAACCGGGCGAGGTGATTTACGTCAAGACCGGGCATGCGGTCAGCTTGCATAGCGTGAGCTTTTACGCGCAGGACTCAGAGCAGGCGGGCCTGCTGGCACGTGCCCAGGAAATTGAAAACCTGGAGCGCCAGCTCAAAGCGCAGGCGCTCATCGGCGAAGAGTCCCGCTCGGCCCTGGTGCGCGCCGAAGCCGCTTATTCCGATGCGTCGCAGCGCTTGATCGCGGCCCGGCGCGAGGCGGCCGAGAGCCAGAGCCGCGCGCATGAACTGCAGGTCGAGACGCTGCGCCTGACGCAGCTGGCCGAACAGGCCCGCGCCCGCAGCGAGCAGATTGCCGCCGACCTGCACGAGGTCGATGCCCAACTGGGCGATTTGCAGGAGCGCCGCGTGACCGCGGAAGGCCGCTTTGAAGAGCTCGACATGCAGCTGGCCGACACCCAGGAGCGCCATGCGCAGCTCGACGAACGCGTGATCGAGGCCGGGCGCCGGCTCACGCAGTGCCGCGAGCAGCAGCGCAGCCTGGAACGCCAGGCCCAGGAGGCCACGTTTGCCCAGCGCAGCCTGGAATCGCGCAAGGCGGAGCTGGCCCGCGCCATGGAAACGGCCGCCCAGCAAGCCCAGAGCATCGCGCAGGAGCAGCAGCAGGCCCTTGATGAGCTGACCCGCCTGACCGCCGCCGCGGCCCAGGCCGGCCTGCAGAGCGCGCTGGCGCTCAAGCTGGAGCGCGAAGCCGCACTGGGCGCCAAGCGCAGCGAATACGACGACCTGACCACCAAGCTGCGTGCCAGCGACGAGCGCCGCCTGCAGCTCGAGCGCGAACTCGACCCGCTGCGCCAGCGCATCACCGACTTCCAGCTCAAGGAGCAGGCCGCGCGCCTGGGGCTGGAGCAATACGCCCAGCTGCTGGCCGATGCCCAGGCCGACCTCGAAGCCGTGGCCCAATCCGTTGAGGACGGCAACGTGCGGCTGAATGGCATGCAGGGCGAGATCGACCGGCTGCACCGCGAGATTGCGACGCTGGGGGCCGTCAACCTGGCCGCGCTCGAGGAGCTGACCACCTCGCGCGAACGCAAGCAATTCCTGGACGCCCAGACGGCCGACCTGGTGGAAGCCATGACCACGCTGGAAGACGCCATCAAGAAGATCGACAGCGAAACCCGTGAATTGCTGGCCGGCACCTTCAACACCGTCAACGAACACTTCGGGCGCATGTTTCCCGAGCTGTTTGGCGGCGGCAACGCCCGGCTGGTGATCACCGGCGAGGAAATTCTCGACTCCGGCGTGCAGGTGATGGCGCAGCCGCCCGGCAAGAAGAACCAGACCATTCATCTGCTCTCGGGCGGCGAGAAGGCCCTGACCGCGATCGCGCTGGTGTTCGCGATCTTCCAGCTCAATCCGGCGCCGTTCTGCCTGCTCGACGAGGTGGATGCGCCGCTGGATGACGCCAACACCGAGCGTTATGCGAAACTGGTGCGCGCCATGAGCCGTGAAACCCAGTTCCTCTTCATCAGCCACAACAAGATTGCGATGGAGATGGCCGAACAGCTGATCGGCGTCACCATGCAGGAGCAGGGCGTATCGCGCATTGTCGCGGTCGACATTGAGTCCGCCGTGTCCATGGCCGAGGCGGCCTGAGCAGCCAGGAGCCCCAGATGAGCAGTTTGCAAATCAGTCTGGCCATTGCGGGCGGCCTGGTATTGGCGGGCGTGGTGACCCACAGCGCCTGGAATTCGCGCAAGAACACGCCCAGGCAGGCCTCTCCCGAGGACGCCGCCGGCGCGAAACCGCTCGCGGCGCCTGGAGACGAGCTCGAGCCGCTGCGCACCGAGCCCACCTTCGATGGCGAGCTGGAGCCGCTCCCGCAAGCACCGGCGGCCGACAGGAAACCCGGACTGGACGCGTTGATCGATGTGATCGCGCCGATCGCGCTGGACGCGCCCGTCTCCGGCGATGCCGCGCTGGCCGCGATGCCGCCGACGCGGCGCGCCGGCAGCAAGCCGTTTGCCGTCGAAGGCCTGAACGAGAGCACCGGGCAATGGGAAATGCCTGTGCCGGGGCATCGCTACGGTGCCTTGCAGGCCGGCGTGCAACTGGCGAACCGCACCGGCGCGTTGAACGAGATCGAATACTCGGAATTCGTGGTGAAGGCACAGGCCTTCGCGGACGCGGTGAATGGCGCACCCGAGTTCCCCGAGATGCTCGACGAAGTGGCACGCGCGCACGAACTGGACCAGTTCGCCGGCGACCACGATGCCCAGCTTGGTTTTTCCCTGCGCGCGCAGCGCGCCGCCTGGAGTCCTGGGTATGTGCAGCAGAATGCGGCGCGCCTGGGGTTTGTGCCGGGCGTGATTCCGGGGCGCATGGTGCTGCCTGCCAGCACGGCCGGGCTGCCGCCGCTGCTCGGGCTGGCGTTCGACACCCAGGCCGCCATGGCGGAGGACCCGGCTCAGTCGGCGATTCGCGAAGTCACGCTCAGCCTCGATGTGCCGCAGGTGGATCGCGCAGAACACCCGTTCGCGCGCATGCGGGAAGTGGCTACGGCCCTGAGCAGTGCGATGGACGGCATCGTCACCGACGATAACGGTCAGCCGCTATTGCCCGAGGCCATGGACGTGATCGGCGCCGACCTGGAGCAACTGTACGACACGCTGGATGCGCACGAGCTGTCGGCAGGCTCTGCGTTGGCGCGCCGCCTGTTTTCGTGAGCGGGGCGCCAGCCTTCGTGCTCCGCCATGGCCACCGCGCATTTGAATGAACTGTCCGATGCGGGCCCGGACGCGTCCCGCATCGAGGCACTGCGCCGCCAGCTGCATCACCATGCGCACCGCTACTACGTGCTCGACGAGCCTGAAATCCCGGACGCCGAATACGACCGGCTGTTTCGCGAGCTGCAGGCGCTGGAGACCGCGCACCCCGAGTTCTTCAGCCCCGATTCACCGACCCAGCGCGTTGGCGGCAAGGCGCTGGACCGGTTCGCCAGCGTGCGCCACGCCGTGCCGATGCTGAGCCTGCGCACCGAGACCGACACCGAACCCACGGGCGCCAGCAGCTTCGATGCGCGCGTGCGCCGCGAACTGGAACTGGGGGAGGGTGATCCCCCCGTGGAATACGTGGCCGAACTCAAGTTCGACGGCCTGGCGATGAATCTGCGCTACGAAGAGGGTACTTTGGTGCAGGCCGCCACGCGCGGCGACGGTGAATGGGGCGAGGACGTGACGCAGAACATCCGCACCATCGGGCAAATTCCGTTGCGCCTGCGGGGTGAGGGCGGCGGCTTGCCCATCCCTGCTGTGCTCGAGGTGCGCGGCGAAATCTACATGCGCCGCGATGACTTCGAGGCACTCAACGCGCGCCAGCGCGAGAGGGGCGAGAAGACCTTCGTTAATCCGCGCAACGCCGCCGCCGGCGCGGTGCGTCAGCTCGACCCCGCGATCGCGGCTCAGCGGCCGCTGAGCTTTTTTGCGTACGGCCTGGGCGAAGTCACACCCGCGGCGCAGGGCGGCCCCGCGTTCGAGACCCACTACGAACTGCTGCAAACCCTGAAATCGTGGGGTTTTCCGGTGGCAGCCCAGGTACAGATTGCGCAAGGCGCTACGGAACTGATAGCGTATCACGAGTCCATCGGGCGTCGGCGTGATGAATTGCCGTTCGACATCGACGGTGTCGTGTACAAGGTCAACAGCCTGGCGCTGCAGCAGCAGCTGGGCTTTGTCACGCGCGAGCCGCGCTGGGCGGTGGCGCACAAGTACCCGGCGCAGGAGCAGCTCACCACGGTGCTCGGCATCGAGGTGCAGGTCGGGCGTACCGGCAAGCTCACGCCGGTGGCCAAGCTGGCGCCCGTGTTCGTCGGTGGCGTGACGGTGACCAATGCGACCCTGCACAACGAGGACGAGGTGCGCCGCAAGGACGTGCGCATCGGCGACACCGTGATCGTGCGCCGCGCCGGCGATGTCATACCCGAGGTCGTAGGCGTGCTCCCCGAGCGGCGCCCGCCCAATGTACAGATCTTCACCATGCCGCAGCACTGCCCGGTCTGCGGCTCGGCGGCGGTGCGCGAGGAGGGCGAAGCGGACTACCGTTGCACCGGCGGCCTGTTCTGCAGCGCGCAGCGCAAGCAGGCGATCCTGCATTTCGCGCAGCGCCGCGCGGTCGAAATCGAGGGCCTGGGCGAAAAACTGGTCGATCAACTGGTCGATGCGGGCGTCATCCGCACCTTGCCCGACCTATATCGGCTGGGCCCGACGTCGCTCGCCGCGCTGGATCGAATGGCCGAAAAGTCCGCTCAGAACATCATCGATGCGCTACAAAAGTCGAAGCACACCACGCTGCCGCGGTTTTTGTTCGGGCTCGGCATTCGCCATGTTGGCGAGGCCACCGCGAAAGCGCTGGCGCAGCATTTCGGCAAGCTCGACGCCATCATGGGCGTCACCGCCGAAGACGCGCCGCCGGCCGAACGCCTCGCGGAAGTCGACGATGTCGGCCCGATCGTGGCCGACAGCATTCATACCTTTTTCCAGCAGCCGCATAACCGCGAGGTGGTCGAGCAATTGCGTGCCTGCGGCGTGGCCTGGGAAGAGGGCGAACCGGCATCTGTTGCCCCCCGGCCGCTGGCCGGCAAAACCTTCGTCATCACCGGCACCCTGCCCACGCTGAGCCGCGAGGAGGCGAAGGACCTGATCGAAGCTGCGGGCGGCAAGGTGACAGGCTCGGTCAGCAAGAAGACGAGCTACGTGGTGGCCGGGGTCGAGGCCGGCAGCAAGCTGGCCAGGGCGCAGGAGCTTGGCGTCGCGGTGCTCGACGAGACCGGTTTGCTGGCCTTGCTGAACGCACCGGCTTGAAGCAGTCTGCCATTCAAGGGACCGTGCGCGTCTTCACGAAGGGATGGTATTGAAGTTCGCCACCGTGGCGCGAGAATGCTTCATTCATCTCGATACGCCGTCGCAGCAGCGCTCGGGTCTGCAACGCTCCGGCACCGGACATTTCGTAGGGAAGCTGTGCCAGCAGATCCTTGTACGACCGGGAGACATCCTCGCCGCGTGCCACCGCGCAAATGCTGCTGGAATGGAGTCTCAGCATGTAGCTGGCACCTTGCAAGACCGCGATTTCCCCACCTGCCAGGTCGATGCACTTCGCAGTGTGCATCACGTCCTCGGCGAAGCCGGGCTTCCATTGCGGATAGATCTCGCGGTGGCCGATCGCGTGCATCGTGCCGAATTCGAACCCGAACCGGTCAATGCCCATGGCGGCAAATTGCCCGATGTGGCGCACCACGGAACCCGTCGGGCTCTGAACATATTTGGTGGGCGCCGTGGCGAACTTCGCCGGGCCGAATTTGAAATAGCAGACGGCCTGGGCAGCGAAGGCGGGCTCCACACGGTCATCGTCATCCAGAACGGCTATCAGTGCGCCGCAGGCGATCGCCAGGGCGCGGTTGCGCGCATGGGCCGGTCCGCTACCCACGGCGCTGGACCGCACGACCCTGACGCGGGCATCGGCCTGGGCCAGATCGCGGTAGTCTCCGCCGTCGTCGGGAGAGACGACGAGTTCCCAGTCAGGCATCGTCTGGCGCTGCAATGATTCCAGCGCCGCCATGGCAAGCTGGGGTCGCTTGAAAGCGGCCATCAGGAAAGAGATTGCGGGTCTTGGGTCTGACACGAACTGTAGCGAGACTGAAACAACGCGGCCTTGGGTTCAAAGCCTCGAATTGACAATGGTACTCGCCATGTCCTGGTCAGCCAGATTCGGCGTCCTCAAGAAGCGAGAACCGCACCGGCAGAATCTCCCGTGTCGAAACCGCACCGCCGGCATCCTTGTCGACCAGGATGAGCTGCTGCTCATCGGGCAGACCGGCAGGTATCACCATCTTGCCGCCGGGTTTCAACTGGTAGATCAGTGGCGGTGGGATCAACTCGGGAGCCGCCGTGACCATCACCTTGTCGAACGGTGCGTGCTCTGGCCACCCGGCGGCGCCGTTCCCGATCCTGATGTCGACGTTGGCATAGCCCTGCCGGGCCAGCCGTTGCCGGGCCTGCGCAGCCAGTTCCTCAATGATTTCGATGCTGTAGACGTGCTGCGCGAGCTCTGCCAGGATCGCCGACTGGTAGCCCAGCCCGGTACCAATTTCGAGGACCGTGTCGGTCGGGCGCAGGTCAAGCAGGTCGGTCATCACGGCGACGATGAACGGTTGCGAGATCGTCTTGTCGAAACCGCTTGGCAGGGGCGTGTCGGCATAGGCGTAGGGCCGCAGTTCGAGCAGCACGAACTCGTGGCGCGGCACCTTGGCCATGGCGTTCATGACCCGCGGGTCCAGCGCCGCCTTGCCCAGCCGCGCACTGTCAAAAATCGTCTTTGCGGCGATTTCCGCAAGCATGGTCTGGCGCAAGCCTTGGAAATCCGGTTCGGTCATGGTTTCCTCTGGAGGAAGCGGCGCGCACGAAGTCATCCTACGCTCGCCTGCGGCGTGGGCGCAAGGCCCTGAATGGGTGCGCACAAGACCGCCGCATGAATGAAGTGAGCGCTACGTTTGCCGTCGCGCAAATGCGGTATTGCGGGCGGGGGATTGCCGATCTATAAATGATACTGCGGCATTGTCCGCAGGGGTAGCCAACCCGAGTCTTTTCATCATTGGCTTGATGTGGAGGTTGAAATGACACGTAAATACATTGACTGCCGGGAATATCCGAGCGAGATGAATTGCACGGTCGCGCTCTCTGCCGACACGGACAAGGAGTTGCTCGCCGCTGCCGTGCAGCACGCCGTGGCGGTCCATCAGCACCAGGACACGCCGGAGTTGCGCGCCCAGTTGCAGAAACTGTTCAAGGAAGGCAGCCCGCCCATTGAAGCGCCGCGCAAGTAGCGGGCCTCGTCGCGGCAATGCCGGTCGAATAAGGCCGCACGCTTTGTGCCGGGGCCAAGATGGAATTCGCCAAGACGCTCCCGGACGCACGGATTGACGCCACCTGGATTGCTTCGCACATACCAGAGCGTGCGGGTCCATTACGGCTCGTGGGCCGAGGGGGGAAGCTTGCCGACACACCGATCGACACCTGATCGGGCTCTTCATGCTCCAAATTTCCCGGAGCGTTGACCCAATGGGCAAAGACAGTCCTCAATGGTTGCAAACGTCGGAGGTCATTCCGATGTTTCCCAGCCTGGTCTGGAAGAGCGAGATCGAGCCGGGCCTGCGCGACGTCATGGGTGCACGAATCCTGCAGGCGCTGGCTGACCTGAGGCAGGGCGCACCCCATCTCGAACCCGGCCAGGGCTGGCAATCGGTTCAGGATCTGCATCAACACGAGGCGCTGCGTGAGCTTGTCGCGTGCATCGAGCACTGTGCGGCGGGCGTGCTCCGGTTCCTGCGGATCGGCACCACGGACATTGAGATCACAGGCTGCTGGGCCACCGTCCTGGCGCCCGGGGCGTCGCACAAGCTGCACAGCCACCCCAACAATTTTCTGAGCGGCGCCTACTACGTCCGCACGGCCACGGGCGCCGACACCCTCAATTTCCACGATCCCAGGCACCAGGCCAGCGTCATCAGGCCGCCGGTGGTCGAGCTCACGGCCGAGAATGCGGATCAGGTCGTGGTGCGGGTGCGCGACGGCACGCTGCTGCTGTTTCCCTCCTACCTGGAGCACTCCGTCGATGCCAACAAAAGCAGCGACGAGCGGATCAGCATCAGCTTCAACCTGATGTTTTCCTCGTTCGCGCAGCGGCTCAGCAAGCCGCTGTGGTAGCGGCGCCCGTGCCCGGACAAGGAGTGAATATGGCCGATCCCCACAACCTGGAGCGCTTCGTACAGGCGCAAAACCCGGTCTATGCGCAGGTGTGCGCCGAACTGGCGGCTGGCCTGAAGACCAGCCACTGGATGTGGTTCGTGTTTCCGCAGCTCAAGGGACTGGGCCGCAGTGCCATGGCGCAGCACTTCGGCATCACGTCGAGGGCGGAGGCGCAGGCCTATTGGCACCATGCGCTGCTCGGGGCGCGGCTGAAAGAATGCGTGGAGCTCGTGCTGGCCGTCGAAGGCCGCACCGCGTTGCAGATCTTTGGATCACCGGACGACCTCAAGTTCCACTCGTCACTGACGTTGTTTGCGCAGGCGGCGCCGGACGAGCCGGTCTTCCAGCGGGCGTTGCCCCGGTATTTCGACGGGGAAAGCGACGCGAGGACGCTCGAACTTTAGGTCGGTACGACTGGCAGGGGCAGGTCACTGGCAAGCCGGCACAGTCCGGACTAAACTGAAATCCGGACCACGGTCTGTCGTTTTGCCCAAGGAGGCCCTCATGTCGATTCCCTCGCATCTGTCCAGCTACCTGGGCCAGCGCGGCGCCCGCTACGAGATTTGCCCGCACGAGCACAGCCGCACCAGCGCAGAGACCGCCCGCAGCGCCCATGTCCCGCCGGGCCAGCTCGCCAAGTCGGTGATTCTCGAAGACGATGCGGGCTGTGTGATGGCCGTGATCCCGGCCGACAAGGCCGTCATGGTGGGCGAACTCGCCCGCCTGCTGGGCCGCAAGGAGCTCAGGCTCGCCGATGAAGGCCGCATCGCGACGCTGTTCGCGGACTGCGATCTCGGCGCGGTACCCCCGCTCGGCATGGCCTGGGGCGTCGAGACGATCGTTGACGACGAGCTCGAAGCCAGCGACGTCGTGTACATGGAAGGTGGTGATCACGAGCGCCTGCTGCGGATGTCGCGCGAACAGTTCCATGCGCTGATGAGTTCGCAGCCGCATGGGCGCTTTTGCAAGACCCCCATGCACTGAGCCGAGCGCTGGCCCGTCGGCGCCCGTACTCGCCCCAGAGCGGCGCGGGCGCGATAAGCGCCGCACCATCACCCATGGCTGCTACGTGCACGTACTGGCGGCGCATGCGTTCGATGCTGGATGGCTTGTAGCGCCTGGCCGTAGCGCCTCGCAAACTCAGATAAGGGAGAGCAAAGTCGCAGCGCCCCAAGCCACCAGCAGGGCTCCGGCGCCGCGGCCGATCCAGTGGCCGGCGGGCGCCAGCTTTTCGATCAGAACAAACAGAGCGAGGCCGCCGATCCATGCCAGGTTCATGACACCGCCGACAAAGAGCAGCAGCATCAGCGACCAGCAGCAGCCCACGCAATAGACGCCGTGCCGAAAACCCATCCCGAACGCGCCGCCGACCCCTGCACGCCAATGCCCGATGATGAATTCGAGGGGCGAGCGGCAGTGCCGCAGGCAGGCCTGCTTGAGCGGCGTCCATTGGTACAGGCCGGTGGCGATCAAAACCGTTCCTGCCAGGGCAATGCTCGTCGCCTGCATCATGGGTGAAATCAGTGCGGCCTGTTCCAGTCCAAACTGCAGCGCCACCGCCAGCAGGCTGAACGTCGCCCAGACCGCTACATAGCCTAAGACAAAGGCAGCTGACGCGGTCACCAATGCATGGTCTTTGGCGTGGCGCCGTGCAATGACGCCATAGAGCAGGATGGTCGGCGCGGCGCTCGGCAGCATCATGGCGGCCATCATCACGGCCCACATGGCAAACACGAGCGCCGCATGGCCGGGCGTCCACGGCCCCATGCTCATCGGCATCAGCATGTCGCCCATCTCCTGCATCATCCCGGCGCCGGTCAGCAGATACGCCCAGGACAGCAGCACAACCGCCAGCAAGCCGGCGAAGACGACAATGCGGTCGTGCCGCAGCGCCCATCCCGTGAATGCGCGATCCCCCATTTAGGCTTCGACCCCTTGCGGCGTCTGCACCACGTGGGCCAGCGTGCTGTGCCCGCCCTGGGTCTCGAACTTGATGGCCCCGCTGCTGCGGATGTTGGACGAGGCGACCTCGCCCGCGCGATGCTCGAAACCTTCCGGCATCACGACCTGAATGCGGTGGGGGGCGCTGGTCACCGGGTTCTTGATCGGCTCGACCTCGGTCTCTAACACGCCGGGGATGACCAGGCGCGCGGTCCGGGCCGCCTGGTCGAACTGGAGCGTGATGGGCGCGAAGATCGGATCGTGCATCTTGGTCACGATGAGGCTGCAGATCTGGAACAACGTTCCTTCGGCCGAGTTCTGGCCCGACATGATCTTGAACAAGGCCTCGCGCTGCTCAGGGCTGGCGCGTTCTTCGATGATCGGCTGCAGCTGTCCGTTGCCTTCGTGCAATGCGCCCGGGAAGGACACCACCGCGAAGAAGCACAGTCCGTCCAGGCTCGTACTCTCGAAATGTCCCTTCGTGATGCGCATGCCCAGGAATCCCTTGCAGTAGCCCTTTGTCGGATTCGCGTTGAAATCGCAGGGGCAGCCGTAGGCGCAAGTGCAGTTCTTGAGCCATTCGCCTTCGAGGCGCCAATTTGCATAGGCCATGGTGTTCTCCTGTGAGGGTTGGGGAGTGGATCAAAAAGCTTGCCGGATCAGTTCAAAGTCTAGTACCCGTCTTCGCCGTTTCAAGTGATTTCATCCTGCGCTGCCGACCCTGTCCCGTGCTTGACCTCAAGCAAGGTTGAAGCCATAACATTTATGTGACAGTTCGGAAAGGACTGCGTCACCCATCTGGTTTTGAGGAGCACGAATCATGTCCATTCAGCTGAATCACACGATTGTTGCGGCCCGCGATCCGCAGGCGTCTGCGGCGTTCCTCGCCGATCTCCTCGGACGCGGGGCGCCGGTCCGCTTCGGCCCGTTCCACGGCGTGGCGCTTGACAACAGCGTCACGCTCGACTTCATGCGCGCGGGCGGCGACATCGCCTTGCAGCACTACGCCTTCCTCGTAAGCGAGGACGAGTTCGATCAGGTTTTCGGCCGCATCCGCGAGCGCGGGCTCGCCTACTGGGCCGATCCCGGCCACCACCAGCCCGACCAGATCAACCACGGCGACGGCGGCCGAGGCGTCTACTGGAGCGATCCGGATGGGCACAATCTGGAGATCATCACCCGGCCATATGGCGGCGGCTGACATATGACATATACCACCCAAGCGGTGCGCATGGAGTGCTGTCTTTCCAGTCAGCCCCTACTGCGCTGGCAGGCCGGTAGGTTCAGGCATTGACCGCGATGGTGCCGCAGCGTAGATTGATGCGCATCCAGACCTCTTCAATGGAAGACCCACCATGTTTCAGCCCACCCTGATGGCCGGCCAGCGCATTCTCGTCACCGGCGGCGGCACGGGGCTGGGACGCGCGATGGCCGAGAAGTTCCTGTCGCTGGGCGCCGACGTGGCGATCTGTGGCCGGCGCGAGAAGGTCTGCGAAGAGACCGCCGCCGTATGGCGTGACCAGTTTCCCAAACGCCGCGTCGACACCTTCGGCGTGGACATCCGCAACGCGCAGGATGTCGAGGCGATGGTCGAGGCGCTGTGGGCCAGCGGCGGTCTGACGGGGTTGGTCAACAACGCGGCCGGCAACTTCATTGCGCCGACCGAGAGCCTGTCGCCGCGCGCTTTCGACGCGGTGGCCAACATCGTCTTCCACGGCACCTTCTACGTCACGCAGGCGGTTGGCAAGCGCTGGATCTCCGAAGCCAAGGCCGGCGCCTGGCAGCCGGGCCGACCGTGCCGCAGCGTGATGAGCATCGTCGTCACCTGGGTCGATAACGGTTCGCCCTACGTGGTGCCGTCGGCGATGAGCAAGGCCGGGATCGAGGTGATGACCAAGTCGCTTGCCGTCGAGTGGGCACGTTACGGCATCCGCCTGAACGCCGTGGCGCCGGGCGAGATCCCGACCGAGGGCATGAGCAAGCGACTCAATCCGGGCGAGGAACCCGGCGCGCGCAGCAAGCGGCACAACCCGATGGCGCGCACCGGCGAGATGGGCGAGCTGCAGAATCTCGCCGCGTTTTTGCTGGCGCCGGGACAGTGCGACTGGCTCACCGGGCAGACGATCGCGATGGACGGCGGCAACGCGCTCGCTACCGGCGGCAACTTCTACGAGCTGCGCGAGTGGAGCGATGCACAATGGCAGGCCGCGCGCGAGCGTATCGAGGCGCAGAATCGCAAGGACAAGGAATAAGCCCGAAACACACCATGGCCATCCGAGAAATCCTCAGAATGGGCGACCCGCGCCTGCTGCGCATTGCCCAGCCCGTGACCGAGTTCGACACCGATGCGCTGCATGTTCTGGTCTCGGACATGTTCGATACCATGCGCGCTGCCAATGGCGCCGGCCTGGCCGCCCCGCAGATCGCGGTGAACCTGCAACTGGTGATATTCGGCACCGACGCCGTCAACCCGCGCTACCCTGACGCGCCGCTGGTACCGCGCACGGTGTTGCTGAATCCGGTCATCACTCCGCTGGACAATCAGGAAGAGGACGGCTGGGAAGGCTGCCTGTCCGTGCCGGGCCTGCGCGCGCTGGTGCCGCGCTTTTCGCGCATCCGCTATACCGGCTTTGATCAATACGGCGATCCGATCGAGCGCACGGCGCAGGGCTTTCACGCCCGCGTGGTGCAGCATGAATGCGACCACCTGATCGGCAAGCTGTACCCGATGCGGGTGCGCGACTTCACCCAGTTTGGTTTCACCGACGTGCTGTTCCCGGGGCTGGATGCCGGGCAGGACGACTGAAATTCATGCAAATAATGCCTATGGCCCTTATTCCATAAGGATAATTTGCTATTTAAATAATAGCATCCATCAGCTTGTGCCAACGGCGGGCGCGCCTTCGGCGCTCAGCGCCTGCAACAATTCCGTCTCGATCTCGATCTGCGCGCGGTTGTGCTGCAGCTCCGGCCCGTCGATCAGGAAGGTGTCTTCCACGCGCTCGCCCAGCGTCGTGACCTTGGCCAACTGCAGGTTGAGCCGGTGCCGCGCCAGTACGCAGGCCACCGAGTAGAGCAGGCCGACGCGATCGCTGGCCGAAATGCTGAGCAGCCAGCGCTGCGCCTTCTCGTCGGGCTGCAGTCCGACCCGCGGTGCGACCGGGAAACTGCGCACGCGGCGCGACACGCGGCCCCGGCTCGGTGGGGGCAACGGGCCAGGCTGGACGATCGCCTGCGCGACGCCGGTTTGCACCATGCTGATGAGCTCGCGATAGTGCTCCGGCAGAAACGAAGTAACCACCTGGAACGTATCGAGCGCGTAGCCATTGCTGGCGGTGTGCACCTTGGCGTCCAGGATGCTAAAGCTGGCCTGATCGAAATACCCGCAGATGCGCGCAAACAGGTCGCTCTGGTCGGGCGTGTACACCAGCACCTGCAGCCCTTCACCGACCGGCGAGAGGCGCACCCGCACGATGGGTTTGCGCGGTTGCGGTGCGCTCTGGCCGGTATTGCGCGCTGACGAGGGCACGACATGGCGCGACAACTGGCGCGCATGCCAGGCAATATCGGCGGCGTCGTGGCGCATGAAGTAACCCACGTCCAGCGTGTCCCACAGCGCCTTGTAGGCTTGATGCGGTTCGGCATGCAGCGCCAGCAGCACCAGCGCCTCGCGCTTGCGCGCCTCCACATCGGCGCCGGGGTCGGGCGCGCGCCCGCCCAGCACGCGCAGCGCAAGTCGGTACAGATCTTCCAGCAGCTTGCCTTTCCAGGCGTTCCAGACCTTGGGACTGGTGCCACGGATATCGGCCACGGTGAGCAAATACAGCGCGGTCAGGTAGCGCTCGTTGCCCACGCGCCTGGCAAACGCAGCAATCACGTCCGGGTCGCCCAGGTCCTGCTTCTGGGCAATCTGGCTCATGCTGAGGTGTTCACGCACCAGGAACTCGATCAGCCTGGCGTCTTCGCGCGCAATGCCGTGCTGACGGCAAAAACGCCGCGCCTCGCTGGCACCCAGTTCGGAATGGTCGCCGCCGCGACCCTTGGCAATGTCGTGGAACAACGCGGCCGTGTAAAGAATCCAGGGCTTGTCCCAGCCCGCCGCGAGCTGCGAGCAGAACGGGTATTCGTGTGCATGCTCCGCGATGAAGAAGCGCCGCACATTGCGCAGCACCATCAAAATGTGCTGGTCCACGGTATAGACGTGGAACAGGTCGTGCTGCATCTGTCCGACGATGCGCCGGAACACCCACAGGTAGCGCCCCAGCACCGAGGTCTGGTTCATCAGCCGCATGGCATGCGTGATCCCCTCGGGCTGCTGCAGGATGCATTTGAAAGTTTCCCGGTTCACCGGGTCGCGCCGGAACCGGGCATCCATCACACCGCGCACGTTGTACAGGGCGCGCAGCGTGCGTGCCGACAGGCCCTTCAGGCCCACCGTGGTCTGGTAGAGCAGAAAGGTTTCGAGAATCGCATGCGGCTCGCGCACGTACAGGTCGTCGCTGGCCACGTCGATCATTCCAGCCTTCTCGAAGAAGCGTGCGTTGATGGGCACCCGTTCGCGCGCCGAAGGATTCAGCCGCTCCTCAATGTTGAGCAGCAAAATCTGGTTCAGCTGGGTCACCGCCTTGGCCGCCCAGTAGTAGCGGCGCATTAGCGATTCGCTCACGCGCACCGGTGTTTTGGTGGCGTCCGGCGCCGACGCCAGATACCCGAATGATTCGGCCACTGCGGTTTGCAGGTCGAACACCAGCCGGTCTTCGCGCCGACCCGCCAACAGGTGCAGCCGCGCGCGGATCAGGCACAGAAGCGCCTCGTTGCGCTTGATCTGCCGCACCTCGAACGCCGTGGCCAGGCCGCTGCGGGCCAGATCGTCCCAACTGCTGCCCAGGCCGGCCGCCCGGGCCACCCACAGGACGACCTGCAAGTCGCGCAGGCCACCGGGCGATTCCTTGCAGTTGGGCTCCAGCGCGTAGGGGGTGTTTTCGAACTTGGTGTGGCGCTGGCGCAGCTCCAGCGTCTTCGCCACAAAAAAGGCCATCGGATCCAGCGCTGCCTGAAAACGCTGCTGGAACTCGGCCAGCACCGCCTTGCTGCCCGCGATCCGGCGCGACTCCAGCAGCGAGGTTTGCACCGTGACGTCTTTCGCTCCTTCCGCCAGGCACTCGGATACGGTGCGCACGCTCGATCCGATCTCCAGGCCGACGTCCCAGCAATGGCCGATGAAGGTTTCGATCTGCTGCTTCAGCAGCGCATCCAGATCCGGGCTGACGCCGTCAGGCAACAGCAGCACAACGTCGACATCCGAGTAGGGGAACAGTTCGCCGCGGCCGTACCCGCCCACCGCGACCAGCGCATACCGATCAGAGAATCCGGCCAGTTGCCACAGCGATTGCAGCGCCATGTCGGCCTGGCGCGCGAGCTTTTGCAGGACACCGTGGATGCCGCGCGTGGATGCGCCGCTGCTGCGTATCGACTCCAAAAGCGCCGCCTTTTGCAGGCGGTAGTCCTCCCGCAGTGCCTGCAGGTCAGGCATGCGCCGATGCCGCCACAAAGGGCGGTGGTGGCGGGCTGCCTTCCGATACGGTGAGCACTTCGTAGCCCGTCTCGGTCACCAGCACGGTATGCTCCCATTGGGCCGACAGCGAGTGGTCCTTGGTCACGATGGTCCAGCCGTCGCTCATCTCCCGGATGTCGCGCCGGCCCAGGTTGATCATCGGCTCGATCGTGAAGGTCATGCCGGGTTTGAGTTCTTCAAGCGTGCCCGGCTTGCCGTAATGCAGCACCTGCGGTTCTTCATGAAATACCTTGCCGATGCCGTGGCCGCAGAACTCGCGCACGACCGAGAAGCCGTTGCTCTCGGCAAACTTCTGGATGGTCCAGCCGATGTCGCCCAGGCGCGCGCCCGGCTTGACCATCACGATGCCATGCCACATGGCCTCATAGGTCATGGCGCACAGGCGCCTCGCCGCGATCGAGCCCTCGCCCGCGATGAACATGCGGCTGGAGTCGCCGTGCCAGCCGTCCTTGATGACGGTCACGTCGATGTTGACGATGTCCGCCTTCTTGAGCGGCTTGTCGTTCGGGATGCCGTGGCAGACCTGGTGGTTGATCGAGGTGCAGATCGACTTGGGGTAGGGCGTGTAGCCCGGCGGCTGGTAGTTCAGCGGCGCCGGAACGGCGCCCTGCACCTCGGTGATGTAGTCATACGCCAGCTTGTCCAGTTCATTCGTCGTGACGCCGACTTGTACGTGCGGGGTCAGGTAGTCCAGCAGTTCGGAAGCCAGTCGTCCGGCAACACGCATGCCGCGAATGCCTTCCTCGTCTTTGTAGGTGATGCTCATGGCCCGAATTATCCCACCGGGTGAACTGGCGCGCAGGTAAACTCAAGGGTTATCACGGATGGCCCCGCCCGGCGCCGTACCCACCCGAAACAGGCCCGCACAGTGACCTTGCACCTTATCCAGTTCGAGGGCGGCAATGCCCTCAGCGACTTCCGAGCCCGGCAACTTCTTCCTCGACTGCAGGC
>DATNBD010000060.1:0-4731 GCA_035572155.1 Rhodoferax sp.
TAAGGGCATTTGCCCTTATTGGAATTGAATAGTTAGCTATTCTTTTAGTAGAGAACAATCTGTCAAGCCGGCCGCGCCACGCCGCAGTTCCAGCACTGCTCGAAGCCGCCCTCCACCAGCTCGCCGCACACGCAAACCCAGCGCCGCTGCGGCAAATGCCGGAACGCATGCAGCAGGCTGCGCGCCTCGGCCTCCTGCGCGGCGTCCATCAGCCAGACCTCGGGCAGACACTGATCCGGCGGCAAATCCCCGGCGCCCGCGCCCAGGTAATAGCGCTGCATCGAGGCGTCGAAGCCGGCCTGACGCAGCACATCGACCCACAGCGTGGCGATCGCGATGTTCGGGGCCTGAACCAGTTTCAGCATGGCGAAGCAGGGCGCCTCAGGCCGGCGCGTCAGCGGCCGGTCGCACCCAGCCCTCGGCTGCCCTCTCGGCGTAGCGGTTGAAGCGCCACGCGGTGTTTTCCTGCGTGATTCGGCGCCACACCTGGCGCTTTTCGGCCGGGCTCATGTCGGTCCAATGCTGCACTTCGTGAAAAGTGCGCCCACAGCCCTTGCACACGGCGTCGCCCTGGCTGGTGGAGCAGATCGCGATGCAGGGCGTGTCGGGCGTGCTGTCGTACCAGGCGCGCCAGGCGGCCAGCGCGCGCGGCGGGAACGACGCCTCGTCGGCCTCGTCCTCGTGATAGAAGACCATCAGTGCATACACCTCGGCGAGGGCGCGCAGCTCGGCGCCCAGCACGACGCCGTCCGGCGACGGCGCCTTGCCCCGCCAATGGTTGATGGCGGCTTCGATATCGGTGATGTGGATTCCGGCCATGGCGAGGAGCGAGGGCTGTCTGCATGATAGCGCTGGAGCGCAGGTTGATATGGCACGGCAAAGCCTTGGAAAACGCAGGGTCTCCGAGTTCAGTGTTCCAATCCGTACCTGGAAGGGGAGTAGCTCCCGCATCGGTGAGTCGTCAACACGAAGAACTGTCCGCCAGTTCTTCCGGTTCACCGGATCGATGCCGCGCAGGCCGCCTCGATCGAGCAAGACCTTCGCCGTGCACTCCTGGTGCAGCGCGAAGGCCGCCCCGTCCGGCGCCCCACCCGTTGCCCGGCTAGTGTTTTTGAAACGACAGGACGACAGGTTTTGCCATGGAATTCTTCTCTTCCGCGTGGTGGTCGGCGCTGCTCGCCATCGTGCTCATCGACCTGGTGCTGGCCGGCGACAACGCGATCATGATCGCGCTGGCCGCGCGCAGCCTGCCGCCGGCGCTGCAGCGCCGCGCGATCGCCTGGGGCACGGTGGGCGCCATCGTGGTGCGCTCGCTGATGACGTTGGGCGTGGTGTGGCTGCTCAGGTTGCCGGGCCTGCTGCTGCTCGGTGGCCTGGCGCTGCTGTGGATTGCCTACCGATTGCTGGCCGACAACAACGCCCATGCGCAGCACGGCCCCGTCGCCAGCACCTTCTGGGGCGCGATGCGGACCATCGTAGTCGCCGACGCGCTGATGGGCGTGGACAACGTGCTGGGCGTGGCCGGCGCGGCGAGCGGCTCGTTCGAGCTGGTCCTGATCGGCCTGCTGGTCAGCGTGCCGATCGTCGTGTTCGGCAGCACCCTGGTGCTGAAACTGGTGGAGCGCTTCCCCATCATCATCCAGGCGGGGGGCGCGGTGCTGGCCTTCACCGCGGCCAACATGATCGTGGGCGAGCCGTTGCTGCAGCCGGTGTTCGGCGGCGCCGGGGCCGGCCCCATGGCGGCACGCTGGGGCGCGCACGCGCTGGCCGTGGCCGGCGTGCTGGGCGCGGGCTGGTGGCACCAGCACCGACATCGGCTGGCATAGCCCCCACGCTTGTCACTGCGTGTACTGCGCTGGGCTCGCGTAGCGTCCGTGCGCGCAGTTGTACAGCGCAGCGAGCCCATGCCGAGCCTTGCTTGGAGCGGCCCGGCGCGGCGGCCGATGGCCTTCCATGCTCGCGATGCTATGCTGCGCGCCATGAAACTCCTCCTCAAATGGCTGCTGCACGCGGCCGCGCTGCTGGCGGTGGCGGGGCTGTACAGCGGCGTGCAGGTCAAGAGCTTCGGGGCGGCGCTGGTCGCGGCCTTCGTCATCGGCCTGCTCAACACCATCGTGCGCCCGGTGCTGGTCGTGCTCACGCTGCCGGTCACGCTGGTCACGCTGGGGCTGTTCCTGTTCGTGATCAACGCGCTGATGTTCTGGGCCGCCTCGGGGCTGCTGGCCGGCTTTCAGGTGACCGGTTTCGGCGCCGCACTGATCGGTTCGCTGATCTATTCGCTCTTGGGCGTGCTGATCGACTCAGCCCTGCAGAGCCTGTTCCTTCAGAAGTAGCTGCACGTCACGCAGCCGGGCGTCGACGATGGACGCCTCGATATGGTCCACCGGCTGGCCCGCCAGCGTTCGCCGGCGCACCAGGTCCTGCGCCGCCTTGAAGCGGTCCACCGCGGCGGCGTAGTCGAGCAGGGCCACCTGCGCCTCGGCCTCGGCGCGGATCGAACGCAGGGCCTCGCCCTGCGCGGCACAGGCGCTGGCCAGCAGTTGCCAGGCCGTGGCGTCACGCGGATGCAGCGCGACCCAATCCTGCAGCCGCTGCGCCGCCGGCCCCGCCTTGCCGGTGCGGATCAGCGCCTCGCTGGTAAGCATGAGTTCCGGGCGGCCCGGCGCATTGGGCGCCAGCAGCGTCAGCACGCGCGGCGCATCGCCCGCGCTCCACGCCAGCTCGGCCGCCAGCAGTTGCGCCAGCCGGGCGGCCTGCGCATCGCCGGCCACGAGCGGGTCCAGGCGGGCCACCAGCTCGCGCGCCTGCGTGAAATGGCGCTGCCGGATGCTGGCCAGCGCGCCGGCGTACAACGCGCCAGCGCGGGGCGCCGGTGCCATCCCGGCGCCAGCGCCCAGCGCGCGGGTCACCGCGGCACTCAATGCATCCACGCCGGGGTGCGAGAGCACCTGCGCGCGCGCCGTGATCATGGCCTGGCGCAGACTCAGGGCGGGCAGCGGCGGCCCCACGCTGAACTGCGCGCGCGATTGCATGTCGGCGATGCGCTCGCTGGTGAGCGGGTGCGTGCGCAGGTAGGGGAACGCGTCGTCGTCATTCAGCCGCGAGGTCTGCTGCAGCTTCTCGAACATCGCCGCGAACGCCTGCGGCGAGTAGCCGGCGCGCGTCATCACGCCGTAGCCGACGCGGTCCGCCTCGCGCTCCATGTCGCGCGAAAAGGTCAGGTGATCCTGCACGGCCGCGGCCTGGCTGCCGGCAATCACGGCGCCGCCCAGATCGGCGCTCTTGCTGGCCGCCAGCACGCCCAGCAGCATGGCGCCGATCAGCACCGGCGTGAGCCGGCTCTGCCGCGCCATGAGCCGCGAGAGGTGGCGCTGCGTGACGTGGCTGAGCTCGTGCGCCAGCACCGAGGCCAGCTCGTCCGGCGAATCGACGATGTCGATGAGGCCGAGCTGCAGCCCCACGTAGCCGCCGGGCAGCGCGAAGGCGTTGATCTCGGGATCGCTGCCGAGGATGACGCGCCACGCGTAACGTTGATCCATCTCGGGCGGCAACTCGCCCAGCGCGCGCGCCGCGGCCAGCAGCCGGCTCCAGATATCCTGCACGTATTCGGCCAGCACCGGGTCATCGAGGTAGTCGGGCTCCTGAAACAGCTCGCGCGCGATCTGCTCGCCCATGCGCCGCTCGGCGCCGATGCCCAGACCGCCGCCATCGCCCAGCTGCGGCAGTTGCGCGTACGAGCGCGCGGGCGCGCACAGCAGCGGCGCCGCGAGCAGGGCGGCGCCAATCGCGCGCGCGAACCGGTGGATGCGGTAAGCCATGGCCGTATGATGCCGCAAGGAAATCCCAGTTTAGCCAACGCAGCCAACGCATTCCATGAGCCCCCGCAAGACACCTGCCAGCGCCACGCTGACCCACTTCGATGCCCACGGCCAGGCGCATATGGTCGATGTCGCCGCCAAGGCCGCGACGCATCGCGTGGCGGTGGCGGGCGGGCGCATCACGATGCGCGCCGAAACGCTCGCGCTGATCGAGACCGGCAGCGCGAAGAAGGGCGACGTGCTGGGCGTGGCGCGCATCGCCGGCATCCTGGCCGCCAAGAAGACCAGCGAGCTGATCCCGCTGTGCCACCCGCTCGCGCTGACCCGCGTTGCTATTGATTTTGAGACGCATAGCCAAGATGTGGCAGGGGTTTCAGCGGTATCTTGTACGGCCACGGTGGAAACCGTGGGCCCGACCGGCGTGGAAATGGAGGCGCTCACCGCCGTGCAGGTCGCGCTGCTCACCATCTACGACATGGTCAAGGCGGTGGATCGCGGCATGACGATGACCGATGTGCGCGTGCTGGAAAAGCACGGCGGCAAGTCGGGCAGTTTCGTGCGTCCCGCCTGATCGCCGCACGTCAGCACATCAGCGCGAAGGCCGCGGCGCCCCGGCCGGTAACGGCTGCAGCAGGCGTGCGTGCCCGGCCGTCCAATTGGCGCAGTCTGTCGGAAACGCGGTCCGGAAACGCGCGAGCTGAAACTGCGCGTCATCCTGCCGGCCCAGCAGCAGGTCCGCCGCGATCAGCTTTTCGATCACGCGCGGCTCGGGCGAGTAATGCAGCAGATGCAATGCCAGTGCGCGCAGGCGCGGCGCGTTCTCCGGTGTCAGCTCGGTGAGCGTGAGCCGTGCAAACGCTGCAGGATTGTGGAACAGCCACGAATCGCTCACCTTGGCCAGTGTGTCGGTGCG
>DATNBD010000061.1:0-20923 GCA_035572155.1 Rhodoferax sp.
GAAAAAAAGGGTTATTCGGGTGTGGCGGTTTACACCCGGCACGAACCGAGCAATGTGGTGATCGGTTACGGCTCGCCCGAATTCGATGCAGAGGGCCGCTATGTGGAACTGCGCTTCGACACCCCGAAGCGCAAGCTCTCCGTCATCAGCGCCTACTTCCCCAGCGGCTCTTCCGGAGAGGAACGGCAGCAGGCCAAGTTCCGCTTTCTGGCCGAGTTCTACCCGCACCTGGTGGCGCTCAAGAAAAAGCGCGACTTCATCCTGTGCGGGGACGTGAACATCGCGCACAAGGAAATGGACCTGAAGAACTGGCGCAGCAACCAGAAAAACAGCGGCTTCCTGCCCGAGGAGCGCGCGTGGATGACCAAATTGCTGGACGAAGCGGGTCTGGTCGACGTGTACCGGCGCCTGCAGCCCGACACCACCGACACCGCCTACACCTGGTGGAGCAACCGCGGGCAAGCCTACGCGAACAACGTGGGGTGGCGGCTCGACTACCACCTGGCCACGCCCGCGGTGGCGGTGCTGGCGCACAGCGAAAACATCTACAAGGCCGAGAAATTCTCGGATCACGCGCCGATCACGATCGAGTACAAACTCACGCTTTGAACGGTCGCTGATCGGCGGGCTTGGTGGCGACGACATGGGTTACCGGGCTGCCGCCCGTCGGTTCGGCGCCGCCGTTCGGCGGCTGCAGCTTGTCGGCTCATTGGGGCGGCTCTACATTCTCCTGTAACAAAAAACGTTTACAGGAAACTTCTTGAAACCACAGCATGCCCCCCGTGCGAGAGTCCATGGCACTCCAGGCCATGGTCACGCTGCGGGCATGACGCTGATCGAGCTGATGATCACGATCGTCATCGCCGGCATATTGCTGATGATCGCGGTGCCGTCGTTCGTCAGCCTGACGCAGAAGAACCGGGTCGCGGCCGAGATCAACGGCCTATCCGCCTCGCTCCAATTCGCCCGCGCCGAAGCCGTGAAGGAAGGTCTGCCAGTCACCGTCTGCGTGTCAACGACCGGGACCGGCTGCGCGGCGGCGAGCACGCCGTGGCAGAGCGGCTGGATCGTGTTCTCCGACGCCAACGGCAACCAGACCGTCAACCCCGGCGACCTGGTGCTGCGCAGACAACTCGCCTGGACCAGCACCGACACCTTCAGCGCGGTGAACAGTGGCGGCACTGCGGTCGGCGCGGTCACGTACAGCCGCGACGGCTTTGCAACCAATATGGCTGGCGGCGCGACCTGGACGCTCGCCACGGTACCGGCCAATGCCTCGGCGCGCCGCTGCTTGACGCTCAACCTCCTCGGCCATCAAACGGCGGCGCCATGCTGAGCGGCAGGCCGACCATCGCCTCCGGAGACAGCGCGAGGCACACGAAGCGCCACGGGTGCGAGCGCGGCTTCACGCTGCTCGAAGTGCTGGTCGCACTGCTGGTTGTCGCGCTGGGCCTGCTCGGGCTGGCGAAAATGCAGGCACTGGCAATCTCGAACACGCAGGTCTCCAGCAGCCGTTCACTGATCGCGCTGCAGGCGAGCAGCATGGCCGCCGCCATGCAGGGCAATACCGGCTACTGGGCCGCTGGCGTGGCTCCGGCCGTTTTCTCGACTGCAGGCACCACAGTCACCGACGCGAGCAGCGTACTGAACCAGACCGTGACCACCTGCGTCGCTGCCAGCGGCACAGCCCCGTCCACACCGGTCTGCACGCCGGCCCAGCTCGCCGCATACGACGTACAGAACTGGGCCGCGACCATGAACGCACTGTTCCCGGGCTATGGCGCGAACTTCGCCTGTAACAACGTGGCCGGCGCGCCGGTCACCTGCACGATCACGATCACCTGGGCCGAAAAATACGTGGCGCTGAACCGCACCACCGCGACAGGCAGTTCTGCCAGCGGCGGCCAGCAGACCGCGATCCAGTCGTACACCCTCTATGTGTCGCCATGAATAGCTCCAAGTTCCACCTGCGGCCTGTGCGGCATCCGCGCCAGCAGGGCCTGAGCCTGGTCGAGTTGATGGTGGCGATCACGATCGCGCTGTTCATCGCGCTCGGCCTGTCGCTGCTGTACGCCAACATGAAGTCAGCGTTCAACTCGCAGGACCAGATGGCGCAACTCCAGGACGCCGAGCGGCTCGCGGTGACGATGCTCACCACCACGGTGCAGTCGACCGCGTATTTTCCGAATCCGGTCGCGAATACGCGCGCGGTCGCGCTGCCGGCGAGTGTCACGGCAAACGGCGACGGCACCACGTTCGCCGCCGGCCAGGGTATTACCGGTACCGGCGCCCAGGGTTCGAGCGGCAGCCATACGATCGACGTACGCTTCCAGTCCGCCAGCGGCGACGGGCTGATGAACTGTCAGGGACAAACCTATACCGGGGCGGCCGGCACCACGCAGGTCTGGGTCAACAGCTTCGCGGTCGATTCGAGCAACGAGCTGACCTGCGCGGTCAATGGCGGCACGCCGGTGGTGCTGGTCAACAACGTCGCAAAGATGACCGTGCTGTACGGTGTTGACGTGAATGCCGATGGCTACGCTGACAGCTACCTGGATGCGGCGACGATCACCACGGCCAACCTGTGGGCGAGCGTGCGCAGCGCACAGGTCACGCTGACCTTCGTGAACCCGCTGGCCAGCCAGACCGGCGGCTCCGCCACGCTCCCGACGCCCTGGGTGCAGACCATCGCCTTGCAGAACATGCTATGAGCACGCCTAGAGCCAACTACCAAGTCCGTAGCGCCCGCCGCGTTGGCGCCGTCGGCCAGCGCGGCATCGCGCTGGTGACCAGCCTGCTGATGCTGATCATCATGACGCTGCTCGCGCTCAGCATGTTCCGCAGCATTGGACTGGACGAGTCGATTGCCGGCAACACGCGCGAGAAGCAGCGCTCACTGCAGGCCGCGCAGGGCGCGCTCGACTATGGTGAATGGTGGCTCAGCCAGGGCAACGGCGGCACCGGCAACACCTGTAGCGGGGTCTACACCGCGACTGTCGCGAACATGAAGGTCTGCACGAATGCGCTGACCAGCCCAACTACGCTGCCGTGGAGCGCGCGCGGCGACTACCTGCCGCCGACAATGACGGTCGCCGCCGGCGGCGGCCTCGTCAGCTCGGGTGGCAACGTCGGCGACATCAACTACTACGCGAAACCCAGCCTGTACATCCAGTACCTGGGGCTGGACCCAACGGGGCACTCGCAGCTGTACCAGGTCACCGGCGCCGGCTACGGCGGCAGCGCAAACGGCGCGTCGGTGGTGCAGAGCACCTATGCCGTCACCTACAAGAACCCGCCGCTCGATCAACCTTGAGGGAGGCCGATTATGAGCCACGACCGTCGATTCCGATTTGCGCTTCTCGCGCCGCTTCTGGCCGTATGCGCGCTGCTGGCGCCCGCCGCTCGCGCGCAGTTGGTGGTCAGCGACACGCTGACCGGTGCGGCCTCAAGCTACAACTGGGCGAGCGTGAACGGTGCATGTCTTACTGCCGGCAACAACACCGGCAGCATCCCGGCCTGCTCCGGTCTGTCGTATTACAGCGGCAAGACGCTGGTCGGCGGCGTGACCGGCCGCCTGCCCGACCCGGTCGGCCAGGGTGCACTGCGGCTCACGAACGGTGACACCACGACTGGGGGCAACGGCAACAACCAGACCGGCGCAGTCATTTCCAACTTCACCTTTCCGTCGAACCAGGGGGTGCAGGTCACGTTCTCGACGGTTACCTACGGCGGCAATGCCTTTGGAAACTCCTCCGGCCAGAGCTCCGGCGCGGACGGGATCACGTTCTTCCTCGCGGATGGGTCGGTGCTCACCCCCGGCACATCGACACCGGCGACCGGCGCCTACGGGGGCAGCCTGGGCTATAGCTGCTCGAACAACAAGCCCTACCCAGGCACCGAGGGCCTGCCGGGTGCGTATCTTGGGGTCGGCATCGACGAATATGGAAACTTCGTCAACGGCGCGACCGTGACGAAGACGACGACAACCACGGTCAGCACCACATCGACCGCCAGTACGTACACGGGAAAGATGGCAACGGACCAATACGGCAATCCCACCACCAACCCGCCCACCTGGGTCGGCAGCACGCCAGCTGCGGTTCCCGTCGGCACCGTCACCGGCTCCCCGACCAGCAGCAGCACCGTCGTCATCAACACTCCGCCAAATCCGGCGACGACCAGTACCAGCGGCAGCCCCGCCGCTACTCCTGCGAGCATCAACGTCACCGGCACAGTCCGGAACTCCAACTGCGGCTCCAACAGCCATTGCGCCACCGGCACCTACACCACGGCAGGCTCGTCCACCACGACGACCACGGTCGCCACTACCTATTCCATTTCCAACTACGGCGACAACACGGCATCCAGCGATCCCACCGGCAGTGGACCACATCCGGGCCGCATCAGCGTCCGTGGCGCGGGGAACGTCAACCTGGCTTGGCTGAGAGCAAATGGCTACGGGGCGTTGTTCCCGAGCGGTATGTCCGCAAACGCCATCCAGACGGCCATGAACAACACTTGCGCAACCGGCTTCGTCTATAACAACACCGGTGCCGCGCAAACCGTCAACGGAACGGCGGTTCCCGCAGGGCAGTACTACACGCAGCCGGTGACCGACTACCCGCTGCTTGCGACCAGCCAGTTGCCGAGCGGTACGACGATCTACAACCAGGAGGCGCAAAACTCCCCGCTGCGCGGCAAGGCGGTGCCGATCACCTATGCGCTCAGCATCACCCAGAACGGGCTGCTGAACATGTCGTACAGCTACAACGGTGGCACCGCGATTCCGGTGATCACGAACCAGTCGATCTCCGCTTCGAACGGCACCGTGCCTGCCAATTTGCGCTTCGGCTTCTCGTCCGGCACCGGCGGCGGCAGCAACGTGCACGAGATCACCTGCTTCAAGGCAGCGCAGTTGAACGCGGCTTCGACTTCCGCCGGCGTCAACGTGCAGCAGTCAGCCCGGGTCGAGGAAGGGACTCAGGTCTATCTGGCGTACTATCACCCGACGAACTGGTGGGGGCAGCTCACCGCAACGACCCTCACCTACAACGCGTCGACCGACACGGTCTCACTGCCGACTGGGCCAGGCTCTGCCAACTGGGACGCGAGTTGCGTATTGACCGGCGGCAACTGCAATGCGACCGGCGCCAGCAACATCGCGCAACCGACCGGCACCGGTGCCGCCGGCGCCGGCACGCGCCAGATGATGACCTGGCAGTACAACAGCAGCACCGCGAGCGGCACTGGCGTTCCATTCCAATGGAGCAACCTGACGGCCGCGCAGCAGGGCCTGCTGAGCGCCGACACCACGGTGAATGCATCTTCGAACGCGGACCGGCTTGGTTGGCTGCGCGGCGACCGAGGAAACGAGATCGGCGGCAGCGGCAGCGACGCGGTGTTCCGCGCGCGCAATGGCGTGCTCGGCGACGTTGTCGATTCCAGCCCGACCTGGGTTGGCCCACCCTCGCTGCCGTACAAGGGGCCGTGGCGCGACGCGCTCTACCCCACCGCGACGATGCCCGAGGGCACCAGCTACGCCACCTTCGCCAGCAGCAACGCGACCCGCACCAACGTGGTCTATGCAGGCGCTAACGATGGCTTCATGCACGGCTTTCGCGCCGGCGCGTACCTGGCCAATGGCCAGTTCGACACCACCGCCTCGATCGCGCCGAACGACGGTCAGGAGCTGATCGGTTATATGCCGTCTTCGGCGCTGGCGACGATCCTCGACAGCAATACCAACCTCGATTTCTCGTCGCCAAGCTACGCGCACGCGCTGTCGGTCGATGCGACGCCGGGCACCGGGGATCTTTATTACAACGGCACTTGGCACACCTGGCTGGTGGGCGGCATGGCCGGCGGCGGCAACGCGAACGGGCCAATTGGCGACAACACCACCAATGCAACCGGCGGCGACATCTTCGCGCTCGACATCACGAACCCAGGCAACTTCAGCGAAGCGAACGCGGCCAGCGTCGTGATTGGCGACTGGGGGCCGAACGGCTCACCAATGCCCTGCGCGACCAACCCGTCTACAAGTTGCAGCGCTGCCCTGCTCAGTAATCTGGGCAACACCTATGGCGCACCGATCATCCGGCGCCTGCACGACGGCAACTGGGGCGTGATCTTCGGCAACGGCCTCAACAGCCCGACCGGCACCGCTGGCATCTACATCATGGAGGTTAGTGCTACCGGCGCGATCACCTTCCGCTTCCTCGACACCGGCTACGGGCCGTCCCAGGACCCGCTTCGCGTGGCTCCCAACCCGGGCAGCAAGAATGGTATCGCCTACGTGTCGTCGGCCGACCTCGACGGTGATCATGTGACCGACTACGTCTACGCCGGCGACCGCTTCGGCAATTTGTGGCGCTTCGACCTGACCAGCAACAACGCCGCCAACTGGAAGGCCGGGGTCTCCCCGATTTTCTCGACCCCCGGTGGCCAGCCGATCACGACCCGGGTCACGGTGACGAGCGCGCTCTCGGGCAACAACCCTGGGCGGGTGATGCTCGACTTCGGCACCGGCCAGCAACTGCCGCAGACGCTGACCAGTCCGGCCACCTATGCGAGCGGCACGCAGACCATTTATGGCATCTGGGACTGGAACATGAGCGCATGGAACGCGCTCGGTTCAGTGCAGTACTCAAGCCTGGCTGCGCCGCAGACAATCACCACCGCGAAACTGGTCACCCAGACCGCAACCGATGTCAATGTCACCGACAGCAACGGCAATATCACCGGCCGTTACCGCACCGTGACGCAGAACAAGATCTGCTGGGCCGGTTCCGCGACCTGCAGTCCCGGAACCAGCAACACGCAATTTGGCTGGCAGCTGAACTTGCCCGACAGCGGCGAGCAGATCATCTACAGCCCGACCACCGCGTACGGCCTGTTCATCGTCAACACGACCATTCCGGCGGCGAACCAAGCGCTGTCATGCAGCAACCTGCCGCCGACCGGCTACACGATGGCGATCGCCGCCGACACGGGCGGTGCGCCGACCAGCTCCTTCTTCGCCAGTGCAACGAACAACTACGTGTCGGCGAATGGCGCGATCGTCGCCGGCATCGGCCTCAGCGCGGTCGGCACGCCCTCGTTCGTCTCGGCGATGACCAAGCCTTACATGGTGAACCAGACCTCTTCCGGGGTCGGTACGGTGACGCAGGTTAACGCAGGTGCGGCCGGCACTGGACAACGACTGAACTGGATCAAGCTACGTTGATCGATCGGAGACCTTTATGAGTCATGCCCGTATCCCCGCATTCCATCATCGCGGCTTCACGTTGATCGAACTGATGATCGTCGTGGTGGTGATCACGATCCTGACCGCGATCGCGTTGCCCTCGTACCAAAGCTACGTAATGAAGTCGCGCCGCACCGACGCGAAAAATGGGCTGCTGGACCTGGCGAGCCGCGAAGAGCGCTACTTCAGCGTGAACAACACCTACACCAACGTTGCTGCGAACCTGGGTTACGGCGCCGCCAGCACTTTTCCGATCGCGATCAACGCTTCGGGGCAGAGCTACTACAACCTGACCGCGCCCACGGTCACTGCGGCGTCCGGCTCCGGCGCAACGGCCGTGCCGCCCGGCTTCACCGCGCAGGCGGTGCCGACCGGCACGCAGGCCGCCGACACGACCTGTGCGACCTACCAGATCGACCAGCTCGGCACGCAGACGAACTCGAGTGGCGCCACGTCCGGCTGCTGGTAGCCGATAGCACGGCGGCTGTGTCAGCGAATCGCGAAGGCGAGAGCAACCGCGACCACGGCCAAGACGCCCAGCCCCACAATAAACACCACTTCGGCGCGGCTCTCGAGCGCGCCGTTGACCTGGCCGGCGCGAATCGACATGAACGAGAACAGGGCGCTGACCAGAAACACAACGGCGTCGCAGGCCAGCAGCTTGTCGATCACCATGAACGCATCGCCGCCGTGGCCCAGGTGGCCGATGGACAGCACGGTCATGCACACGCCCACCATCGTCGCCGAGGTGGGCAGAATGTGCGTGGACAGCCCGCCCAGCGGCGAACGCAGCAGGCGCTGCGCTCGCGGCACAGGCAGGTCAGGCTCGGGCGTCTCCAGCGTGAGGCTCCTCAAGCGCCATCGGTCCCGGCGGGCCACAGGAACAGGTGCCGGGCCGGGTGCTGGCCCACCATGATCTTTTGTTGCAGCATCTTGCCGTCCAGGCTGGCCTGGACCGTGTACCGGCCCGGGTCGAGGCGCGCCAGCAGGAACGGCCCGCCCGCCGTGGTCTTGAGCACGGTATCGCCCTTGGCGTTGCGCACCACCACCTTCACATCGGCGGCGTAGTCCGACTTGGCATGGTCGCGGATCGCGAACTCGAGCGTGAGCGGCCAGTGCGGGGCGGCGGCCTGCATGGCGGCAGCCTGTCCGTCGCCGATGCCGCCGCTCAAGGTCTCGATCCCGTTCACCATGTGCGCAGGTGGCAGGCCGGCAGCGCCGGCCGATGCCATGCCGAACAGGGCCGCTCCCAACGCGGCCACGGTGGTAAGGCGACGAATGTTTGTTCTCATGTCATTTCTCCCGGAAAAAAGACAGGCGTCATCACGGACAGGTGGCGCCGGGTCCGCCTGCGGGCACCGGGCTGCCACGGCCGGGCACGCTGGCGTGCGGGCCGATGTCTGAAGCATGGCGAGCGCGGCTTAAACCAGACTTAAGCCCGCGTATTATTCGCCGCATGCATTCCGACCCGACGCGCGCCGGCGCAGCGCCCGCCAAGCCTTCCTGGAGCGACACGCTCAAGGTTTATCTGGAACCTCCCACGCTGCGCATGCTGCTGCTCGGGTTCTCCTCGGGGCTGCCGCTGCTGCTGGTGCTGGGCACGCTGAGCTTCTGGCTGCGCGAGGCCGGCATCGACCTCGCCACCATCGGCCACCTGAGTTGGGTCGCCCTGCCCTACGGCTTCAAATGGGTCTGGGCGCCGCTGGTGGACCGCCTGCCGATTCCGTTGCTCACGCGCGCGTTGGGGCGCCGGCGCAGCTGGCTGCTGCTGGCGCAGACGCTGGTGATGGTGGGGCTGGTGGGCCTGTCTTTGAGGGACCCGCGCGCAGGGCTGGAGCCGGTGGTGTGGTGCGCACTGGCGGTGGCGTTTGGCTCGGCCACGCAGGACATCGCGCTGGACGCGTACCGCATCGAGTCGGCCAGCATGGAGCGCCAGGCGGCGCTCGCCGCGACCTACCAGACCGGCTACCGGCTCGCCATGATCTGGGCCGGGGCCGGCGTGCTGTGGCTGGCCGCGCGCGCCGAGGCGGGCGGCGCGGCCGGCTACCAGCAGGGCGCCTGGCACAGCGCTTACCTGGTGATGGCGGCGTCGATGGCACTGGGCATGGTGACGGTGCTGTTCGCGCCCGAGCCGCTGCCGCGCGTTCTGCGGCCCGCCAAAAGCGCCGGCGAGTGGCTGCGTACCGCGCTGATCGAGCCGTTTGCCGACTTCCTGCGGCGCTACCGCTGGCAGGCTGCGCTGATCCTGGCGCTGATCGCCATCTACCGCATCAGCGACGTGGTGATGGGCATCATGGCGAATCCGTTCTATGTGGACATGGGCTACACCAAGGACGAGGTGGCCGCGGTGACGAAGATCTTCGGCGTGATCATGACGCTGGCGGGCGCCTTCGTGGGCGGTTCCATTTCGGTGCGCTGGGGTGTGATGCGGGTGCTGATGCTGGGCGCGATCCTGAGCGCCGCGAGCAACCTGCTGTTTGCCTGGCTCGCCACGCAGGGGCACGACCTGCGCGCGCTGATCGCGGTGATCTCGGCCGACAACCTGTCCAGCGGCATTGCGTCGGCCGCCTTCATTGCCTACCTGTCCTCGCTCACCAACGTGAACTACTCGGCCACGCAGTACGCACTGTTCAGCTCGATGATGTTGCTGCTGCCCAAATTCCTGGCGGGGTTTTCCGGGAACTACGTGGACGCATTCGGCTACCCGCACTTCTTTACCATGACCGCGCTGCTGGGACTGCCGGTGTTGCTGCTGGTCTGGCTGGCTTCCAGAGTCAAAATGATCTCTGGCCCTTGATGGTAAACAATTGTTCGCTATTTATGCAGTAGCAACTGCTGACTCAGCAGTTGCTTTTGCACCTTGCCCAGCGCAGTCTTGGGCAAGACCGCCAGCGCCTGCCAGCGGCGCGGCTGCTTGTAGCGCGCTATACGCGTGCGCAGGAACTCGCGCAGCGTGAGCTCCCAGTCCGCCGGCGCATCGGCGCCCGCAGCCGGCGCCCGCAGCACCACCACCGCCACCGCGATCTCGCCCCACTGCGCGTCGGGCTGCCCGATCACCGCGCACTCCGCCACCAGCGGATGGCTGGCCAGCAGGTTTTCGATTTCGGCGGGGTAGATGTTCTCGCCACCCGAGATGATCAGGTCTTTGGCGCGCCCGACGATGGTATAGCTGCCATCCGGGGCCTGGCACGCCAGGTCGCCGCTGTGGAACCAGCCGTCAACATCGAGCGCATTCTGCTGCGGCCAGTAATGCGTGACCACATGGGGCGCGCGCAGCAGCAGCTCGCCGACCTCCGCGCCGGGCTGTGACCGCGCAAGCCGCACCGCGACCCCGGGCGCAGGCCAGCCGCACGAGCCCACGTGGCTGAACGCGTGCGCGGGCGGCAGTGCAATGGAGAACGGCCCGGTTTCGGTCGCGCCGTACACATTGCACACGGGCACGCCGCGCGCGTGGAACGCGGCCACCAGCGCTTCCGGCAGCGTGCTGGAGCCGGCCCAGACGGCGCGCAGACCGGACAGGTCGGCGCCAGCCCAGCCGGGGTGTTCGATCAGCGCCTTCATGGTGGCGGGCACCTGCAGGGTCAGGCTCGGCCGGTCGTGCGCGAGCGAGGCCAGCAGCGCACCCGCGTCGAAGCGCTCGTGCAGCAGCACCGCGGCGCCCGCGCACAGCGCCGGCAGGGTCTGGATGCACAGGCCTCCCACGTGGAACAATGGCAGCACGGTTGCTATCAAATCTGACGGTGTAATCTCTTGTACGGCAAGGGCTGCAGCCATATTGGCGATCAAATTGGCCTGGGTGTGCAGCGCGCCCCGGGGTTGTCCTGTGGTGCCCGAGGTGTAGACCAGAAGCGCCGGCGCGGCAGGAGCCGGCTGCACCGGCACGCCGGGCCCGGCGCCGGCACCGGCCAGCGTCTGCAGCGCATGCGCGGCTACGCCGTGCTGGCGCGCGAGCGCAATGGCGGGCTCGGCCCACGCCGCGTCATGCAGTACGCAGTGCGGCGTGCAGTCGGCCAGCACGGCGGACCACTCGGGCGGCGCCAGCCGGTAGTTCAGCGGCGCCAGGATCGCGCCCAGGCGTGCCAGCGCAAACAGCAGCACGATCTGCTCGGGCTGGTTCAGGCCCAGGTACGCGACCCGGTCGCCGGCGCACACGCCCCATGTGTGCGACAGGCGCGCCGCCGCCTCGGTGGTGAGCCGTGCCAGATCGTGGTAGCTCAGGTCGCGCCGGACGCCGGACCCGATGGCGCGAATCGCCAGCGCGTGCGGCCGCTCGCGGGCATGCCGCGCCAGGATGTCGTCCAGAATGAATGTTGTTTCCATTTACTTTACTTTACCGCCGCTTCAACGCGTCGTGATCGGGTGCCCGCACGATGGCGGAATTGCCCGGGGCCATCCGGCCCGGCACACGACTAAACTGCCATCATGAGTGCACAACTGTTGATGATTGAAGACGATGCCCGCCTGGCCGGCATGGTGAGCGAGTATCTGGGCCAGTCGGGCTTCGAGGTGTCGCACGCGCTGGACGGCCTCGGTGGCCTGACGCGGCTGCAGGAGCTCGCGCCCGACCTGGTCATTCTGGACCTGATGCTGCCCGATATCGACGGCCTGGAGGTATGCCGGCGCATCCGCGCGCTGCCCAGCGATGTCGCACAGGTGCCGGTGCTGATGCTGACGGCCAAGGGCGACCCGATGGATCGCATCATCGGGCTGGAGCTGGGCGCCGACGACTACCTGCCCAAGCCGTTTGAGCCGCGTGAGCTGCTGGCCCGCGTGCGCGCCATCCTGCGCCGGCGCACCGAGGGCGCCAAGCCCAGCAACAAGGTCATCCGCTTCGGCTCGCTGGAGATCGACCGCGATTCCCGCAGCGTGACGGTGGGCGGCGCGGCGACCGAACTGACGTCCTACCAGTTCGACCTGCTGGTGGCGCTGGCGGAGCGCGCCGGACGGGTGCTCAGCCGCGACCAGATCATGGAGGCGGTGCGGGGGCGCGAACTGGAGGCGTTCGACCGCTCCATCGACGTGCACATGGGGCGCATCCGCGCGGCCATTGAAGAAGACGCCAGGAACCCCAAGCGCATCCTCACGGTGCGCGGCGTGGGCTACGTGTTTGCCAAGCAGCAGGACTGACCGAACGACCGGGAGCGATCCGCGTGCCGCCTTTCAACGTCATGTCGCGCCGCCTGTACCTGCGCATCTGGCTTGCCGTGGTGGGTGGCGTGGCGGTGCTCACCCTGGTGGTGGGTTGGGCCTGGCAGATCACGGCGCAGCATTACCGGCTGCACGAGCCGCGCGACGTGGTGGTGCGCGATGCCGGCGGCGCCATGATCGGCTCGGCCGAGGCCGAAGTAGACCGCATACCGGGACAGGGCCTGGAATTCGTCGTCACGCTGGACAGCGGCCAGACCCTGCTGCTGCAATTGCCCACGCGCGGGCACCGCCCGCCTGCCGGGCCGCCGCCTGCGTGGATGCGCTCGCCATTCGGCTTTGCCTGGCTGCTGGCCCTGGTCGGCGTGGCGGTGGCCCTGGGGGTGTACCCGATCGTGCGGCGCCTGACGCAGCGGCTCGAGTCGCTGCAGCGCGGGGTGCAGCGCTGGGGCGAGGGGGACTTGACGGTGCGCGTGCCGGTGCAGGGCCATGACGAGGTGGCGGACCTGGCGGCGCGCTTCAACCACGCGGCCGAGCGGGTCGAGACGCTGGTGAATTCGCACAAGTCGCTGCTGGCGAACGCCTCGCACGAACTTCGCTCGCCACTGACGCGCATCCGCATGGGGCTGGAACTGATGGGCAGCGCGCCGCCCCCGGCCTTCAGAGACGAAATCGCGCGCAACATCGCCGAGCTGGACCAACTGATCGACGAAATCCTGCTGGCCAGCCGGCTCGACACCCAGGAGGTCGATGTCGGCACGGTGGAGCCGGTGGACCTGACCGGGTTGGCGGCGGAGGAATGCGCGCGCCAGGATGTCGAGCTCGACACCAGTGCCGGCACCACTGACGCGACGGCCGTGACGGTGGACGGCGTGCCCAAGCTGCTGCGGCGCGCCATTCGCAACCTGATTGAAAATGCGCGCCGCTACGGCACCGGCGCCATCACGGTCGGCGTGCAGCGCGAGGGCGCGCGTGCCGTGCTGCGCGTGAGCGACCGCGGACCCGGCGTGCCGCCAAACCTGCGCGAGCGCATTTTCGAGCCGTTCTACCGCCTGCCCGGCGCGAGCGAGCGAGCGGGCGGTGTCGGCCTCGGGCTGGCGCTGGTGAAGTCGATCGCGCAGCGGCACGGCGGCACGGCCCGCTGCGAGGATCGCAGCGGCGGTGGCGCCACCTTCGTCGTCGAGCTGCCGCTGCGCAACCTGTAACAAGAGCGTTTTGCCGGCGCTGTGCGAAATATCACAGCAATAGCCGGGCCATCTCGCCTGACACGCCATTTATCCCATAAATTGGGGATGAAAAAGTGCAGAAAATTACCTACAGTTACTTCACTGCTGTCACAGTAACACGGGCTTGAAACTCGCAAAGAGTTCAACTCCATCAGGGTATCCCAACGACGTCCTTTCCAAGGACTTCTTCAAGCCACCGCAAGGTGGCTTTTTTTTCGCCCGGCAGGGCCGCATCGACGCACTGCACCGATAATCCGGACTGCCTTGCAACAGGCCGCTGGCACGACGTGCCCAGCGGCCCGCCACGATGACACATCTTCAGGAACGTTTTGACACCGCAGCGAAATGGGCCTTGGTCGGCGTTTTCCTGAGCTTTCCGGTCGCCCTCGGGCTGGCCAATACCCTGAGCGCCGTGGTTGTGCTGTGCTGGCTGGCCGCAGGTCATTACCGACAACGCTGGCAAGCGATTCGCCACAACCCCATGACGCTGCCGGCCCTGGCGCTGTTCGGCCTGATTTTGCTGGGCACGCTTTATTCGACCGGCGACCTGGCGCACATCCGCCTGCATGTCGGCAAGTACAGCAAACTGCTGATCGCGCTGGTGTTTCTTTCGTTGCTGGACCAGGCGCGCTGGCGCCGGTATTGCCTTGGCGCGTTTGGCGCAGGCATGCTGTTCATCCTGGCTTCGGTCTACGCCAGCATCTGGGTCCGCCTGCCGTGGGTCAGCCCCATGGCGAATCCGACGCGCCCGCTGGGCTGGGGCGTCGACCACACTGTGGTGGGCGACTACATCACGCAAAACGTGATGATGTCCTTTTTCGTGGTGCTGTGCCTTACGCTGTGTGTTGCCGCCCGACAGCGCCGCTACAAGGGGCTGTGGCTCCTGCTGGCGGCACTGTCCACGGTCAGCATTACGCACCTGTCCCGGGGTCGAACGGGGTATTTCGTATTGACCGCCTGCTTGCTGACCTTTGTGGTGGTCGCCGCCCCCAAGCGAGGCCGCTACGCCGCGCCGCTGCTGGTGGCGGCCGTGCTCGCCACCGTGCTGGGTATCGGCTTGCTCAGCTCCAGGATGATGGAGGCGCGATACCAGCAAGCCTGGAGCGACATTCAGAACCGCAACACCGACATTCACACCTCCATCGGCCATCGCCTGTACAACTACAGGATCGTGCTGGCGCTGATCCGGCAGCGGCCGCTGCAAGGCTGGGGCACCGGCTCTTATGACCTTGAATCCTGCCGGCTGATCGTGAATCCCGCGGAATGCGTCGAATTCGGCTGGCACCCGCACGATCAGTACCTGTTCTTCTGGATGGAGAACGGCCTGCCCGGACTGCTGGCCTATTTGTGGCTGATCGCGGCCATGATTCGCGTCGGCCGAGCCCGCACCGCCCCGGACCGATACCTGGTCTACGGCCTCGCCAGCGCGCTGATCGCCGACAGCCTGATCAACTCGCCGCTGTTCAGCTCGCGCGAAAATCACTTCTTCATGTTCATGATGGCCCTGCTGATGGCGGGCTCGATCCTGCGGGGCGCCGGGTCGGTCAGCGCCCCACCGTCTCGGTCAGGCTAGCGCTGTCGTAGCGCTGTGCCACGCAGCGGAAAAAGCATTCGAGCGCAATGAAATAGCAAAACAGGAAACCCGCGCCGCCATCCAGAAAGCCGAGCTTGAAAAAATACAGGCGGATGAAGACGGACGTGCCATAGGCCATCCCCACGGCGATGCCGCCTGGCTTGCCGGAGCGGGCGCGCTTGGCAGCGCCGAGCATCGCGTACTGGGTCAGCTTTTCCAGGCTGGCGCGCACCGAGTCGCGCGAGTAATGCAGCAGCGCACCTTGCAGCACCTGGCGCGGCACGGGCTCGTCCGCGAGCACCGCGCGCTCATGCACCGCGCCCTCAAAGCGCTGCAACTGGTCACGACGAAACAGCCGCTCCACCGGCGCCTGCGACCGGAAGTGCCGCAGTTCACGCCCGAAGGCCACCACGCGCCAGCGCACGCAACCCACCGCGCGTGCACCGGCCTGGACGGCGGCACGCAGTTCCTGTTGCAGCGTCGGCGTGATTTCCTCGTCCGCGTCGAGAAAGAAAACGTAGTCGCCGCTGGCATGCGTCAGCAAGCGGTTGCGCTGCACGGCAAAGCCCTGCCAGTCGGCATGCACGAACACCTGTGCGCGAAAGGCCCGCGCCAGCGCCACGGTGTTGTCGCTGCTGCCGCTGTCCACCACGACCAGTTCATCGGCAAATGCGGCGCTGCGCAGGCAGCGGCCAATCCGCGATGCCTCGTTTTTCGTCAGCACCGCGATGGTCAGACGCGGGTGCGCGGGCGAGCCGGAATCCGGGGGAGAAGACGGGGAGGCAGCGGCCATGGCGAGGATGGCTCAGGCGGCTGCCGCACCAAGCTGCCAGACGCCGCGCAAACGGCCCCAGGCGCGCGCCAGGTGCTTCGGCGACAGCAGCAGGGCGCGCGCCAGCACATTCAGGCAGGCCGAGCCCAGCAAGCGGCGGCGCGCCCGGCGCCCGGCCGCCGCGCCAAAATGCTTGAACTGAAACCGGATTTTCGATTGCGCGTGGTGAAAGCCGCGCCAGTACTCGGCGCGCCAGGGCCGCGCGCCCTTCACCGAGCCGCGCGAAAAATGCACCACTTCGACCTCCGGCAGCACCAGGATCTGGCCGTGCTGCTGGAACACGCGCAGGCACAGGTCTTCGTCTTCGTAGTACAGGAAAAAGCGCGGGTCGAAGCCGGCACCGTCCCCCAGCGTGGCCTGAAGCCGCGGCAGGTTGATGAGCATCACGGCGGCGCAGGCATAGCCCACATTCAGCGGGCCCTCTGCCGCGCCGCCGCGCGGGCGCCACGCATGCCGCGGCCAGCTGTAGTTGATCTGCTTGCGGCCCACGCCGTCCACCAGTTGCGGCACCAGCAGGGTCGCCTCGCCCCAGGAGGTACGGGCGGCCGCCACCAGTGCCGCCACCGAAGCGGGCGCGACCAGGCAGTCCGGGTTGAGCAGCAGTGCGTAGGGCGTGCCAACCCGGGCCAGGCCTTCATTGTTGGCGACACCGTAGCCGCGGTTCGCCGGCAGGCGCACCAAGGTGGCCGCCGGCAAATGCGTTTGCACGGCCGCGCAGGTATCGTCCTGGCTCGCGTTGTCCACCACGATGACGTGTGGCAGCGCACGCAGGCCGTCGGCGAGCGCTGCCACGCAGTGGCTGCTGTTGTAGGTCACCACCACCACGGTGACCTGCGCCAGCAGCGCCTGAAGATTCTGTGGGACGGCAGCGTCCGCCGGACTGGTCAATGGCCGAGTCCCGCGGCTTCGCCTTGCTTGAGGCGGTATTCCGTGCCGCAGTACGGACACTTGACCTCGCCAGTCTTGGCCACATCCAGATAGACCCTGGGGTGGTTGTTCCAGACCTTCATGTCGGCCTTGGGGTTGGGGCAGAACACCCCCCCCATGTCGGTCAGGTCCTGGGCCAGCAATTCAACGGGTGGGTTACTCATACTTTGGCGAGCCAGTGGGCGTATTTCGGGTTGCGGCCATTCACGATATCGAAGAACGCATTCTGGATTTTTTCGGTGATGGGTCCGCGGCTACCCGTGCCGATCTCGATGCGGTCGAGCTCGCGGATGGGTGTGATTTCAGCGGCCGTGCCGCTGAAGAAGACCTCGTCGGAGATATACACCTCGTCGCGCGTGATGCGCTTTTGCACCAGCTCCAGTCCCAGGTCCTTGCAGATGTGCAGCACGGTGTTGCGCGTGATGCCGTTCAGCGCGCCCGCCGAAAGATCCGGTGTATAGACCACGCCGTCCTTGACCACGAAGACGTTCTCGCCGGCACCTTCGCTGACAAAGCCCGAGGCGTCCAGCAGCATGGCCTCGTCGTAGCCGTCATCCAGCGCCTCCATGTTCGCAAGAATCGAGTTGGTGTAATTGCTGACCGTCTTGGCCTGCGTCATGGTGATGTTGACATGATGGCGCGTGTAGCTGGAGACCTTCACGCGAATGCCGCGCTTCATCCCCTCCTCGCCCAGATAGGCGCCCCAGGGCCAGGCCGCGACCATCAGGTGGATCGTGTTCCCCTTTGGACTCACGCCGAGCTTCTCGTCGCCGATCCAGAGCAGCGGGCGCAGGTAGCAGCTCTCGAGCTTGTTGGCGCGCACCACGGCCTTTTGCGCCTCGTTCACCTGCTCCTTGCTGAACGGCAGCTTCATGCGCAGTATCTTGGCGCTGTTGAACAGGCGGTCCGTGTGTTCCGCAAGGCGGAAGATGGCGGTGCCGCCCGCGGTGTTGTAGGCGCGCACGCCCTCGAAGGCGCCGCAGCCATAGTGCAGCGTATGCGTCAGCACGTGGATCTTGGCGTCGCGCCAGTCCACCATCTCGCCGTCCATCCAGATTTTTCCGTCGCGATCGGCCATTGAAGCAGGTTGGGGGCTCATAGGGGTCCTTGTATCGGGGGCCTCGCATCTTGCGCGGCGGGCCGGGGGTGGGGGCTGCCCGGCAGCCCATTCCCTGATTTTACGGGGCGGCGGCCCGTTCGGGCGGTTCGGGGCTGGTCGGCCACCCGATCACCCGCGAACGCCTGCGCGACGCACCCGTCAGGCCTGCAGGCCGCGCGCGACATCGATGGCCTGCTCGATGCGCTCCACCGCATGAATGGTGAGCCCTTCGAAGTCTTTCGCGCCCTTCTTCGGCGCATTCGCCTTGGGCACCACGGCCACACTGAACCCCAGCTTGGCCGCTTCCCTGAGCCGCTCCTGGCCGCGCGGCGCGGGGCGCACCTCGCCGGCCAGCCCCACCTCGCCGAACGCGATGAAGCCCTTGGGCAGCGGTTTGCCGCGCAGGCTGGAGGTGATGGCGAGCATCACCGCCAGGTCCGCCGCGGGCTCGCTGATACGCACGCCGCCCACGGCATTCACAAACACGTCCTAGTCCATGCAGGCGATGCCCGCGTGGCGGTGCAGCACGGCCAGCAGCATGGCCAGGCGATCCCGGTCCAGGCCGACCGACAGGCGCCGCGGGCTGGGGCCGCCGCTGTCCACCAGCGCCTGGAGTTCCACCAGCATGGGTCGCGTACCTTCCAGGGTGACCATGACGCAGCTGCCGGGCACCGGTTCGCTGTGCTGGGACAGAAAAATCGCGCTCGGGTTGGACACGCCCTTGAGCCCCTTCTCGGTCATGGCAAACACGCCGATCTCGTTGACCGCGCCAAAGCGGTTCTTGATCGCGCGCACCAGGCGAAAGCTTGAATGCGTGTCGCCCTCGAAATACAGCACCGTATCCACCATGTGTTCGAGCACGCGCGGCCCGGCCAGCGCGCCTTCCTTGGTAACGTGGCCGACCAGCACGATGGCGACACCCGAAGCCTTGGCCGCGCGCGTCAGGTGCGCCGCGCATTCGCGCACCTGCGCCACCGAGCCCGGGGCCGAGGTGAGCTGATCCGAATATACGGTTTGAATCGAGTCGATCACCGCGATGTCGGGTTGTGTGGCCTCCAGCGTGGCGAGAATGCGCTCCAGCTGGATCTCGGCCAGCACCTTGACCTGCGAGTGGCCGAGCCCAAGGCGGCGCGAACGCAGCGCCACCTGGGCGCCACTTTCCTCGCCCGTCACGTACAGGGTGTTTTGCCCACTGCGCTGCAGCGAATCCAGCGCCTGCAGCAGCAGCGTGGATTTGCCGATACCGGGATCGCCGCCGATCAGCACCACACCGCCCTCGACCATGCCGCCGCCCAGCACGCGGTCGAGCTCCTCATGGCCGGTCGGCGTGCGGGCCATGTCGACGGCATCGATCTCGCCCAGGGTGGCGACTTCCGCAGTCTTGGCCAGCGAGGCGAACCGGTTTTTGGCCGGCACGGCGCTCTCGGCCACCGATTCAATCAGCGTGTTCCACGCGTTGCAGTGCGGGCATTTGCCCAGCCACTTGGGCGTGGTGCCGCCGCATTCGTTGCAGGTGTAAACGGTTTTGTCTTTGGCCATGCGGGGAATATAGCTGTACAGGCAGACAGCGCGGGTTTACCCGCATCATCTGCGCAGGCGTCGCGCTTGCGGAAATTCCTAAATCATTTAATATATTAAATAAATCACCGCATTCATGAACACGCCCTTCGTTCACCGCAATCTGCCCCGGCTGCTGCTGCAGGCGCGCGAGTCGGTCATGGCGCACACCCGCCCCAGCCTGCGCGCGCACGCCCTGAGCGACCAGCAGTGGCGCGTGTTGCGCGTGCTGGGCGAGCACGGCGTGGTCGAAACCGGGCGCGTCGCGCGCGAGGCCTTCATCCTCGGCCCCAGCCTGACCGGCGTGCTCGCGCGCATGGAGCGCGACGGGCTGATCCGCCGAGCGCGCGACCCCGAGGACCAGCGCCGCACCGTGGTCGAAGCCACGGCAAAGGGTTTGAAACTGGTGGGCAAGCTGTCGCAAACTGTTGAAGCGCATTACGCGTGGATGGAGCAATCCCTGGGCAAACAGAAACTGGCGCAGCTGTACAAGCTGCTCGATACTGTGATTGAACTGGAAAAGCCATGAGCAGTGCGACCTCTTTCATGCCGTCCGGTACGGTGTACGGCGTCCTGCTGAACTTTCGCGGCGAGCTGCAAGCGCTGGCGCCACAGATGAGCGAGCCGCCCTACAGGGCGCCGCCCAAGGCGCCGATCCTGTACATCAAACCGGCGAACACCTGGAGCGTTCACGAAGCCGCCATCGCGATTCCCGCGAAGGTGCCGCAGGTCGAGGTCGGCGCCACGATTGCGATGGTGATGGGGCAGGATGTCCAGGCTGTGCGGCCCGATGCCGCTCTCAGATCCGTAGCAGGCTACGTGCTGATGAACGATTTATCGATTCCGCATGCGAGCTTCTACCGGCCGCCGGTCAAATACAAATGCCTCGACGGCTTCCTCGGCGTGGGACCCGCCCTGGTGGCCGCGCACGCCGCCGTCGATCCGTCACGCTTCACTTTGGCCGTTTGCATCAACGGCGTGCTCAAGCAGTCGGTGGACTTTGCCGACCTGGTGCGCGATGCCGCGCAACTGCTGGCCGATGTGAGCGAATTCATGACGCTGCGCCGCGGCGACGTCTTGATGCTGGGCTGCGACGCGGGCCGACCGCTCGCACAGGCCGGCGATCGCATCGACATCAGCGCGCCGGGCTTCGCCACGCTGTCCAATACCCTGGTGGCGGAGGAGGGACGATGAAACACGCACGCATCGTCCTGGAGGGCGCCACGCACGACGCGACGGAGCGCGACGGCCGGTTGCTGCTGGAAAGCGGCCCGCACAAGGGCCAGCTCGTTGCGCCCAACGCCGTGACCTGGCTGCC
>DATNBD010000062.1:0-2927 GCA_035572155.1 Rhodoferax sp.
GCTTCGAGCCTTATATGGCCGCGGTGTTCCATGCCATCTGGGTCGATGCGCAGAACCTGAACGATGCAGCCACCGTCGCGGCCGTGCTGCAGGCGGCGGAGTTCGATCCACTCGGGCTGCTGACTTTGACGCAGGATGCACGGGTCAAGGAGGCGCTCAAGGCCGCGACGCAGGAAGCGATCGACCGCGGCGTGTTCGGCGCGCCTACTTTTTTTGTGGACGGCGTAATGTTCTGGGGTCAGGACCGGCTCGATTTTGTAAAGGAAGCACTTCAATGAACGACATATTGACCCACGTCGATGCCGGCGTGATGACCCTCACCCTGAACCGGATCGAGAAGAAAAACTCCATCACCACCGCCATGTACGGCGCGCTGGCCGATGCGCTGGCCCGAGCCGAGGTCGAGGCGGCCGTGCGCGTCGTCGTGCTGCAGGGCCACGAAACCATCTTCAGCGCGGGCAACGACATCGGCGATTTTCTGAACGCACCGCCGGCCACGGCCGAGTCTCCGGTATCGCGCTTCCTGCACGGCATCGCCAGCTTCACCAAGCCGCTGGTGGCGGCGGTCTGCGGTCCGGCCGTGGGCGTCGGCACCACCCTGCTGCTGCACTGCGATCTGGTTTACGCGGGCGACAACGCGGCGTTCTCGATGCCGTTCGTGAACCTGGGCCTGTGTCCGGAAGCGGCATCGAGCCTGCTGGTGCCGCGCATGTTCGGCTACCACCGCGCGGCCGAAGCCCTGCTGCTGGGCGAGCCGTTCTTCGCCGAAGCGGCGCTCGAAGTCGGTCTGGTGAACCGGGTGGTGCCGCCGACCGAAGCGAATGCGGTGGCGCAGGCGCAGGCGCGCAAGCTGGCCGCCAAGCCGATCACTTCGCTGATCGAGACCAAGCGGCTCATGAAGAAGGGCCAGCCGGCCGTTCTGGCCGAGCGTATGGTGGAAGAGGGCGCGAGTTTTGGCCGCATGCTGCGCGAGCCGGCGGCGCGCGAGGCGTTCACCGCCTTCATGGAGAAACGCAGGCCGGATTTCACCAAAGTTTAAGAAAATAGTGCTTGTAGCCCTTATCGGTATTTGATAGTTAGCTATTTTATTTATAGTCATCAGGAGTCACCATGAACCAGCCCGCCAGTCTCAAAGGCAAGACCCTGTTCATCACCGGTGCCTCGCGCGGCATTGGCCTGGCGATTGCCCGGCGCGCCGCGCAGGACGGCGCCAACATCGTCGTTGCGGCCAAGACCACCGAGACCAATCCCAAACTTCCGGGCACGATCTACAGCGCTGCCGAGGAAATCAAGGCGGCGGGCGGCCAGGCGCTGCCGCTGGCGGTGGATATCCGCGAGGAGGACGCGGTGCTCGCCGCCGTGGCAAAAGCGGTGGCGGCCTTTGGCGGCATCGACATTCTGGTCAACAACGCCAGCGCTATCAGCCTGACCCCGACCGAGGCGACGCCGATGAAGCGCTACGACCTCATGAACGGTGTCAACGCGCGCGGCACCTACCTGTGCACCCGGGCCTGCCTGTCCGAGCTCAAGAAATCGGCCGCGGCCGGGCGCAACCCGCAGGTGCTCACGATGTCGCCCCCGCTCTCCATGAAGCCACACTGGTTCGAGCACCACACCGCCTACACCATGGCCAAGTACGGCATGAGCATGTGCACGCTGGGCCATGCGGGTGAGTTCAAAAAGTACGGCGTCGGCGTGAACAGCCTGTGGCCGCGCACCGCGATCGCCACGAGCGCGCTGCAAATGATTCCGGGCGTGGACGTCGGCCGCTGCCGCACGCCCGAAATCCTGGCTGATGCGGCGTACCTGATTCTTACCAGCCCGAGCAACATCACCGGTAACTTTTACATCGACGACACGCTGCTGGCCGCGCACGGCGTGACGGATCTCGAAAAATATTCAGTTACGCCCGGCACGAAGAGTTTCATTCCGGATTTCTTTGTCGACTGACCGGAGCCGGCGCTCGCAGTTGTACCGTTCGAGGCGCAAAATCTTCCGCGCGGCCTGCCGAAAACGCCGCCCGCCGTTCGTCTACCGTGGAGGCGGGCGCGGCCCGCGAACTGCACCGAACATATGAACACTGCCACTGCTCCAGACGCGGTTGTCGTCGAATTTGCCGCCAGCCTGCGCCGCCATGTGGACTGCGCGCCACAGACGGTTGCGCCGGGAAGCCTGCGCAGCGTGCTCGAGGCCGCACTGGCCGCCGCGCCGCCATTGGCGCATTATGTGTTTGACGATCAGCGCGCGGTGCGCCGGCATGTCGCGGTGTTCGTGAACCAGCAGATGGTGCAGGATCGCGAGCGGCTGGATCAGATGCTGCAGCCTGGTGACCGTGTGCTGGTGATCGGGGCGCTGACCGGCGGTTGACCCGGCAGCCGGCGAAAACAGGAGCGGACGATGCAAAGAATGCTGTTGGGTACCCGCAAGGGGCTGTTCGTGATAGCCAGCGAGGGCGATGACTGGAAAATCGCCGCGCACCACTTTGCTGGCGAACCGGTGACCCAGGTGCTGGCCGACCCGCGGGATGGCGCCTGGTACGCCGCGCTGCGCATGGGCCATTTCGGCGTGAAGCTGCGCAAAAGCATGGACCGCGGCGCGAGCTGGCAGGAGATTGCTGCGCCGGCGTTTCCGCGCAAGCCCGAGACCGGCCCCTGGGCCGACGATGCGACGCCGTGGAGCGTTGACATGATCTGGTCGCTCGCGGCTGGCGGCGCCGGTCAACCCGGGCGCCTCTGGGCCGGCTGCCTGCCTGCCGGGCTGTTCTGCTCCGACGACGGCGGCGCGAGCTGGGTGCTCGCCACCGAGCTGTGGGAGAAGCCGAACCGGCGCAACTGGTTCGGCGGCGGCTACGACCACGCCGGCATCCACAGCGTGCTGGTCGATCCGCGCGACGCGCGCCATATCACCGTTGCGATCTCGTGTGGCGG
>DATNBD010000063.1:0-30030 GCA_035572155.1 Rhodoferax sp.
TTCATCGAATCATTGTGGCAGGTCGGCCATTTTTTCGCCGAGGCGGATGGCACCTCCCGGCTGCCATGCCGCATTGAATTGAAGCGGCCCCTTGGGAAACAGCATCACCACGGTGGAGCCGAGCAGGAAGCGGCCCATCTCATCGCCTTGCGCCAGACGCACATCCCGGTCGCTGTACTGCCACTCGCGCACCGGGCCGCCGCGTGGCGGGCTCACGACGCCATGCCAGACCGTCGCCATGCTGCCGACCACGGTAGCGCCTACCAGCACCAACACGAACGGACCGCGCCGCGAGTCAAACACGCAGACAACGCGCTCGTTGCGCGCGAACAGGCCGGGCACGCCCCGCGCGGTCGCGGGGTTCACAGAAAACAGCGCACCGGGCACGTAGATCATGCGCACGAGCCGGCCGTCGCATGGCATGTGGATGCGGTGGTAGTCCTTCGGGCTCAGGTAGAGCGTGGCAAAATGGCCGTCTTCGAACTGTGCGGCCAACGCGCTATCGCCACCGACCAGTGCCGTGGTGGAATAGTGATGGCCCTTGGCCTGGAAGATCTGGTCGCGCTCGATCGCGCCGAACTGGCTGATCGCGCCGTCCACCGGGCAGATCAGGTCGGCACTCGCCAAAGGCCGCGCACCGGGCTTCAAGGCCCGCGTGAAAAAGTCGTTGAAGCTGGCGTAGCTGGCGATGTCGGGATTCGCCGCCTCGCTCATGTCAACGCCGTACTTGGCGACAAACCAGCGGATCAGCCCCGTGCTGAGGTGCCCGCCACGGCTCGACGCGACGATGCCGGCAAAGGCCGTGAGTGCATGCTTGGGCAACAGGTATTGCGGCAGCACGGAGAGGCGATCGGGCAAGGCGGCTACCGTGAGTGAAGAGGTGGGCGGATTCTACCGACGCGGCGCGTGCCGCGGCATCGGGCTTTTGCCTAGAGGCGAACCCTTATGGATTGGGCCACGACAATGCGGATGTCAGCCCGGCAGCGCGCGGACCAGATCGGGCAGGTGCGACAGCCCGAACAGCAGCAAGCCGATCAGGCCGCCCACCAGCGTGCCGTTGATGCGGATGTGCTGCAGGTCCTTGCCGATGTTCAACTCCACCAGTTGCGACATCTGCTGCGCATCCCAGCGCTGCACCGTGTCGCGGATATGCTGCGCCACGAACTGCGACACCTCGGGCGCCAGCGTGTGCGCCCAGTCCTCAAGCCGCCGGCTCAAGGATGCCCGCAGCGCCGCATCGTGCGCCAGCGACTGCCCCAGCCAGCGCCCCAGTGCGGCCACATTGCGCGCGACTCTCGATTTTTCATCGGCCAGGTCACGCTTGAGCGCAGCACGCATGCCCTGCCACAGTTGCTGGACATAAAGGCCCAGCGCGGCGTCATGCTGCAGGTAGTGGCGGATTTCCTCGCCCTTGCGCGCAAACTCCGGGTCGGCGCGCAGCTTGTCGATCAGTTGCTGGACCGCGTCATCGAACTTGTCGCGCAACTGGTGCCGCGGGTTGCCCGCGACATCGGCCAGCAGGCTCTCGAGCGCGTGCGCGATCAGGTTCGCGCCCTGATCGCCCAGCCAGTCGGTCGGCAGCACCTTTTCCTTGAGCGGGTGCTCGCGCCTGACCCATTGCACGATGGCCTGCGCGATGACGCTGCGCGACGCCGGCTCCCGCAGCAGCTCCGTCAGCCGCTCCAGCGCGGCGTCCAGCAGCGCCTGGTGGCGTCCGTCCTGTGTCAGCGCCGCGAGTACCGTGGCCATGGAATGAGACAGGTCGAGCCGCCCGATCAGGGTACGCGCCGCGTGCTTGATGAAGCGCTCGACCTGCGTGTCCTGCACCATATCCAGCGTCGCCGACAGCAGCCGCACCACCTGCGCACCCAGCATGCCGGCATGGCCCGGTGCGGTGAGCCAGCGTGCCAGCTGCGCGAGCGGGTCGTGCCGCTGCAGCAGCGCCACCAGCGAAAGCGGATCGAGAAATTTGTCGCTCACGAAGACCGCGAGATTCTCGCCAATGCGATCCTTGTTGCGCGGGATGATGGCCGTGTGGCGCGCGATGAACGGAACGGGAATGCGCCGGAACAGCGCCACCACCGCGAACCAGTCGGCCATCGCGCCAACCATCGCCGCCTCGGCCATGGCCTTGAGGATGTCGACGCCCAAGCTGGGCGGCAGCCAGCTGGTAACCACGAACACGGCCGTGACGAGCAGCAGCAGGCCCAGCGCCTGGCGCTTGGAGCGTGCCAACTCAAAGTGCTTGTCCATCCGAAACAATCCCTTGCGGATCAAGGGCACGACCGACTGGCCGCCGCGGGCGGTCCCGCGCCTGACGCCAGACCTAACGCGGTGCCATCCGGTCCAGCGCCGCGGCCAGTTGCGCCACGGTGCGATCAATGTTGTGCCACTTCTCCAGGCCGAAGAGCCCGATGCGGAAGGTGCTGAAATCGGGCCCTTCGTCGCACTGCAGCGGCACGCCGGCAGCGGTCTGCAGGCCGGCGTCGATGAACTTCTTGCCGCTTCGGATGCCGGGGTCGGTCGTGTAGCTCACCACGACACCGGGCGCCTTGTAGCCATTTGCCGCGACACTGGCAAAGCCGCGCGATTCGAGCAGCGCGCGCACCCTGGCGCCGAGTTCGACCTGCTCGGCCCGGACCTTGTCGAAACCGTAATCGCGCGTCTCGCGCATGACCTCCCCCAGATTGACCAAGGCGTCGGTCGGCATCGTGGTGTGGTAGCCGTGTTCGCCCTTTTCGTAGCCTTCGGCGATCTGCAGCCACTTCTTGAGGTCGCACGAGAAGCTGGAGCTGCTCGTGCCCTCGATCGCCTCGCGAGCGCGCACGCCCAGCATGACCATGGCGCAGCAGGGTGAGCTGCTCCAGCCCTTTTGCGGCGCGGAAATCAGCACGTCCACGCCGGTGGCCTCCATATTCACCCACATCGCGCCCGAGGCCACGCAATCGAGCACGAACAGCGCGCCCGCGGCATGCGCGGCCTCGGCCACGGTACGCAGGTAATCATCGGGCAGGATGATGCCGCTGGCCGTCTCCACATGCGGCGCGAACACCACGGCGGGCTTTTCCCGGTGAATCGCGGCGGCCACTTCCGCGGCCGGTGCCGGCTGCCATGGCGCCTGCGCGCCTTCGCCCACGCGGCGCGCCTTGCACACCACGGCGCTGGCCCCCATGCGGCCGGCGTCGAAAATCTGGCTCCAGCGGTAGCTGAAGTAGCCGTTGCGCACGATCAGCACCTTCTTGTCATTGGCGAACTGGCGCGCCACCGCCTCCATGCCGAAGGTGCCGCTGCCGGGAAGCAGCACGGCGCTGCGCGCGTGATACACGTCTTTCAGGGTGGCGACGATGCCGCGCATGACGCCCGCGAAGCGTTTGGACATGTGATTCAGCGAGCGGTCCGTGTAGACCACGGAAAATTCGAGCAGGCCGTCGGGGTCGACATGGGGCAGCAGGCCGGGCATGGGGGTCTCCTTTGTCAGTGAGATGGGTGCTGGCAGGACGCCTCGCCATCGGGCGTTCCAGCTTAGCACGCTCCTCGCCAGGCCCCTCACCCGCTTCTGGTACAGCACCGCGCCCTCCGGCCCCATGGCGTCGAACTCGCGGCTCGGCCAGGACACGGTGAACACCGGCGCGTCGCAGCCGCCGGCCGTCATGGCCTGTGTACCCAGTTCATAGCCCTTGCAGCACCACGGCAAGAACGGCACTTTGAGGTGCGCAGCCACCACGAACATGCGGCAGACATGGCGCACCTGCGCCTCGATGTCGGGTTCCACCAAAAGGCCCGTCGTGCCGGTCAGCGACACCATCGGCAGGCCGTACGCGCTGCACTGTTGCATGGAGTGCGCGACGTTGCCGACGGCGTCCACGTCGATCGCGCCGCCCAGATGCCGCGGGTTGCGGCCAGAACTCCCACGAGGCGGCCTTCGATGCGCGCCAGCGAGGTGAGGATGCTGGCATCAAAGTCCGCGCGCACCGACGCTGCCTAATTCTTCACCAGAACGTCGAACACGCCGTGGCCAAACTACACGCTGCTCGGGTCGATCTGCTCGGGCTTGAAGTTGCCAGGCCCGCCGCCACTCTCGGCAAACAGCACCACCGACAGCCGACGCAACGCGTAACAGAAACCGGTGAACCATTTTTGCCATTGGCTGTGTGCTCTGCTGGTGCAGAACCGGCGCAACAGCGTATTTGACGTTGCCGGAACCCGCATCGACGAGCTGGCGGCCGGCATGGCCGTCAGAGTTCGTGTCGGCCCAAGAGCGCCTCCCTAAGTCGCTTGTATTTGTCAACAAACCGAAAGAGCCGGAGCGTGGGCTTACGTTCGATAACGAACAGACTTGCCCGAGAAAATCTCCAATGATTCGTATGCCCGCGCTGAAGCATTGCATCGCCCCGCCATCATCGTCGCGATGTTCGGGCAGGTCTTAGAAGAGGTATAGCCACGAACCGGACACGGAACCATTTGGCCAACAACACTCTCCATCAGTGCAAATTTTGCGGCAGCCAAGGCAGATCAAGTTTAGTGCCGTGTTTTGTGACTTATTGCACGGTATGTCGTTTGAGGCCTTTCGTGTTTTGGCGTAGGATGAAGCATCGGTTGCGTTTTGACACGCCCATTACATATTTATCGATGTGACAGTGGAAAGTTACAAATTCACAAGAATGAATACAAGGGAAATGGTGCGAAAACATGGGGCCTTACAGTTCGCCTGCGGATGATGAATCCGCCAATTTTCTGGACTTGATCAGCCAGAGTGTGTCGATCCGGCGTCACATCGACCTGTTGCGCTGGCTGCAAAGCGACGTGCAGCAATTTCTGCCGCACGACATACTTCTGACCGGCTGGGGCGACTTCGAGCAGGGCTCTCTGCAACACGATATTCTGTCCGAACTGCCCGGCGTACGCTCATACGCCATTGGCTCCGACAGCCTGCCTTTTCTGCTGGGCAAGTTTCACGATTGCTGGACTGCCGCATCGCGAAATCCGTGCATTGTGAGTTTCCGGGATTTCGAGTATTTGCTGGGCAGCAGCAGCCTCGCTGGCTCGCTTGGCGGCGCCTTGCGGACGATGCGCTCGGTGCTGATTCATGGGATCCGGGACGAAAGAAGCTCCCATGATTGTCTCTATATCTTTTTGAGCGAAGACGAAATTCCCCATGCCGCTGCAGGAACTTCCCTCAACGTCCTGCTGCCGTACATCGACACCGCGTTGCGCCAAGTGAAGCATCTGCCTCAACAGGGAAGGCACTCGTCCGCGCCGCCCCAGAACACGCACGAAGATGTGTTCGGCTTGAGCGAGCGCGAAAGCGAAATCATGGCGTGGGTCGCCATGGGAAAAACCAATTCCGAGATCGGCACCATTCTCAACATCAGTGGATTCACCGTCAAGAATCACATGCAGCGTATTTTCAAGAAGCTGAATGTGTACAGCCGCGCGCAGGCCGTCTCGAAAGTCATCAATGTGAACCTCGATGGCTGAGGTCAACCGCATCAACTCCGCGGCCGCCTGGAACGAGCACCGCGAGCCCCGGTCCATGGGGCTGGGAGGGAGTCAGCTCCTCAACACTCTCGAAACCGCGTTGGGGCCCCTTGTCCTGGTGTTTTCTCTGTGGGCGCTGGCGTTTCACTTCGAAAACTCGGTGCCGCCGGCGTACCTGATTCTCTCCCTGATTGTGTTCTCCCTGGTGTTTCCGGGTACTTCGCAACTGCACCTTCCGATTGTCCGGGTGTTGTTCAACATTGCATTTCAGTGGCTGTGGCTTGCAGGAATTCTGCTTCTGACCGGCTATGCAACGCACTATCTTCTGGATTTTTCAAGGGCTGTCATCCTTCATTGGCTGTGGGTTGCGCCCACCGCCCAGGTTGGCGCCCATCTCACCCTTCGAGTCGCGGCACCCTATCTGTTGAAACTGCAAGGCCCCCCGCGCGGCGCCGTCATTGTCGGAATGAACGACCAGGGTGCCGCACTGGCCAGGCACATCGTTGAATCGACCTACTCAGGTATCGAGTTGCTGGGGTTTTTCGATGACCGCAGCGAAGAGCGCAGGGGCATGAAGGACGAATACAAGCTCGCAGGAAAGATCGACGAGCTGCCGGCGTATGTCAAGAAACACCGCGTCCGGTTCATCTACCTGTCCTTGCCCATGACGGCACGGCCACGCATTTTGCAGGTTCTTGACGGGTTGAAAGACACCACGGCGTCGATCTATTTCGTTCCCGACATGTTCATCACGGACCTGATTCAAGGTCGAACAGATTCTGTTTGCGGCACGACGGTCATCTCCGTTTGCGACACCCCGTTCCGAGGCTTGAATGGCTTTCTGAAGCGGGCCAGCGACATTGTTTTATCCATCCTCATTCTGCTTCTGGTGTCGCCCATCATGCTGCTGATCATGCTGGCGGTGCGGCTGGGGTCACCGGGCCCCGCGATTTTCAAACAGCGGCGCTACGGCCTGGATGGCGAGCAGATCGTGGTGTACAAATTTCGCTCCATGGCTGTCACGGAAGATGGCAACACGATTCAGCAAGCCCGCAAGGACGACGTCCGGGTGACTCGCCTGGGCAGCTTCCTGCGCAAGACATCGCTGGACGAACTGCCCCAGTTCATCAACGTGCTGCAGGGAAGAATGAGCATCGTGGGGCCCCGGCCGCATGCAGTGGCTCACAATGAGCTGTACCGCAAGCTGATCAAGGGCTACATGGTCCGCCACAAAGTCAGGCCCGGCATCACGGGCTGGGCGCAGGTCAATGGCCAGCGCGGCGAGACCGATACGCTGGAGAAAATGCAATCGCGCATCGACTACGATATAGACTACTTGCGCAACTGGTCACTGAAACTTGATTTGATCGTCATCCTGAAGACCGTTCGACTGGTCTTCAAGGACGGCTCCGCGTATTGATAAAAAACAACGGTTCAGATCATTAGTGCGAAAGAGCCATTGCAGCGATCCTCTGTGGACTTCTAAGATAGCAAGTCCTCCTTCCATCCTGCTGGGCGACTGGGAGTGGTGGAGCCCCTTGTTTTTTGCTTCGCCGAGCCGGCGGTAAGGTGTTTCCTTGAACTCTTCTCGCAATTCCATCCTGCTGCCGCTCGCACTGCTGGCGGTAAGCTGCCTGACCGCACACGCCGATGAACTCGACACACTGCAGTTCAGCGCGCAAGAGAATCTCCTGTACGACAGCAACGTGTTTCGGCTTTCCGACACGGTCAATCCGCAGACCACTCTCGGGACATCTAGCACGTCGGACATGGTTGCGACAACGACATTGGGTCTGAAGCTGGACAAACATTACGGCTTGCAGCGTTTTGTATTGGATGTCAACGCAGCAAACTACCACTACGACCGCTTCTCTTTTCTGAATTTCACCGCCTACAACTACGCCGCCGCATGGCATTGGAGCTTCACGCCGGCGCTGCATGGCATCTTGTCCACCGACCGGCGTGAATATATCGACTACTCTGCCGATGTGCAAAGCGCTGCACTGATCAATCATCGAACCGATCGCTCTACCATCCTCGATGCGGAGTACGACCTAGGCGGCGCATGGCACCTTGTTGGCGGTGCCTACAATCGAACCAGCACCAGTAGCGTGGAGACTGTTTACGAGGGCGATTACAAACTGACCGGCGGTGATGTTGGATTACGTTACGTGTTTCCATCCGGAACGTCAATGACATATCGCGTGAAGTCTGATAGAGGTGAGTACACCGGTTTGCCATCAGCAACGTTGTTTGCCACCAACTTTTCCGATAAAGAGAACGAATTCACCGTCAACTGGGCGCCCACTGCCAAAACCACAGTGCAAGGTCGTCTGTCCTATATCGAGCGTTCGAACGCCGACCTTGCTGTGCGCGACTATGCCGGCATAGTAGGTAACCTCAATGTCAATTGGGCGGCAACCGCAAAAGCCAGCATCATGGCCGGCCTGACACGTAATCTGTACAGTTACCAAACCAATACAGATAGTTATCTCGCTCAGTACGGCGCATTTATTGCTCCAACTTGGAAGGTAACCGAGAACACCGCCGTCAAACTGCGCTTTGAACATGATCTCCTGGAATTCTTCGGGCCGTTGCCCGGATTTGCTCCGGATAGTCGCCAAGATCGAGTCGATCAGGCTTCCTTGTCGTTCGAATGGCAGCCTTTGCGCTCCGTCAAATTGATTGCAGCCCTGCTGCGAGACGTGCGCAGTTCCAATGTATTTGGATTCGACTACAACAGCAAGGGGGCCAGCATTACGGCCGCAGTGAACTTTTGAGAAATCCACGTCCGTTCAAAGCCTGTTCCGATTCCAAAAGTACCAAGATGAAGCTGATGTTCCGCCACTTCGCCGTAGCACTAATTTTCCCTCTCTCGCTGGCGGCAGCCGCACAGACAGACTTGTCACCCCAGCCCCTGATTACGCCCCAAAGCTCGGCATCAACAGCTCCTGCGCGCGCAGAGTCCGGAAATCGTGACTACCGACTCAGTCCGGGCGACACCATCGGTGTGCAGGTGTACCAAAACCCGGACCTTTCGGTCGATGCCCGTGTTTCAGACAGTGGAGTGATCAGCTATCCCTTGCTCGGCAGCGTGCAGGTTGGTGGCTTGACAGTGGCCGAGGTCGAGAAAAAAATTGCGAACGCGTTGGTGGCCGGCAAGTTTGTGAATGCGCCGCAAGTGACCATCGTGTTGCGGCAGATTCGCGGGAACCAGGTATCGGTGCTGGGCGAGGTGAGCCGGCCCGGCCGATTTCCATTGGAGACCGATACCACTCGTGTCACGGACGTCCTGGCGGCAGCGGGCGGCATAGCGGCGGCAGGCGGAGACACGCTGGTCGTGACGGGGCAGCATGACGGCAAGCCGTTTCGCAAGGTGATCAATATTCCAGCGCTCTTTGCGGGCAGCGACTCAAACGACAACATCGTGCTTGTCGGCGGTGACACCCTGTACGTCAGCAAAGCTCCCGTGTTCTACATCTATGGTGAGGCGCAGCGCCCGGGTCAGTACCGCATGGAGCGCGACATGACGGTCATGCAGGCGTTGGCGCAAGGCGGCGGGCCGACTGTGCGAGGCAGCCAGAACCGCCTGCGCCTGGAACGCCGGGACGCAGACGGCAAGACAGTTGCAATCAATCCAAAGCTTACTGATCTGATTCAGCCGGGAGATGTTCTGTACGTCGGCGAAAGTTTGTTCTGATCTGCCATGACTTTGCTTCAATTTCTGTTGATCCTGCGCGCGCGCTATCGAGTCATCGCTGTGATCATTTTCGGTACGTTGGTGGTGGCTCTGGTCGCCAGCTTCTTGTTGCCAAAAAAATACTCCGCGCAGACGGACCTGCTTGTGAACGCCGGTTCCACTCCGGGCCCGGTCGGTGGGCCGGCACAACCGGGGCCGATTCCTCCGGGCTACATCGCGACACAAGTTGACATCATTAGCGGTGACCGCGTCGCCAAGCGCGTGGTCAAGATGCTGAGCCTTGACCAAGACCCCGCCAACAAAGCGGCTTGGCTTAAGGCATCAAAAGGACACGGCGACTTCGAGACGTGGCTTGCTTCGTCGCTCCTGAAAGGCCTGGAAGTGCGTCCCGCCAGAGAAAGCAATGTCATCGATATTACTTATATTGGCCGCGACCGGAATGGCGCGGCTGACATTGCGAACGCCTTTGCGCAGGCCTATCTGGATGTCAGCCTGGCTCTGGCAACCGAACCAGCGCGTCAGAACTCGGATTGGTTCAATGAGCAGACCAAAACCGCACGCAGCGCGCTGGAGCTTGCGCAGGCGCGGCTGTCGGCTGAACAGAAAAAGTATGGCATCGTCTCAAGTGATGATCGCGTCGACTACGAGAATGCGAAGTTGGCACAAATTTCAACCCAGCTCACAGCCGTACAGGCGGAAACCATAGACAGCCAAAGTAAGCGCAACGTGCATGGCAGCTCCATGGAAGTCATGCAGAGCCCGCTGATCAACAGCCTGAAAGGTGATGTCGCACGCATGCAGGCGCGGGTCCAGGAACTCAGCGTGAATCTGGGACCCAACAACCCCCAACTGCAACAGGCGCAATCTCAACTGGCAACGCTCAAGGCGCAGTTGGCCGATGAAACCGGTCGTATCTACGCTTCAATAAATACGACCTACCGGGTGAATCAAGGTCGCGAAAGAGATCTGCAAGCTGCCTTGGCAGCCCAAAAAGCCAAAGTACTGAAGTTGAATGCCGAACGCGACGATCTCAATATCTATCGACGCGACGTCGATGCGGCCCAGCGCGCGTACGACGCAGTCACGCAGAGTGCGTCGCAGACACGCTTGCAGAGCTTGACCACGCAAACCAATGTGGTACGCCTCAACACCGCTACGGCGCCCCTTTATCCATCAAGCCCGAAAATTCGGCTGAACATGTTGATCGCCGCCATCGCGGGGACGATATTGGGAGTGGCTTTCGCGGTGTTATTGGAACTGTTGAACCGGCGTGTACGTTCCGCCGAAGACCTGGTGCAAATGCTGGACTTGCCTGTGCTGGGGACTGTCGGTTCGAACAATCTGCCGCGCATACCACCCGGGACTCGCACTCTGATGCTGGGAAGCGGGAAGCCCGCATGACCACGAACAACTCACCTGCGGTCAGGCCGGCTTCGCTCCCGATTCCGAGCCATTCAAAGACAAGTGCTGGCCTTCTGATGGGCGTCATCCTGGTCGACGCGGGGCGATTGGCGGAGCCCGAGGTTGAGCAAATTCTGTCGTTCCAACGTGAACGAGGGGGACGTTTTGGTGAGGTCGGACAAGCGCTTGGACTCCTAACTGAGGAGGATGTTCGATTTGCCCTCTCCGTGCAGTTTGACTACCCCTACCTGGCGCCGGAAAGCAAGTTGAGTCACGACCTCGTCGCAGCTTATCACCCCAACAGTAACCGAGTGGAAGAATTGCGCGCCTTGCGCAGTCAGTTGATGCTGCGCTGGTTCAGCATAGGCACAGGCCGGAACGGATTGGCCATTGTCAGCGCGGGGCGAAAAGACGGGCGAAGCTATCTCGCGGCCAATCTGGCAATCGTGTTTTCCCAGCTTGGCGAGCGCACGCTTTTGATTGATGCCGACATGCGTCGCCCACGCCAACACGAGCTCTTTAATCTGGGTGAGCGTATTGGGCTGTCTGATGTCATTGTGGGTCGGGCCGGGCTAGAGGCGATCGCGGCGATCCCGGGACTGAGCAGCCTGTCCGTTCTGCCCGCTGGCACCATTCCCCCGAATCCGCAAGAGCTACTCGGGCGGTCCGAGTTTTCGAGTTTGCTCGCAACTTTGGGTGAAGACTTCGGTGTCATGATCATTGACACACCCGCCGCCAGTGACTGCGCGGACGCGCAAACCGTGGCAGCGCGCGCAGGCGCGGCGCTGATGGTTGCGCGACAAAATGCGAGCTCCATGCCACAAATAGCGCGGTTCTCCCGTAGCCTTCGCGAGTTTGGCGTGACATTGGTGGGATCAGTACTCAATGATGCCTAGCTCGCACATGCATCGGGCACGTCGTTACGGTAAGTTCGTGATTCAATAACCCGCACTGGTATTCGCCGACGTACGCGCGCCAAACTCGCCGGTCACGGCGACATCGTCAGGATCTGAGCGCAGCGGCTCGCCGGCGGTACCAAAATACCGTTGATGGATGCATGCGACGCTTCGGAAAAACCGTGTCAATGAAAATTTTTCGTCGTAAAGTGCTCGACCATTCTTTTCGAGCGATTCCATCAAGGCAGGTTGCTCCAGCAACCGTTGCAGGCATGCAGCAATGCCTCTCACATCTCCCGGCCGAACAAAGCATGCGTTTACACCATCTGTGAGAACCGATGGAATCTCGCCAACGGGACTGCACACCACTGCCACTCCGTTCGCCAAAGCCTCCAGAATGACTAGAGGCAACCCCTCAACGTAGGAAGGCAACACCAGTACATCGGCACAAGCCATGAGTTGCGCCGCCTCATGCTGATCAACCCAACCCTGAAATCGCACCACATCGTCAACATGTAGATCCTTGGCTTGCGCGCGATACGCAGGTATATCGCCGCCCCCGGCAAAGATCACCTCGAGTCGGGAAGTGTCAAGCTCGGGCATCGCCAATGCCTCCAAAATATCGGACACGCCCTTGAGCTTCGACAAGTTCCCCAGGAAGAGCACTCGCTGAGCAGAGCCCGTCCTCCGCGCTCGGCGGACCTCGACAGGCTCCGGAACGCCGTTCAAGACAATGTCAACGCGGTCTGGCGGCACCCGCAATTCGTCGATGACGAAATGTCGTGCGTTGGCTCCCAAAACGACACAACCAGAAGCAAGAGAAAATACCCAGCGCACCACAGCTTGCACGGGCCACCACAATCGACGGTAGGAATGATGTAGCTGCGCGTGCAGATGCAGCACAACTGGCATGCCCAGAGCACGGCTCAAGATTATGACGGCACTTTTGCGAAACAGGCTTAGCCTTTCAGCAACATTGACATGCACACCACAGAGCCGCCCGCTGATGCGCCCACGCACCAACTTGATCAACGCCGTTGCAAGCACCAATAAGGAGAACGTCGCGCTGCCTCCTCCCCGTGTGTCGAGATGGCGTAACTCGGCTGCTCCAACCGATCTGCATGGACTTTGCCCTTGAATGAGGTAATCCACCACCTTGAACATACCCCCGCCTTTGGGCCCCCAAGGACATGCCATGTAGATGTAGCGATCATCGTGGCGGCGAAACGCTGTGCATGGCACTGATTCGCCCGAGATTTTTTTCAAGCGGAGCCGCCCATTGACTTGAATCTTCATTCACCCTCTTTGCCCGTCACCACGAGATCCCCCCAACTCCTTTCGGTATTCGTTGAAGATGAAAAGGCGGCAATATCTTGAAGGATATTGCTCGAAATCACCTCTCGCACCGGAAATTGCGCGTGGAGCAGCCCACGCACCAAGCCCGCGGCATTAAAGCACCAAGACACAATCGAATAAACCCCCTTGGCAACAGACCTCTTGCGATAAACCATGAATAACAAGGGTGCCAGGGCGGTCGCGACAAAGACGATCCCGCGAAAAGGCGCAGACAGGGGCCACAATGCCACGCTGAACAAGACCGCCCACCAAACGACAACAACTGCGTAGAGCTGGAGTTCCCGTATGCCGCGCCAGACCATACCCAGCCGCGACTGGCTAGCCGCTGCACGGACCAACTCACCCAAGCCGCATATATAGCGCGTTCTCCAGCGCCGCATGAGCAACTGATAGGGAGGCGTGTCATGGCCAAAATGACTAGCGGCATCTATCGGCAGACGCCACAATTTCCAGCGAAGGACACGCAATCTAGTCCCCAGGTCAAATTCCTCATAGCTATGTAAATTTCGATCAGACAAATAGCCCGCGGCTTCAATGGCGCTACGCCGATACAGTCCTCCGCCGTCGAGTCGATCGACAAGACCAGGCAATCGATGCGCCGATACGCGCTCGCTGCGTGCCACGTATTCCAAACTTATGGTGTTTTTCTCCACGATATTCCCCCCCACTCCGGCAACGTCGCCATGCGCCATCATGAATGCGAGGGCCTCCTCCAAGAAACCTGGCAGCATCTGCATATCTCCATCGAGAATGTAGACAAACGCGCCTCGCGAATGCTGATAACCCAATTGAGGTCCGGCGCCACAGCACTGCTCCTCGCCATGTTTCAGTTGCACGATGCATACGGGGTACCGCATCGCTCGCTCCACCGTACTATCGGTCGAGAACGAATCTGCCAAGATGACCTCACCATCCAGAGTTGCGATGGCCTGCAGCGCACTTTCGATCGTGGCCTCAATGTGCTCTTCCTCATTCAGTGCCTTGATGATGATTGATACCCGGCACGGCGCCAGGACCGGCGTCTCGCGAGACACAGGAGCTTTCACGGTTTCACGCCCACACTGATTGTTTCCGTCTTATGGGTGATTCGATTGGCGCGCCAACCCTCCCACTTCACGACAAAGCTTCCTGGGACCATGAGTAGCATCACTGCAGTCAGCCACCAGCGCGTGCCGGTCGCAGCACGCCGGCCTCTGAGCAACCAACGGAAACCTTCGAGACGATTACCGGATACCACCGCTTCCCGCGCGAGCGTTACTCTGATTTGCGCGATAAACCATAACGCAGATTTTTGCTGAGACCTGGTCATGGTGCCGGACAGAGCGCGCGCTTGCATGCGGTGAATCCAAGGCTCCAGGATCCCGGCTTTGCGTTGCTTTGACAGGCTTCCGGGAAGTCCCACCCGGTATGCTACCAATGGTGCGTGTACTATCGCGATAGGCGTGCGCTCAGCCAGGCGGAACCATAGATCCATGTCCTCGCCGCAGAATTCGCCGGGGGGGAAACAAGGTTGCATCTCGGCGAGACGGGTTGCACGCACCGCTACCGAACTGGCGCTTAGTGACGGTCCCCTCATCCATCGTCGAGGCAGGTTCTCGATAAGTTCTACCTCGGGAGCGCGTACCGCAACGCACCACTTCGGTGGCCATTGACCTACAGCGTGTGGCACCTTCAAATGGTCGCAAGCCACGGCGTCCGCCTCGGGGTAAGCTTCCTGGGCCATCAGCAGGGTACTGAGATAACGCGGATCGTACCAGTCGTCCGCATCAAGAAACGCCACCCATTCCCCGCGTGCAGATGCGATGCCACGATTGCGGGCTACGGAGACGCCTGCGTTCGCCTGACTGATCATGCGAACCCGCGGGTCAGTTATCGACGTGACGAGTTTTCCGCCGTCATCGGTGGAACCGTCGTCAACAACAATCAGTTCCAGGTCGGCACAGGTTTGCACCAGCACCGACTCGATCGCGCACATGATGTAAGGCGCCTTGTTATACAAGGGCATGACAACCGAAAACTTCAAGAGACAAAACCGCTTTGAGCGCCGTGACTTGGGACAAGTCCCGATGCAGAGTGTCGCCGGCGGGCCGCGACCCGCTCTTCGTATTTACGCTGCCGGGCATCACTGGCGGCAGCCGCCAGCGTCATCAACAACAGCAGGTGGGTGACTAGCTCTATACCGTAGCCATAGAGTGACAACGGCACCTCGGCGACGGATCGCAATGCGATTATGACGAATAAAGCCAGCGTAAGCCCCTTGCTGGCGGATGCGTAGCGCAGCGACAGCACGAGCAAAACCAGCGCATATATTACGAAGGAGGCTGCGCCCACCGCGCCGGAGCGCGACAGAGCATCCATGAACTGGTTGTGCGCGTGGGTTGCGTTAGGCATGCCAACACTGTTACGAAAGGCCACATCCCAAATGCTCGGGCCGTAGCCAAATACCGGGTGACGCAACCACTCTGCGTAGGCAACCGCCCATATCTGAGTTCGCCCCGTAAGCGAGGTCAGTTGCTCGCCTTCGGAACTGCTGAAGAAATTGACTACCCTGCTGTCTACATGTCCAAATATCAAAAACAAAGTGAGCGCGAGCACGCCTGCAATGAACACTAAAACACAAAGGACGCCGAGCTCGGGTCGCATCGGGTCGCTGAAACGGCGCCAGAAAGACGGTCCTGATCGAAAGGCGATGAGTAAACCGGAGCTCAGGATAAAGCAAAGCCAGGCGGTTTTTGACTGAGCGACAAACAGCACCGCGAGCGCAAGCCCCCATGCAATGAGATTCAACGAAGCCCGTCGATACGGCAGCGCAAGCAAGCACACCAGACACACTTGGGCAAGCGCTCCCATCCCCACCGGAGAGGGTGCCAATCCGCCAAAGCGTGGCAAGCCCGGGATCAAGCCTTGGGTATAGGTGGTGTCCAGTACCATGTCGGTTTTGATTGGAATCAGGACCACGCCGACGGCCATGAACAATAGAAGCGCGTCCCTCGCCGCCTTGACTGCGAGATCACATTCGGCACTGGTGATCAACACTGCAGCTATTCCGATTACGAGCGTATAGAAAAAGTCGTGGGTAAACTGCGGATGCGCGCCCCACAGACCTGGCGCAGCCACGGTACCGCCCCAGAAAAGAACATAAGCACCCAACAGCACTGGCGACGCCACAGCAGCGCTTTCGCGCTTGCCAAATTGAACGAGAATTCGCTCCACCGCAACCATGAGTAGCAACAAAGACGCAATGGGCTGTATCAATGCCACTAATGGAGGCGTCGGCTCGACGGACTTCAGCGCAATATAAGCGGCGTCACTTTGAAGACTTCGCTTGGAGAGCAGCATCGCAAATGCAACCATGAACAAAATAACATAGAAGATCACGTGCATGTAGCTGCGCGGGCGGCGACTCTTCATATCAGGTGCAGCGGACATATTGAGAGTCATTCAGTGCGTAGCTTGGCTTGCGCAGCATGCTAAGGCGGGGCTAAGGACGGACCGTTCCATTGCCAACAGCTTCATCGCTACTCGGCTGCGAAATGCCCCGGTTCAAAATTCGCGCAAGCAGTGGAAAGAACCGAATGACCATTGCTGCCGTCTGTTCACCCAGTATCCTCGGCCAAATGACAAGCAAGAGTGCAAAAACAGCAAACGCCGCAAGCGAACTGACGACCAAGGACAGCAACGGTAGGGATAATCTTGCTACCATATGCTGCGCCGAAAGCACAGTCGCCAAGCATAGGACACTCAACACCAAGCCGCGTAGCGCGTGCGGCACCAGCGACCTCCAGCTCAGTTCCAATGCGCGCAACGCGGCGCACCCCATGACAATCGCTCGCGACACGAGCAGCAAGGCAGCAATCACGGCTACCGCATGGATTCCGTGCCTAGCGAAAAAATAAAAAGCAAAGGCGCCACAGACCAAGACCGGCAACTGAAGCGCAAATTCTTGATTTCTGCGTCCTGTATTCCAGAGCACAGGCGTCGAAACTCCCCAGATGACATAGGCGGGCATGGCCAAGAACAAGGCTTTCAAAACCCAAGCTGCCCCAACCCACTTTTGACCATATAGCAAGTGCACCAAGTCGGAGGCAATCAACGCGAGAAAAATGAAGGTGGGAACCGCCAGCACCAGAATCACCGCTACCATTTGGATGTAGGCGCTACCTAGGCGCTGCCTCTCATCCTGCAACCGCGAGCCGGCAGACAGAAACGCGGGCTGCAACGCACCGAGCAACAATGAATTCGGCATGGTGGCCACGTTGTAAGCGACGTTATAAAGACCGAGCGCGTACGCGTTGAGCAGACGCCCAATCAGAATCCTGTCCATGTTATTGAGGCACCAATTGACGATGTTGGTCAAAAACACCGATCGACCAACGCCAATAACTGCCGCACCGTCGCGGTACCACAAAAGGGGGCGCACGCGATGCGGCTTCAGCGCATATTTTGCAACCAACGCAACCGCCGCCTGGACCAGCCATGCCGCAACCAGCGAGTACGCCCCCCACCCCCACAGGGCCATGGGCACCCCAACGGCGAGATACCCCACCGCATAGCTGACGACCTGTATCAAGCCGATCGCTCGAAAATTCAGGTCGCGCTGCAACAGAGTACTGGCTGGCGCTGCGGCTGCCGTGAGAAAACACGCCAGCGACAACCATTCAATGACTGGCTGCGCTCGCGGCTCCCTGAAATAGCCGGCGAGTGAAGGTGCGAGCAAGTAAACGACAAGCATTGTAAAAATGCCTACGATTACTTGCCAGGTCCAAGCAAAGCGAACGTCCTGTTCGCTAAGTGTCTTGTTCAGCACCAGACTGGTACTGAAGCCAAAGCCGGAAAAAAAAGCTGCAAAAGTGAGTACCACCATGCCAATGGCAAAAATGCCAAACACATCGGGGCCCAAAGTACGGGCTAGCACCACTTGCGCCCCCAGCTGCAGCACAAAACGAATGGCGGTCGATGCAGCACTCCACTTGACCGCAGCCACGCCACTCTGGCCGAGCCCACTCACTCTTCGGTCTTTCAGCGTCGCTGACGACGCACGGCGATCACCGCCATCAGAACCAACGTGGCAAACAGCATGCCATAGCCGCGCCAATCAGAGTCATTCTTGACGGACGCATCGGCTGCTGAGTTCTGGGAAAGCTGCTTCACGCCAGCCGCAACAACGTCGACGTTGCTGGAGACTGGTTGCAATGTTGCCTGCGTCACTGCGTTTGCCGAATTGACGGTGCGGCCAAGCCTGGGAGACGCTGACGCCACAGAACAAAAGACAGCCAGAACAATTGCGAGCACAGCGCGACGCATGGATTTTCCCCCCTATTGAAGCACGCAGCCAGTGTCTTGTGCACCGCCGCAAATGGCAATAGCCCGAATGGCTCATATTCTGCTCGAGACCGGGAAAATGATCGCCCGGGCAACTGTTTGACCCAGGTTTTCAAAAATGAGTCGATAAACAATAGGGGTAAGCTTTGTTTACAGTCTGATTCCAATCCATGTTGGGAATTTTTCCACAAGCCATCCAAACCATGCCGCATGGCTAACACCTCATTGCTGCAACACGCCCATCACGACGGGACGGCCACGACCGCCGGACAGTTGCTCGACCTGCTGGAGCGGGCCACCCGCGCCGGCGCCTGGACGCTGGAACTGCCTGAGCGCCGCCTGACCCTGACACGTCGCCTGACGGCCTTGCTCAAACGACCGCGCGACTTGGCCGCGTCGCTGCCACTGGCAGACGCGCTGCGCTTTTATGCACCGGACTGGCGTGCGCTCATGACTTCGGCATTCGATGCCTGCATAAAGAATGGGGTGGCGTTCGACGAAGAGGCGGAAATCGCCACGTCACTCGGTGAGCGCCTTTGGGTGCGAACGGCGGGCCGGGCTTTGCGTGATGCCTCGGGGGCGATTGTGTGCATTCAGGGCCTCGTGCAGGACTTGACAGCGAAAAGGCGCGCCGAGCAGGAGTCGCTCAGCGTCACGCTGCGCCTGAGTTCGACGCTGGCGAGCGTCACTCTCGATCACGACGGTCGTATTACCTATGTAAATCGCGAGAGTGAACGCCTGCTTCAGCGCAGCCGTGCCCAATTGCTCGGCCATACCATCTGGCGATTGCTGGACCCTGATGGGCGCGGCCGACTGCGCAGTGAGCTGCGCGCCGCCCAGAGCAATCGCCAAAGCGTGGAGTTCGAAGAATTTTTCCCGCCGCTGGGAATATGGCTTGAGATGCGCGTCTATCCGTTCGAGGAAGGCGTGGCCGTGTACCTGCGGGACGTCAGCGCCTGGCAGCAGTCGAAGGAGCAAATGCTGTTGCTGCAGACCAGCATCAACCGGCTGAACGACATCGTGGTGATCGCCAACGCGGGCTCTCACGACGAGCCGGACGCACACATCGTCTTCGTCAACGACGCCTTCCAGCGGCGCACCGGCTACAGCCGCGATGAGGTACTGGGGCAGACCCCGCGCATGCTGGAAGGGCCGCTGACCCAACGCGCCGAGCTCGAGCGCATGCGCGGGGTTCTGTCGCAGTCCCAGCCGGTTCGCGCAGAGTTGATCATCTACAAGAAGGACGGTGAGCAATGCTGGATGGAGCTGGAAGTCGTTCCGGTCGACTACCTCGGGCGCGGACTCACCCACTGGATCGCGGTGGCGCGTGACATCACAACACGCAAGGCATCCGAGGACGAGATCGAGCATCTGGCGTTCTACGATGCCCTGACCCAGCTGCCGAATCGGCAGTTGCTGATGAGCCGCCTGCGGCATGTGCTGGCCCAAAAGGGGGCGGACCGGAAAATCGGCGCGCTGATGTTCGTCGATCTTGATCACTTCAAGCTGCTGAACGACACCATGGGGCATTCCCGGGGTGACATGCTGTTGAGAAAGGCAGCATCGCGCCTGGCCGCCTGCATCGGCCACGACGATACCGTGGCGCGTCTGGGCGGCGACGAGTTCGTGGTCATGCTGCAGGACCTTGGCGACACCGTGCCGGCAGCGAATGCCCAGGCCTTGGCCATCGGCGAAAAAATCCTGGCTGCGCTCGGCGAGCCCTACGATCTGGCCCAGCACTCGTACCACGGCACCTGCAGCATCGGAATTACCTCGATCAACGAGGATGAGGTGAGCATTGAAGATTTGCTCAAGCAGGCCGATTTGGCCATGTACCAGGCCAAAGCCTCGGGACGCAACGCCGTCTGCTTTTTCGATCCCGAGATGCAAGCGGTCGCAACGGCCAATGCGGCATTGACGTCCGAACTCCGGCAGGGCCTGCGCCGCCACGAGTTCGTGCTGCATTACCAGCCGCAGGTCGGCAGTGACGGGCACATGTTGGGCGTCGAGGCTTTGCTGCGCTGGCAGCACCCGCACCGCGGCCTGGTATTGCCCGATGCGTTCATCGCCCAGGCCGAGGAAAGCGGGCTCATCCTGCCGCTGGGCCAATGGGCGCTGGAAGGCGCGTGCGCGCAACTCGCCCTATGGGCTGGGCACCCCGAGACGGACCATCTCAGCATTTCCGTGAATGTGAGCGTGCGTCAGTTCCGCAACCCCGAATTTGTCGATCAGGTGATGGACGTGATCCGGCACAGCGGCGTACGGGCGCAGCGGCTGAAACTGGAACTCACCGAGAGCCTGCTGGCCACCGGCATCGAGATCACGATTGCCAAGATGGGGGTGCTCAAGACAGCGGGCGTGACGCTGTCGATAGACGACTTCGGCATGGGTTATTCAGCCCTGTCCTACCTCAAACGACTGCCGCTGGACCAGCTGAAAATCGACCGGTCGTTCGTCAAGGACATGCTGACCGATCCGAACGACGCGGCGATCGCCCGCACCATCATCGGCCTGGCGCAAAGCTTGGGGCTGTCCGTCATGGCCGAAGGGGTCGAGACCGAGGAGCAACGCAGGCTTCTTTCCGAATATGGCTGCGACAGCTATCAGGGCCATCTGTTTTGTCCGGCGCTGCCCATCGGCGAACTGGAAACGTTCATTCGCGGCGTCGCGCCGTAAGACGCCCCGACACGCCTGACAAGCACGGCCAGTCGGGTAGCCACAGAAACTTGCACATTTCCTTTGCCCCCCATGGCGGCGGCGATCGCCTGCCCGGCGCAAAAGCGTTACCGACGGTGTGCTCTGCCACGACTTTGCCGGCACCACGCCGTGGCAATGGCTCATTCCCACTATCACAAAAGCCACATATCACCCATCCGGACAATTGAATACTAATCATCCAAATGATTGCATACACTCTGACTCACAGACCCGCAGCTTTTCCTGGGGTTCCGCCAAAATGGCGGCAACTTGCGTAAAGTACGGGTGTTTCAGCACACTCAATCCACCGGCGATTCATGGCATCACCTCACCCCGACCCGGCAATCAATCCACTGGCTTTTCTGCAGCCAGTGGGACTGTCGCCGTTCGAGGCGAATGCGGTCATGACACTGGCCGGCCAAAACAACAGCACCGTGCAATGGCAGCGACCTCCGCCCGACAGCACGCCGGACGTTTATGTGGCCCACCTGCGCTCTGTCGATTTGGTGGAAGACGGGACCAATTCCACCCCACCCTGGAGCATGGATCGCTATCCACCCCGCGTCGTGGTAGATGAGCGCGGTCGCTACCAGGGCCGCCCCGTGTGTCTGCTGGGTGGCTGCGAAAGCACCCATCTGGCGTGGGATTCGACCGACGCGGAGGCCATTGGCGAACTCAATACCGGACTGCGGTTTGCCGCAGCCCAGCTCTCCCGCCAACGTATTCGGTATGCACTGGGGCGGGCTGCCTGGCTGAATCGCGACACTTGGGCGAATAGCCGGCTGCATCTGGTGAGCCACGGCCAAATCGTGGCGATGATCGACCCGGCCCAATGGCAAGTGCATCTGCGCCGCGCCGCAACCGCGATCCAGGTGGAGCGTGTCGCCCTGCAGGTGCTGCCAGCGCGCCCCATGGCGCCGCCACCCGATTTCGAAACCCTTCCGATGGCATCGGCTTTGTGGGAACTGGCCCGCCGCTGCAACGAAGAGGCCTTGCCACGGCTGCTGCCGCCCCGTTTCCTCAAGTCACGCCTGGTGCGTGCGACGCCTTTGCCGATTCCCATGGTCGAATTCGATGAGCACAGCCAGATGATTCTTGGCGAGCTGGATCTGGCCGCCCTCACGGTCGCCCAGTTGCGCAGCAAATGCAAGCTGCCGGAGCCCACGCTGACACGTGCGCTGGCGGGCCTGGCCGTCAGCCGCGCAACGCGCGTGGCATCCGCGGGAATGTCGGCGCGCCGTATCTTCGGCCATGTGCTGGGCTGGTTGCCGGGCATGCGAAGCTGATCCTTGGCGCCGGGCCGGGCACAGGGTTCATCGGCTCCAATCCGTCCACCTCGATCGCATTGCTGGACGGGTTTCAGAGGCCATGCCTATTGCTTGGGCCGGCTGCCAAATATCGCGGTGCCGACGCGCACCAGGGTGCTGCCGGCCTGAACCGCCGCCTCCAAATCTGCCGTCATGCCCATGGACAGCGTATCGAAGCAGTCAAGTGCTGGCCTCAACTCGGCGGCAATTGCATCAAACAGGGCCCTAGCCCTGGAATGCACCGCCAGCTGCGCGGAAAAATCGGATGCTGGTTCGGGAATGGTCATCAGCCCGCGCAGCCGCAAATGTGGCAATTTCGCCACTTCCCGCGCCAGCGCCAAAGCCTCCCGCGGCGCCACGCCGGATTTCGTCGGCCCCCCGTCCACATTCACCTGCACACAGACCTGCAGGGGTTCCATCTCCAGTGGCCGCTGGTCGTTCAAACGCTGCGCAATCCTGAGCCGGTCGATGGTGTGGGCCCAGTCGAAATGCTGCGCGACCAGCCGGGTCTTGTTGCTCTGGATCGGGCCGATGCAATGCCATTGCAGAGGCAGATCGCGCAGCCCGGCCATCTTGTCCACACCCTCCTGCAGGTAGTTTTCGCCGAAGGCGGTCTGCCCTGCCGCAAAGGCCTCGCGCACCGCGCCGGCGCCAAACGTTTTGGACACCGCCAGCAAGGCCACTGCGCCCGCATCACGCTGCGTCGCCCCGCACGCCGCCGCGATGCGCTCGTGAACCCGCTGGAGGTTGTCGCCAATCATGGTCATAATCCCGTGAGAATATCAAACCACCGGGAGAGCTGTGGATATCACTCAACTGCTGGCTTTCAGCGTTAAAAACAAGGCTTCCGACCTTCACCTGTCCGCCGGCCTGCCGCCGATGATCCGGGTGAACGGCGACGTGCGGCGCATCAACGTGGATCCGCTGGACCACAAGCAGGTGCATGCCATGGTGTACGACATCATGAACGACACCCAGCGCAAGAACTATGAAGAGTTCATGGAAATCGACTTCTCGTTCGAGATCGATGGCCTGGCGCGCTTTCGGGTGAACGCCTTCAATCAGAATCGCGGCGCCGGCGCGGTGTTCCGTACCATCCCGTCCAAGATCCTGACACTGGAACAACTGGGCGCGCCCAAAATCTTTGGCGAACTGGCGCTCAAGCCGCGCGGCCTGGTGCTGGTCACGGGGCCGACCGGCTCCGGCAAGTCCACCACGCTGGCGGCCATGGTCAACTACCTGAACGAGACCGAATACGCCCACATCCTCACGGTGGAGGACCCGATCGAGTTCGTGCACGAGTCCAAGAAGTGCCTGATCAACCAGCGCGAGGTCGGCCCGCACACGCTCAGCTTCGCCGCCGCACTCAAATCGGCACTGCGGGAAGACCCGGACGCGATCCTGGTCGGCGAAATGCGGGATCTGGAGACCATCCGGCTGGCCATGACAGCCGCTGAAACCGGCCACCTGGTGTTCGGCACGCTGCACACCTCGAGCGCCGCCAAGACCATCGACCGGATCATCGACGTGTTCCCGGCCGAGGAAAAGGAGATGGTGCGCGCCATGCTGTCCGAGTCACTGCAGGCGGTGATTTCGCAGACGCTGTGCAAGACCAAGGACGGCCAAAGCCGGGTCGCCGCGCACGAGATCATGCTCGGCACCAGCGCCATCCGGAATCTGATCCGCGAGGCCAAGGTGGCGCAGATGTATTCGACCATCCAGACCGGCATCAGCCAGGGCATGCAAACGCTGGACCAGAACCTCACCGATCTGGTCAAGCGCAACATGATCAGCCCCGCCGAGGCCCGCGGCAAGGCAAAAATTCCGGAAAATTTCCCTGGATAGAACCACAGGAGGTGCTCTCATGGAGCGCGATCAAGCCAGCAAGTTCATCAACGATCTGCTCAAACTGATGGTCAGCCGCAATGGCAGCGACCTGTTCATCACGGGGGAGTTCCCCCCGGCCATCAAGGTCGACGGAAAGATCACCAAGGTCTCGCCCCAGCCGCTCACCGCCGCCCACACACTGGCCTTGACGCGTTCCATCATGAACGACAAGCAGGTGGCGGATTTCGAACGCACCAAGGAATGCAACTTTGCCATCTCGCCGGCGGGTATTGGCCGCTTCCGTGTGAATGCCTTCATCCAGCAGGGCATGGTCGGCATGGTGCTGCGTGTCATCCCGAATGTCATCCCCACCGTCGACGGATTGGGCATGCCGCAGATTCTCAAGGACGTCGCGATGTCCAAACGTGGTTTGTGCATCCTGGTCGGGGCAACCGGCTCAGGCAAATCGACCACGCTGGCGGCCATGATCGACTGGCGTAACGAGAACTCCTACGGTCACATCATCACTGTCGAAGACCCGGTGGAATTCGTTCACGCGCACAAGAATTGCGTGATCACTCAGCGCGAGGTTGGGATCGACACCGACAGCTGGGAGGCGGCCCTGAAGAACACGCTGCGCCAGGCACCCGACGTGATCCTCATGGGCGAGATCCGCGACCGGGAAACCATGGAGCATGCGATGGCGTTTGCCGAAACCGGCCACCTGTGCATGGCCACGCTGCACGCCAACAGCGCCAACCAGGCACTGGACCGCATCATCAACTTCTTTCCCGAGGAGCGCCGCGCCCAGTTGCTGATGGACTTGTCGCTTAACCTGCGCGCGCTGGTGTCGCAGCGGCTGGTGCCCAAGCAAAGCGGCCGGGGACGCTCGGCAGCCGTCGAGATCATGCTGAATTCACCCCTCATTTCCGACCTGATCTTCAAGGGCGAGGTCAGCGAGATCAAGGAGATCATGAAGAAGAGCCGCAACCTCGGGATGCAGACCTTCGACCAGGCGCTCTACGACGCGTATGAAAACAGCGTCATCACCTACGAGGACGCGCTGCGCAACGCCGATTCCCTGAACGATCTGCGGTTGCAGATCAAGCTCAACTCGCAGCGCGCCAAGACGCAGGACCTGTCGGCCGGCACCGAGCATCTCTCCATTGTCTGAACCCATGTCCGACATCCGCCCCAAAACCTACGAAGCAGTCCCTTCCCGCAAAGTCGCGTTTCTCGGCCTCGGCGTCATGGGATATCCCATGGCGGGTCATCTGGCGCGTGCCGGTCACCGGGTAACCGTCTACAACCGGACAACTACAAAATCCATAGCATGGTGCAAAGATTTCATCGGGGCTTCAGACCCTAAACATGCTCAAACTCCACGCCTTGCCGCGCGGGGTGCCGAAATCGTGTTCTGCTGCGTCGGCAATGACGACGACCTGCGCTCCGTGACGCTGGGGGAGGACGGTGCCTTCGCCGGCATGGCCCCAGGGGCCATTTTTGTGGATCACACCACCGCCTCCGCCGAAGTGGCGCGCGAATTGTTTGCCGCCGCGAAGCACCTCGGGCTGCAGTTCATCGACGCACCGGTCTCGGGCGGCCAGGCGGGCGCGGAAAACGGTCAACTCACCGTCATGTGCGGCGGTGAAACGGCGGCCTTCGAGGCCATGCGTCCGGTGGCCTTGGCGTTCGCCCGAGCGGTCACGCTGTTGGGCGCCAGTGGAGCCGGCCAGCTCAGCAAGATGGTGAATCAGATCTGCGTTGCCGGCATCACCCAGGGCTTGGCCGAAGCCATCGCTTTTGGCGGCAAGGCGGGGCTGGACATGGCCCAGGTGCTGGAGGTCATCGGCAAGGGGGCGGCACAAAGCTGGCAGATGGACAACCGCGGCAAGACGATGATCGCCGACCAGTTTCAATTCGGTTTTGCCGTCGACTGGATGCGCAAGGATTTGTCCCTCGTGTTGGACGAGGCCCGGCGCAACGGCGCCCAACTGCCCGTGACGGCACTGGTCGACCAGTTCTACGCCGATATCCAGCAAATGGGTGGCCAGCGCTGGGACACCTCCAGCCTGATCAAGCGGCTGCGTTGAGCCGCCCCCCGGCCTTATTGGGCGGCAGGCTTTGATGCGTCTTGCTGCATCAGGTGCGTCTCGTCAACAATGTCGAAAATCTGCACCACGCGCTGCACCCCGCTGATGCTGCGGGCAATGTCGGTGGCCCGATCGGCCTCGCGCTGCGTCACCCGCCCCATCAAATAAACGACGCCATTCTCGGTCACGACCTTGAAGGCGGATGCCGACAAGTCCTTGGCATCCACGAACGACGCCTTGATCCGGCCCGTGATCACCGAATCGGAGGAGCGCTGTGTCAGCGAGGCATTGAATCCGACTTCCAGCTCATTCACGACCGAGTTGACATTCTCCACGCGCGAGACCAGTTGCGCGGCCTGTTGCTTGCCCTGGTCTGTCGGCACTTCGCCGGTCAGCAGCACACGGCGGTTGTAGCTCGTCACGTCAATGTGCGCCGGCTCCAGCGGGCTGTTGCGCAGGGCCTTGTTGGCCTTGAGCTCGATCTCCTGATCCACCAGCTGAATGCCCGCACTGCGCCGGTCGGTGGCCACCAGGGCGCCGCCTGCGGCGCCCGCCGCCACCACCGGGAAGCAGCCGCTCAAGGATGCCGCCGTGCCAATCGCCATCAGCGCCGTCAACACCAGCCGTTTCGATTTGAAGCTCGTCATGTCGGGATCTCCTGTTCGCCCAGTAATTGAGTATCGACGCAATCGCAAATGCAATGCAGCACCAGGCCATGCACTTCCTGGATGCGCGCCGCGCGTTCGTGCGGCACGCAGACGTGCACATCGGTCTCGCGCAGCGCGACACCGGTCTTGCCGCCACCGCGCCCGGTCAGGGCCACCACGGTCATGTCGCGCTCGTGCGCCGCCGCAATGGCCGCCAGTATGTTGGCCGAATCGCCGCTGACGGAAATGGCCAGCAGCACGTCGCCGGCTTGCCCCAATGCCCGCACCTGCTTGGCAAATACCGCTTCGAATCCGAAATCGTCCGCCAGTTCCGTCAGGACCGCGCTGCTACCGTCCAGTGCGATCGCGCCCAGCTCGGGCCGCTCGCGCTCGAAGCGCCCGACGAATCCGGCCGCGAAATGCAGGGCATCCGCGGCCGAACTGCCGTTGCCGCAGGCCAGCACCTTGCCGCCGCTGGTAACGCACGCGAGCATGGCCTGCACCGCCGCAGCGATCGGTTTGCTCAGGGACTGCGCGGACTGGTATTTCAGGTCCGCGCTGTCGATGAAATGCTGTTGTATTCGTATCTCTAGCATGCGCATGGATGATAACCGCGCCGCCTGAAACAGGAAGTTTCACCGGCGCCCCAGGCCACCGGGCGCGCAGCCGGGCCATTCGCCGCTGCGTTCACGGTCGGTGACGTCAGAACGCGTCGAAGGCCGCCTGCAGCCACGACAGCTGCCCGGCATCGATGGTCACCACATCAAATCGGCACGGCGGCGGCTCACGCAGGCGCATCAGGTAGTGGCGGGCGGCAAACACGATGCGGCGTTGCTTGACACCGCCCACGCTGGCGGCCGCGCCGCCATGGGAGGCGCTCGCGCGCTGGCGCACCTCGACAAACACCAGGGTGCCGGCCGGGTCGCGCATGATCAGATCGATTTCGCCGCCCCCGCGTCCCGGCGTCCGATAATTGCGCTGCAGCAGGCGCAGACCCGCGGCCTGCAGATGCGCGAGGGCACGCTCTTCCGCAGCGTCGCCGGCCTGCTTGGTCGTGGACGGCTTGCCGGCACCGCCCACCGGCGTGTTCTTTTTGAGGAATTCCATTGACCGCTGCTTACGCCTTTGCCCTGAGCGCCGCACACCAGGCCGCGGCTGACCAGCATTATCCGCAAGGCACGCTGTACGTGGTGGCCACGCCCATCGGCAACCTGGCCGACATCACCCTGCGCGCGCTGCACGTGCTGGCGCTGGCCGACTCGATTGCCTGCGAAGACACGCGCCATACGCAGGCGCTGCTGCGCGCCTATGGCATCGACAAAGCCCCGTCGCAGTTGATCGCCCTGCACCAGCACAACGAAGCGCAGGCGGCACAGACGGTCGTGCAGCGGCTGCGGCAAGGCCAGCGCGTTGCCTGCGCGAGCGATGCCGGCACCCCGGCGATCAGCGACCCCGGCGCCCGCTTGGTGGCCCTGGTTCGGGGCGCCGGACTCGGCGTCATGCCCCTGCCCGGGGCCAGCAGCGTCGCCGCCGCCATCAGCGTCGCCGGCATTGTGAGCACCGACGACGACGCCAGCGGCTTCGTCTTCGCCGGGTTCCTGCCCTCTCGGGCGAGTGAGCGCGAGGCCGCCGTGCGCAAGCTCTTGGGCGAGGCACGCAGCGTTGTGCTGCTGGAAGCGCCCCATCGAATCGAGGCATTGGCCCACGCGCTGGCGGTGCTGGGCGAGCGCTGCGTGACGGTAGCCCGGGAGCTGACCAAGCAGTTCGAGGAAATCGCCACCGTTCGTGCCGCCGAGCTGCCGCAATGGTTCGCCGACGCGCCCCAGCGCACGCGCGGCGAATTCGTGCTGGTGCTGCACCCCGCCGCGCCAGTTGCTGAAACCGGCGGTGCGGAACGCATTCTGCAGTTGCTGCTGGCCGAGCTGCCGCTGAAGACCGCGGTGCGGCTGGCGGCCGACATCACGGGCGCGCCGCGCAACGCCTTGTACGACGCCGCGCTGGCGTTGAAAAACAGAAACGCCGGCGACTGAAACCTGGCAAACGCGATCAAACGGTCGAGATGCAGAGGATTTTAAGGCTAAAACCCTTACCCAATAATGCCATTATGCTATTAATTTTATAGAGCACGGTGTGGAAACCCCCAAATGATGATCGAAGGTTCCGGCAATTGCGCGCCGGAAATGCACTGAAACCACTCGTATAAGGCCGATCTCGAACAACCGATTCCGGCAATTACCGATCGGCGAGAAGGTATTTCCGGCAATAAGTGCGCGATCAAAGTCGGTCAATCAAGTCGGCTGAATCAGATGCGAATGTCCGTCCCAGCGCTCCATCACCCTTCACCAACCACAAACCCGTGCAACCACGGATCCAGATGCGCGAAGTCGAACCTCCCCGACCCGGACATTTGCATCATCTCCCGGTAGATCTGCATCGGTATTGCTACTTTCATTCAGATATCCACAATCAACCCCAGCTTGAACGGGCCGGCCTCGACGTTCCCGCCCCAGTGCTGGTAGCCGCGCATCTGCACGAAGGCCCGATCGAGACCATCTGGTTTGACAAGCGCTTCTTGTGTTGACAGCCCGATGGCCCACCAACCGCTCGCCGGCGGCGTCCACCATCACGTCGTTCACCATCAATAGACAAAATCCAGATAAAGACTAAAATATCTCCATAAAAGGAGAGTAAATATGTCACCCGCCCACGCATTGGCCTATCCATCTACAAGATTTGAGCCCACCGGTCTGGTGGACCTGGGCTCCAAAACGGAGCGCGAGCGGCTCTCGGGCGCCGCGCTCAAGGGCTTTTTCAATCTGGTCTCCAAATGGGGCATCAAGGACGAGGACGCACGCGAGTTGCTGGGGGGCGTATCCAGCAGCGCCTTCTATGAATGGAAGAAGAGTCCGAGCCGTCTGCTTGACGTCGACCGGATCACCCGCGTCTCCCTCCTGATCGGGATCTACAAGGCCCTGCACATCCTCTACGGCGACAAGCTCGCGGATGAATGGATTTCGCTGTCGAACAAAAATACCATCTTTGCCGGCCGCACTCCATTGCAGTACATGCTCTCGGGCGGCCTGATTGGCATGAGGACGGTTCGCCAACTGCTTGATGCCAGACGCGGGGGGCTCTGAGGTGGCGCTGCCACCGGTGCATGTTCTGCGCCAGTTCGACACCGTGCGACTCATTCCGAGCCGATTTTCTGACGCCAGTGACTCCGTCTTGCGGGAGCTCGCGCAGGACGATCAGCATCTCCAGGACCTATTCGACCTGGACAACGCAACCAACCAGCGCCTGATCGGC
>DATNBD010000064.1:0-3590 GCA_035572155.1 Rhodoferax sp.
GTGGTCGGCCTGTCGCCCAAGCCGCACCGCGCCAGCCATGAAGTGGCGCGCTACATGCAGGCGCATGGCTGGCGGATCATTCCCGTGAATCCGAATGCGCGCGAGGTGCTGGGCGAGCCGGCCTATATCAGCCTCACCGAGGCGGCATGCCATGAGCGCATCGACCTGGTCGACGTGTTCCGCCACAGCGAGGAAATTCCGCCGGTTACCGACGAGGCGATCGCGATTGGCGCGAAGGCCCTGTGGCTGCAGCTCGGCATTGTGAACGACGCCGCGCTCACGAAGGCCGCCGGCGCCGGCCTGCTCGTGGTACAGGACCGGTGCCTCAAGGTGGAGCACGCTCACCACCAGAGCCGGGAACTCACGGGAACGTGAAGTTGGTCGTGATCGTGGTGCCAGATGTCAGCGTAGCAAGCGATGGCGTCTTGTCCGCGAACCCGCTCAAGCTTGCGTCGAGCATGTATTTGCCTGCCGCAGCCGTGTCGGCGATGAACACCAGCGGAGCCGGCGCCGCGACTGTCTGTATCAGCATGCAACATGCTCGACTCATCTTGTGACCGCATGCCCCGCCACCGGCGCACAGGCAACAGATATCGAGCTCGAGGTCAAGACAAGGCCATTTACACCGTTTGTCGCCCCCCGACGACCGCGCGTCGGAACTCCGGACCATCAAATCTCATATGTGATAATTTCACATTCAGTCTGGATAAATTACAAAAAGCAGCAATCATCGGGTCTGGCTGAGGGCCCAAGCAGGAGGGAATCGATGAAAAGGCACACCGGATTTACCCTGATCGAATTGATGATCACGGTCGCCGTGATTGCAATCCTCGCCGCGATTGCCTACCCGTCGTACACGAGCTATATCGTGCGCTCCAACCGGGCCGCAGCCCAGGGCTACATGTTGGAGGTCAGCGGCCTGCAGCAGCGGTATCTGCTGGACGCCAGGACCTACGCCCCCGATCTCCCCACCCTGAACACCACTGTGCCCGCCAATGTGGCACCCAACTACACCATCGCAACGACGCCGACAGCCGGCCCTCCCGTCGGCTTTACCGTCACGGCGACCCCCATCAATGCGCAAGCCTCGCGGGATACTGCTTGCGGAACGTTGACTGTGGATCAGGCGGGCACCAAGTCCGCGTCGGGCGCGGGCACGTCATGCTGGTAAGGCCGCACACCGCGCCGCTGCAACCGGGCGACAAGTCGCGACGCGGGATGCGCGGATTCACCCTGATCGAGCTGGTGGTCACGATTGCCGTCGCGGCGATTCTCGCGACGCTGGCGGCTCCTTCGTTCCGCGAGTTCATCGCCACGCAGCGCATCCGCAACGCGTCGTTCGACCTGACGAGCGCCTTGACGCTCGCACGCAGCGAAGCCATTACGCGCAACGCCAGCGTCAGCCTGCTGCGCACCGCCACCACCTGGGATGGCGGCTGGACGGTTTCCGCAGGCGCAGGCACGCCCGCGCTGCTGAACCAGCAGGCCTACGGCAACCTGTCGATCACCGATTCGGCCAACCTCGGCACGATCACCTATGGCAACGATGGCCGCTCCACGACCGCGAGCACTTCGTTCAGCATCGCGCCGGCCACGGCCATGACGGGCGTCACGTCGCGCTGTGTCTCGCTCGGCCTGAGCGGCGTGCCCAGTACCCGCGTGGGACCGTGTTAGCCATGTACATCCAATTCGACAACCATTCTTGCGCCCGGCCACCCCGACAAAGCGGCTTTGCGTTGATCGAAATCCTGGTGACGCTGGTCATTCTGCTGTTCGGCCTGCTCGGCCTGGCCGGCGTGAGCAGCCGGGCCAATGTCGTCGAAATGGAGTCTTACCAGCGCGTGCAGGCCCTGCAGCTGTTGCAGGACATGAGCGATCGCCTGAATGCCAACCGCAAGGTCGCGAGTTGCTACTCCAACGGCGCCTCCGGGGTCACCGTGGGCACGGGCAGCACAAGCATTCCCACCTGTACAGCGGGCACCGCGCTCGAGCGGGCACAGGCCGTGGCCGATCTCACCGCCTGGGACGCGATGCTCAAGGGAAGCGCGGAAAGCCTGACAGGGTCAGGATCAAAGGTTGGCGCGATGATAGGCGCCGTTGGCTGCATCACCCTGGACGACCCGGCGAACAATGTCTACCTCATCGCCGTGTCGTGGCAGGGGCTGGCCCCCACCTATGCACCCACGCTGGCTGACGGAACCACGCCTTTCCCCTGCGGCAATGGCCTGTACGGCAACGAAAAGCTGCACCGGGTCATCACCACCAAGGTCCAGATCGGAAAGCTATCGTGAAAGCGCACCCCTTGTCTCATCGCCGCACGGGCCACAGTCCGCGCGTGCGCGGCTTCACGCTCGTCGAGTTGATGATCGGCATCACGCTCGGGCTATTCATCATGATTGGCTTGATCAGCCTGTTGGTCTCCAATGTAGCGTCGCGTTCGGAACTCGATAAGTCCTCGCGCCAGATCGAGAACGGTCGCTACGCCGTGCAGTTGCTGCGTGAGGATTTGCGTAACGCCGGCTATTTCGGCTCCTCGGGAAACGTGGCCTTCACCTCTCCTGCCATACCCGTGCCGTGCCCCGCCCAGATCACGGCTCTGAGCTATGCGGCACCGCTCCCCAATACCGTACCGCTGGCGCTGTACGCTCTCACTGCGGCACCGGGCTGCATCAACAATGTCGCACCTAACACTGCGATGCTCGTTGTTTCTCGTGTCGACACCTCGGCCGTAACGCCCCCAGGGGCTGCAGCCGAAACGTATCTTCAGGTATCCAACTGCGCCACCGACCCCAAGCCGTTCGCGATCGGCGCCGGCACGGCCGGGACAGCGGTATTTGCATTGAAGCAAAAGGACTGCGTGACGTCCGAGTTCCTGCGCAAGGTGGTGCAGCACGTTTACTTTGTCAGCACGTGCGATGTTTGCACCGGCACCGGCACCGACACGACACCGACCCTCAAGATGGCCGAATACGTCAACGGCGCAATGACGGTTACGCCGTTGGCCGAGGGCATCGAGAACCTGCAGTTCGACTACGGCGTGGACACGGACGGCGACGGCGCGCCCGATTGCTACACCAGCAACCCCACGAGTCCGCCCGCCGCCGAAATCGCGGCCTGTTCTCCCACCTACCTCTGGACAAGCGCGGCGACCAACTGGACCAACGTGATGACGGTGCGCATCCATGTGTTGGCGCGCAACACCGAAGCCAGCGCAGGGTGGAAAGACACCAGAACCTACGACATGGGCCTGGCGCTCGGCCAGGTCGGGCCCTTCAACGACAACTACAAGCGCCACGTCTACAGCGAACTGGTGCGCCTGTACAACGGTTCGGGGCAGCGGGAGTAGCCATGAATAAGAGTATCAACCATTCACCCGGCAGGCCATCGCAGGCAGGCGCAACGCTGCTGATCGCGATGATCTTCCTGGTGCTGCTGACGCTGATCGTCGTCTCCGCCATCAAGACCACCAACGTCAACACCAAAGTCGTCGGCAACATGCAGATCCAGGAAGAATCGAAAGCGGCGGCGCAGCAGGCGATCGAGGCCATCATCAGCACCGGGAACTTCGCAACATTGCCGACGACCAGCAC
>DATNBD010000065.1:0-9781 GCA_035572155.1 Rhodoferax sp.
CAAGGTCGACGCCTTTGCACGCGGTGCGATCGAGGTGCAGGATGAAGGCTCGCAGCTGCTGGCTCTGCTGCTGGACGCCAAACGCGGCGAGATGGTGGTGGATTTTTGCGCCGGCGCGGGCGGCAAGACGCTGGCCATTGGCGCCTGCATGCGCAACACCGGGCGGCTGTATGCGTTCGACACCTCGGCGCATCGGCTCGATGCACTCAAGCCACGGCTGGCGCGCAGCGGCCTGTCCAACGTGCACCCGGCGGCCATCGCGCACGAACGCGACGAGCGCATCAAGCGCCTGGCCGGCAAGATTGACCGCGTGCTGGTCGATGCGCCGTGTTCCGGTCTGGGCACGCTGCGCCGCAACCCGGACCTCAAGTGGCGGCAATCGCCCCAGTCGGTGGCGGAGCTGGCTGCCAAGCAGACGGCCATCCTGCAAGGCGCGGCACGGCTGCTCAAGCCCGGCGGGCGGCTCGTGTACGCGACCTGCAGCGTTCTGCCGCAGGAGAACGAAGCCATCGCGCAGGCGTTTACCGCGGCGTACGGGGATTTCAATCCGCTCGATGTCGCCGAACTCCTGGGCAAGCTGAAGGTCGAACACGCTAGCAGCCTGTGCAGTGGCCCGGACCGCGGTACCGAATACCTGCGGCTGTGGCCGCACCGACACGGGACGGATGGCTTTTTTGCCGCTGCGTGGGTGAGAAAGTAACCCTAAAGGCTTTTTATCGGCGTGGGTGTTGCGCGCCGGTAGCCATTTTGTACGGCTCCATCCTAAAATAAGGGGCTTTCGCCGCGGCATGCGCCGCGAGTGAAATACACCTAAAAAGGCATTTTGAACATGTTGTTATCCGATTCGGCCGTGCTGAACGCAGGGGTTGCGTGGCTCGCCAATGGACTCTGGAATCTGTCGTGGTGGGAAATCGTGCTGTACACGCTGTTGACCACGCACATCACGATTGCCAGTGTCACGATCTACCTGCACCGCCATCAGGCGCACCGTGCGCTTGATCTGCACCCGGTCCCCGCGCATTTCTTCCGGTTCTGGCTCTGGCTGGCAACCGGCCAGGTCACCAAGGAGTGGGTTTCGATCCACCGCAAGCATCACGCCAAGTGCGAAACCGTCGACGATCCGCACAGTCCGCAGGCGCATGGCATCAAAAAGGTGTTCTGGCAGGGGACCGAGCTGTACCGCGCCGAAGCACGCAACCAGCAGACGCTGGCCAAATACAGCCAGGGCTGCCCCGATGACTGGCTCGAGCGCAATCTGTACACGCGCTACAGCTGGCAGGGCGTGGGCCTGATGATGATCATCGACCTGGCGTTGTTCGGCGCCATCGGCCTGACCGTGTGGGCAGTGCAGATGGTCTGGATTCCGTTCTGGGCTGCCGGCGTGGTGAACGGCGTGGGGCACTTCTGGGGCTACCGCAATTTCGAAGTGCCGGATGCCAGTACCAATGTATCGCCCTGGGGGCTCATCATCGGCGGCGAGGAGCTGCACAACAACCACCATACCTACCCGACGTCCGCCCGGTTCTCGGTGAAGCCCTACGAATTCGACATCGGCTGGTGCTATATCCGTCTGCTGGAAAAGGCGGGCCTGGCGCACGTCAAGAAGACCGTCCCCAAACTGCAGCTCGGGGATACCCAGTCGGTGGCCAACGAAAAAACGCTGGAAGCGCTGATTGCGCACCGCTACGAGGTCATGGCCCGCTACGCGCGCGATCTGCGCCGCGCCTGCAAAGCCGAAATGGCGGCGCTCAAGGCCAGGCAGGCCGATGTGTCGCAGTTGAAGTTCGCGCGCCGCTGGCTGCATCGCGACGCCGACAAGGTGCCCGCCACCGCCGTGCCGCAACTGGCCCAGGCGCGTGCCGACCATCCGGTGCTGGACAAGATGGTGGTCATGCGCGAGGAGCTGCGCCAGCTCTGGCTCAACACATCCAGGTCGCGCGAGCAACTGGCGGCGGATCTGGCCGCCTGGTGCCGTCGCGCCGAGGAAAGCGGCATCGCCGCCCTGAAGGAGTTTTCCATCCGGCTGCGTACTGTGCGCGCCTGACTCGCGTCCGCGGCATCGCGGCCCCCGAGCGCAAAAAAGCCCGCAACCGCGGGCTTTTTTGCTGTGTCGATCAGGCTGCGTTATTTCAGCTTGATTTCCTTGTATTCCACATGCTTGCGAGCCTTGGGATCAAATTTCATGATCGTCATTTTCTCGGGCATGGTTTTCTTGTTCTTGCTGGTGGTATAGAAATGGCCGGTGCCGGCCGTGGATTCCAGCTTGATTTTTTCGCGTCCGCCTTTGCTTGCCATGGTGGTGCTCCAGTAATGGGGGTTTAAGCCTGGCCGCGTGCGCGCAGGTCCGCGAGCACGGAGTCGATGCCGTTCTTGTCGATCAAACGCAGGCCGGCGTTCGAGATGCGCAGGCGAACCCAGCGGTTCTCGCTCTCGACCCAGAAGCGGCGGTATTGCAGGTTCGGCAGGAACCGGCGCTTGGTTTTGTTGTTGGCGTGGGACACATTGTTCCCGACCATCGGGCCCTTGCCCGTAACTTCACATACGCGTGCCATGTGGACACTCCGATACTTTTCAACGGCCGCCGCGTGCGTGGCGGCCTCACCTCGCCAATGAGAGGGTGGCGGTAACCCGGTTCGCCCGAATCCGCCCACGGGGCGAATTCTGCAAAGCCTTGAATTATAACGATTTTGGCCAGCCGTCCGACGGACGCAGGTGCCCGCCCTGCTACTGCTCCAGAAAGCGCTGGGCATCGAGAGCGGCCATGCAACCCGTGCCTGCGCTGGTGATGGCTTGCCGGTACACATGGTCCTGCACGTCGCCGGCGGCAAAAACGCCGGGCACGCTGGTCATGGTGGCGAAACCCTGCAGCCCGGTCTGGGTGATGATGTAGCCGTTCTTCATCTCCAGCTGGCCCTGGAAAATCTCGGTGTTGGGCCGGTGCCCGATGGCGATGAAGCAGCCCTTGAGCTCCAGTTCCTGGGTGGCGCCGCTGTTCACATTTTTCAGGCGCACCCCGGTCACGCCGGAGGCATCGCCCAATACCTCGTCCAGCACATGGTGCAGCCGGAGTTCGATCTTGCCAGCCGCGACTTTTTCCATCAGTTTGTCGACCAGAATGGCCTCGGCCTTGAACTTGTCGCGGCGGTGCACCAGGATCACCTTGCTCGCAATGTTGGACAGATACAACGCCTCTTCCACCGCCGTGTTGCCGCCGCCCACCACGCAGCACACCTGCTCGCGGTAGAAAAAGCCGTCGCAGGTAGCGCAGCCGGAGACGCCGCGCCCCATGAATGCCGATTCGGACGGCAGCTCGAGGTATTGCGCCGATGCGCCTGTCGCCAGAATCAGGGCGTCGCAGGTGTACTCGAAGCTGTCGCCCTTGAGGGTGAAGGGCCGCCGGCTCAAATCCACCGAGCTGATGTGGTCGAAAACGATCTCGGTGTTGAAGCGCTCGGCATGTTCCAGAAAGCGCTGCATCAACTCGGGGCCCTGCACGCCGAGCACATCGGCGGGCCAGTTGTCCACGTCGGTGGTGGTCATGAGCTGGCCGCCCTGCGCCATGCCGGTCACCAGCACGGGCTTGAGGTTGGCGCGCGCCGCATAGATGGCGGCGGTGTAGCCGGCGGGACCGGAACCCAGGATCAGGACGCTGGCGTGTTTTTGGTTGGACATGGTCACATTCAAATGGGAAGATGGGTCGGTGTACAGTTTGGGGGTGAGTTGCGAGGAGTCAACCCCGAGACCTCGTGCGACATTGTAAAAACCAAAACCTCCTGCAGGAGGTGGACTGCGGAGATTAGCCCAAATGTCGATGTTGTCGAACCTGGATCTGCTGCGCCGCGTGCCCCTGTTTTCCATGCTCACGGCCGCGCAGGCCGAGTCCGTGGCGCAGTCCATTGTGAAGCACCGCTTCAAGCGCTCCGAAATCATTGTGGAGCAGGGCAAGAAGGCGAACGCCCTGTTCATTATCCTGACTGGGCGCGCGCGCGTCATCACCTCGGACAGCCGCGGGCGCGAGGTGATCCTGGCCAGCATGCACCCCGGCGACTACATCGGCGAGATGAGCCTGATCGACGACGAGCCGCATTCCGCCACGGTGCGGGCCGAGTTGCAGACCGACGTGCTGATGCTGGGACGCGCCGAGTTCGCCCGCTGCCTGCCGGAAAACTCCTCGATGGCGTACGCCATCATGCGCGGCCTGGTGCAGCGCTTGCGCCATGCGGACCGCAAGATCGAGTCGCTGGCGTTGATGGACGTGTATGGTCGCGTGGCGCGTGCCCTGCTGGAGTTCGCCCGGCCCGAGCCGGACGGGACGCTGGTGATCCGCGACAAGGTTTCGCGCCAGGACGTTGCCAAGATGGTGGGCGCTTCGCGCGAAATGGTCAGCCGTGTGATGAAGGACCTCGAAGAGCGCGGACTCACCGAACTGCTCGACAGCGGCGCCATGGTGATCCGGGAGCGGATCGAGCCGCTGCACTGACGTTGCGTATCCGGTTTCGGGTAAGCTGGCGCTCTAGCTTTTGCCTATGACTTACTCGCTCAATACCCTGAATTCGTCTTCATCCGCCAAGACCCCGGAGCGCTCCGGCACCAGCCGTTTAGTGCGCGAGGTCGAACTGATTCTCGGGCTGCTGGCCCTCGCGTTCTGGCTGCTCGCCCTGCTCAGCTACTCTCCGCTGGATGCTGCGTGGTCCACCTCGGGTTATGGCGGCCCGGTGCGCAATCTGGCGGGCCGGTTCGGTGCATGGCTGGCGGATGCGAGCTATTTTCTGCTGGGGTTTTCGGTCTGGTGGTGCTTTGCGGCTGCTCTGCGGGCCTGGCTGTCCGCGCTGGCTCGCGAACTGCGCGCTGATGACCCGGCTGCGCGGCCTATGCGGGATCCGTCGCTGCTGGGCCGGTTTGCCGCGAGCCGCACGGGATTCTGGTGTGCGCTGGCGCTCCTGCTGTGCGCGAGCACGGCGCTCGAATGGTCGCGCCTGTACCGCTTCGAAGGTCATCTGCCGGGCCATGCCGGGGGCGTTCTCGGTTATCTGCTCGGGTCCGCGAGTGTCAAATGGCTGGGCTTCGCCGGCTCGGGGCTGGTGTGCATCATGCTTGGCGTGATTGGTTCGGCGCTCGTGTTCCGGTTTTCCTGGGCGCAGGTGGCCGAGCGCCTCGGGGCCAGGCTTTATTCACTGGTCGAGTTGCGGCGCGAGAAACGTGAAATCGCCGAAGATCGCGCGGCAGGCAAGCGGGCCGCGCGCGAGCGCGAGGAAGTGCTGCTGGAAGAACGCTCCGAGATCGAAGAACAGCATCCGGCCCCGGTGCTGATCGAACCGGTGGTGGCGGAATTGCCGCGCAGCGAGCGCGTCGCCAAGGAACGCCAGAAGCCGCTGTTCACCGAACTGCCCGACAGCCGGCTGCCGCAAGTGGATCTGCTCGACGGCGCATTAACCCGCCAGGAGGGGGTGGCGCCCGAGACGCTGGAGATGACCAGCCGCCTGATCGAGAAGAAACTCAAGGATTTCGGCGTGGAGGTGCGTGTGGTGCTTGCATCCCCGGGGCCCGTGATCACGCGCTACGAGATCGAGCCCGCCACGGGCGTGAAGGGCTCGCAGGTGGTGAATCTGGCACGCGATCTGGCACGCTCGCTGAGTCTGGTGTCGATCCGCGTGATCGAGACCATTCCGGGCAAGAACTACATGGCGCTGGAGTTGCCCAACGCCAAGCGGCAATCCATCAAGCTGTCCGAAATCCTGGGCTCGCAGGTGTACAACGAAGCCAAATCGCTGCTCACCATGGGACTGGGCAAGGACATCGTCGGCAACCCGGTGGTGGCCGACCTGGCGAAGATGCCGCACGTGCTGGTGGCCGGCACCACGGGCTCGGGCAAGTCCGTCGGTCTCAACGCGATGATCCTCTCGCTGCTCTACAAGGCCGAGGCGCGCGACGTGCGCCTCTTGATGATCGATCCCAAGATGCTGGAAATGTCGGTCTACGAAGGCATTCCGCACTTGCTGGCCCCCGTGGTGACCGACATGCGCCAAGCCGCGCACGGCCTGACCTGGTGCGTCGCCGAGATGGAGCGCCGCTACAAGCTGCTGAGCAAGCTGGGCGTGCGCAATCTGGCCGGCTACAACGCCAAGATCGACGAGGCCAAGGCGCGCGGGGAATTCATCTCCAACCCGTTCAGCCTGACGCCGGACGACCCCGAACCGTTGCAGCGCGAGTCGCACATCGTGGTGGTGATCGACGAGTTGGCCGACCTGATGATGGTGGTGGGCAAGAAGATCGAGGAGTTGATTGCGCGCCTGGCGCAGAAGGCGCGCGCCGCCGGCATCCATCTGATCCTGGCCACGCAGCGCCCCAGCGTGGACGTGATCACCGGCCTGATCAAGGCCAACATCCCGACGCGCATCGCGTTCCAGGTCAGCAGCAAGATCGACTCGCGCACCATCCTGGACCAGATGGGCGCCGAAGCCCTGCTCGGCATGGGCGACATGCTCTACATGCCGAGCGGCACCGGCTTTCCGATTCGTGTGCACGGTGCGTTCGTGAGCGACGAGGAAGTGCACCGCGTGGTGAGCTACCTCAAGTCGCAGGGCCCGGCCAATTACATCGAAGGCGTGCTCGAAGGCGGCACGGTCGATGGCGAGGAGGGCGTTGATGGCGCGCTGGACGGCGGCGGTGAGAAAGACCCGATGTACGACCAGGCGGTTGAGGTGGTGCTGAAAAACCGCAAGGCCAGCATCTCGCTGGTGCAGCGCCATTTGAAGATCGGCTACAACCGGGCCGCGCGACTGGTCGAGGACATGGAAAAGGCGGGCCTGGTCAGCAGCATGAGCAGCAGCGGGCAGCGCGAGATTCTGGTGCCGGCCCGCGCGGAATGAGGTAGGCGCTGCCGCGAGTGAAACCCATGCGAAAACTGTTGACTATTATTTTGATGGCTGGGTGTGCCCAACTGGCATGGGCCGGAGGCATGGAAGACCTTGAATCTTTCGTCAAGACGGTGAAGAGCGGGCATGCCGATTTCAGCCAGATCGTCACCTCACCGCCGCGTCCGGGGCAGGCGGCGCGCTCCAAGACTTCGAGCGGAATCTTCGAGTTCCAGCGGCCGCACCGGTTCCGGTTCGTCTATGACAAGCCGTACCAGCAGACCATTGTCGCCGACGGCCAGACGCTGTGGTTGTATGACGCGGATCTGAACCAGGTCACGGCGCGCAAGCAGTCGCAGGTGCTGGGCTCCACGCCCGCCGCGCTGATTGCGTCGGCCCCCGACCTGCAGGCGTTGCGGACCGACTTCAATTTGCAGGATGCCCCGGACCAGGACGGGCTCCAATGGGTCGTTGCCACCCCGAAAGCCAAGGACGGCCCGTTGCAAAGCGTGCGCGTCGGTTTCCGGCCGTCGGGCACGGGCAGTGAGCTGGCTGAACTGGAAATTCTCGACAGCTTTGGCCAGCGCTCGGTGCTGACGTTCAGCCAGCTCGTGGTGAACACCCCGCTGCGCTCCGATGCGTTCGTATTCAAGCCGCCCGCAGGCGCCGATGTAGTGCAGCAGTGAATGGCGTTGGGCGCTCGGGAAGCGACCTTTGGAATGCCCGGTCGATGGAAGGGTTCACCTTCACCGCGTGTCGCCCGGGCAAGGTCAGATAACCTGAAAGGTCACCGGCCCGCGCTGGCGGCGTTCAGCTCGATCTCGACGCAGTCAGAAACGCAGCCGCCTGGCGCCTTGCCCTGGGCCGACGGCGCTGGACGGTGCAGCACCGCGCGGGTCGGTGCGATTCGCAGCAGTTCACCGGCCGCAGTGGCCGTGCCGTCGACGATCAGCGAGTAGTCCGCTTCGGATTGCGGCGGCCAGACCAGGCCGACCGCGCTCTGCTGCTGCGCGTTCTCGCGCGTGCGCCGGCCGACACCGCTCACGACCAGTTCGCGGCCTTGCAGTACGGGCGTGACCGCCACCGCATGCGGCGCGCCTTTCGGGTTCGCCGTCAGCAGGTAGGCAAAACGGTAGCGCGCCATCGCGTCCGCCAGGTTCGACAGTTCAACTGGAATGCTCATGGTCAGATCCTCAAAGTTGACAGCATCGATTGCAGCGCTCTTGAACGAGCCAGGCTGCGCGGTCTTGCCGGTCATGGGATGGCTCCTGAAGAACGGAATTTCAACAATGGTATATGACCGCAGGCGCTTTCCCAACAGCCGGCTGTCGGTCAGTTTCTTGCGCTTGAGGGGAGTCCATATATGAAGGGTTACGCAGCACTTTCGCGAACGCCGCAAACGATGGCTAGCCCCATGCGCACTTTCGAACGGTGTAGAGCGTTCGAGTGGTGATGCTTGCTCCGAAGGTGCGCTCGAGCAAGCGCATGAAGACCGGTCCGTCCGCGCTCGGGACGTAAGCGGACAGAACCTCCGTTGCGGTGGCTTTCAGAATGCACGCGCCGGCTTGCTCGATGGGCAGCTGGATATTGATTTCGCCAGGCGTGCGCAGGAAGGTGACGATCCGCTTCGCCTCAACGGGAAGCTTGAACTCGGCGTAAGGATCGGGTTCGATGAGATCCTGTAGGTGCCTGGCTGCTCGGAGAAAGACGCCAAAGCTGCGCCCGAGTTCAGCCTGCATTGCTTCCTCGGCACGACGCTGGAGCGCGGCAGCGGACGATCGTTGGGCACTGAAGACCACGTTCCCGCTTGAAAGGAGCGTTCGCACGTCCGAGAAGCCAGCTATCTCGAAGCAGCGCTTGAGCTGGGGCATCCTGGCGTTCATCGGGCTGACCCCGCGAAGGAACGCAACGTAGCGAACCATGGCCTGATGTCCAGAAATGCAACTTACTTTTCGGGTGTCACCCTGTTCAAGGCACGACCTTCTTGCTGAAAGAGACCGGCGGGGGATTCTTCAGCGTTTGGTAAACCACGCAGTAACGCTCCGTCAGGCGCAGCAAGGTGGCCAATTGCTCCTGCGAGGCATCCGTATCCAGAACGAACTGCAACCGGATATTCTGAAACCCGACCGGGGCTTCTTTGGACACACCCAGCGTGCCACGGAAGTCCAGGTCGCCCTCGGCTTTCAGGACGGCCTCTCGCAGCACGATGCCCAACGATGTCGCCACGGCATTGAGCGTGACACCCGCGCAAGCCACCAGGGCTTCCAGCAGCATGTCTCCCGAGCAGGCTTGCAGCCCCGAGCCGCCGGTGGCTGGATGCAGACCGGCCACCACAAGACCTTTTCCCGTCTCGATCTTGCAGCTGATGCCCTCGCCGGCCCGGCCTTGCGCACGAAGCGTTATCAACGCGTCTTGCGGCGCTTCCTTGTAGCGTTCCTTCCAAGGGGCCTGCGCTGCCCGCAAATCATCTGTCTTCATGGTGATACCTCATGGTTGCTGTGACGATCGAACCTTGGGCTGTCCGCTTGAGCGAGTGGCCAGGCATCGTCTCGCGCGAGTAGCGGGTGGGGGCTACTTGCCTTGTTTGCGCATGCCAAAGGCGAATAACGCAATGCCTGCCGCGACGACGAGTCCGCCGTATACGGCCCACTTGAGCTGCCCTGTCATGAAGCTACCCGGAAGTATGTTGAACCCCTGGAGTATCCAGATTCCGCCGACCACAAGCATCAGTATCGCGACGATCTTAATTAAGAGCGGCATGGTGTCTCCAGACAGCGGGTGCATTGAGCAAAGTGCCGGGTAGGGCTTGCCGCGCACGACTACACATGAATCTGACGCCCTCCTGCGAAGGCCCAGTTTTCCCAGGTGGTTTCCTTGAACACCACCATCACGTCTTCTGGATCGAGTCCAGTGGTTGTGAGTTTATC
>DATNBD010000066.1:0-7025 GCA_035572155.1 Rhodoferax sp.
AATGCTGAATATATGGCATATTATTGATTGATATTCAGACTAATGTATACAATGAAGCTATCAGGAAATACTCACTAATTCGTCCGGGCTCAACCATGAATGCACCCGATCCGATTCCGGCAGATGCTCCCGACACTGGCGCTTCGCAGGCCGTGAAGGCGCAACTGCGGCTGCGCGAGATGATTCTGGCGGGAGAGCTGCGTGCTGGCGCGCGGATTGCCGAACTGTCCATCGTCGAGAAGTTGGGTGTCTCGCGCACCCCGATCCGAGCGGCCTTGATGCGGCTGGAGCAGGAAGGGCTGCTGGACGCACTGCCGAATGGCGGCTATGCCGTGCGCACTTTCTCCGAGCGCGATGTGTCCGAAGCCATAGAACTGCGCGGCACGCTGGAAGGTCTGGTGGCGCGGCTGGCCGCGGAGCGCGGCGTGGCATCGGACTTGCTGGCCGCGGCGCACGATTGCCTGGACCGGATCGACGAGGTGCTGAGCCAGTCCGCGCTGGACGACGAGGCGTTTTCCAGCTACGTGACGCTGAACGAACGGTTTCACGCTTTGCTGGGCGGCATGGCGGGCAGCCATACCGTGGCGCGCGAACTGGAGCGGGTCGTGTGCCTGCCGTTTGCCTCGCCTTCCGGCTTCGTCGTGCAACAGGCCAACTCGCCGCGGGCGCGCGACATGCTGGTGGTGGCGCAGGATCAGCACCGGCAGGTGCTCGATGCGATCGCCGCCCGGGAAGGATCGCGTGCCGAAACCATCATGCGTGAGCACTCGCGCATCGCCCAGCGCAACCTGCGCGAAGCCCTGGAGAGCCGCCAGCTCGATCGGATGCCGGGCGTGTGCCTGATTCGGAAACGCGCTTGAAATGCGCGATGGCTGCTCCCACGGTATCGCAACTTGCTATAACACGTAGTTGCGGATTGATCTTGCCACCCATGCGATATCTCGCGACAGTGCGATGAGGGTTTGCTCTGATGGTGTCCCTGTGTACAACCCGCGACGATTTCCCTCGCCCCTATCCACCCTGGAGGAATCCATGAAAAAAAGACTATTTCTCAGCACGACCGCCCTGGCCGTCATGGCACTGTCCACGTCTACCGTGTTCGCGCAGGACAACACGTTCAAGATCGGCCTGATCCTGCCCATGACGGGGCAACAGGCCTCCACCGGGCGCCAAGTCGAGGCGGGGGTGCGCCTGTACATGGCGCAAAACGGCGACATGGTGGCGGGCAAGAAGGTCGAGCTGATCGTCAAGGACGACACCAGCCTGCCCGATGTGACCAAGCGGCTGGCCCAGGAGCTGGTGGTGAACGACAAGGTCAACGTATTGGCTGGCTTCGGCATCACGCCGTCGGCGCTGGCCACGGCACCGATCGCCACGCAGTCCAAGACCCCTGAAGTTGTGATGGCGGCGGCGACGTCGAGCATCACCCAAGCGTCGCCCTACATCGTGCGCAGCAGCTTCACGCTGCCGCAGGTTTCGGTGGTGCTGGCGGATTGGGCGCCCAGGCACGGCATCAAGACGGTGGACACGCTGGTCAGCGATTACGGCCCCGGCATTGACGCCGAGAAATACTTCAAGGAGCGCCTGGTCGCCAATGGCGGCAAGGTGACTGAATCGCTGCGCGTGCCGCTGCGCAGTCCCGACTTCGCTCCGTTCCTGCAGAAGGTGCGCGATGACCACCCGGACGCGCTGTTCGTGTTCGTGCCGTCGGGCGCGGGTGCGGCGCTCATGAAGCAGTTCGTCTCGCGCGGCATGGACAAGGCGGGCATCAAGCTGATCGCGACCGGCGACGTTACCGACGACGATCAGCTCAACGACATGGGCGACGGCGCCCTGGGCGTCGTGACCTCGCACCACTACTCCGCGGCCCATCCGTCGGACACGAACAAGCAGTTCGTGGCGGCCTTCGAGAAGGCCAACAAGGGGATGCGCCCGAACTTCATGGCCGTGGGAGGCTATGACGGCACGCATCTGATCTACGACGCCCTCAAGAAGACCAAGGGCGAGGGCGGCGGCGATGCGCTGGTGGCCGCCATGAAGGGTGAGAGTTTCGAGAGTCCGCGAGGCCCGATCCGGATCGACCCCGAGACCCGCGACATCGTGCAGAACGTCTACCTGCGCAAGGTCGAGCGCGTCAATGGACAGCTCTACAACGTCGAGTTCGACGTGGTCAAGGACGTCAAGGATCCGGGCAAGATCAAGAAGTGACGTCACGCGCCGCCGCGATCTGACGTGATCACCATTCTCTTCGACGGCATTGCCTACGGCATGCTGCTGTTCGTGCTCGCCATCGGCCTGGCGGTGACGCTGGGCCTGATGAACTTCATCAACCTGGCGCATGGCGCCTTTGCGATGGCGGGCGGCTACCTCACGGTGCTGCTGATGCAGCGCCTGGGGGTGCCGTTCCTGTGGTGCCTGCTGCTGTCCTTTGTGCTGGTCGGCCTGCTCGGGGCGCTGATGGAGCGCACCCTTTATCGTCCAATCTACGGCAAGTCGCCGCTGGAACAGGTGCTGTTCTCGATCGGGCTGGTCTTCATGGCGGTCGCGGCGGTCGATTACTTCGTGGGTTCGAGCCAGCAAACCCTGCAGTTGCCCGAATGGCTGAGCGGGCGCACCGAAATTGGCCAGGGCGTCTGGCAGCTTGGCATGGGGCACTATCGGCTGTTCATCATCGCGCTGTGCGCGCTGCTCACCATCGCGCTGCAGCTGATCCTGTCGCGCACCCGCTTCGGCAGCCGCCTGCGCGCGGCGGTCGACGACCCGCGCGTGGCCGCCGGCCTGGGCATCAACGTGAACGTGGTGTTCCTGCTCACGTTCGCGGTGGGCTCCGGGCTGGCCGGCCTGGGCGGCGCGCTGGACGCCGAAATCCTGGGCATCGATCCGACTTTTCCGCTCAAGTACATGATTTACTTCCTGATCGTGGTCTGCGTCGGCGGCACCTCGTCCATCACCGGGCCGCTCGTGGCGGCCCTGCTGCTGGGCATTGCCGACGTGGCAGGCAAGTACTTCATTCCCTCGCTGGGCGCTTTCATCGTGTACGCGCTCATGATCGTGATCCTGATGTGGCGGCCCGAAGGTCTGTTCGCGCGCAAGGGCGGCCAGTGATGCCACCCGTTCCTCGCGGTGATGCCCGTGCCGACCTGTTGCGTATGGCGCGCTGGCGTGCCTGGGAGCTGCCCGTGTGGCTGCTCGCATTCGCGGTTCCGTGGCTGTTGCCCAGTCAGGCCTTGATGGTCAACCAGATCGCGATCGTGGCCCTGTTCGCCGTCTCGCTGGATTTGATTTTGGGCTACGCCGGCATCGTCTCGCTCGGCCATGCGGCGTTCTTCGGCTTTGGTGCGTACGCCGCCGCGCTGTTCGCCAAGCTCGTCATGCCTGAGCCCGTGCTCGGCCTGCTGCTGGCGATGGCGCTGTCCGCGCTGCTGGGCGTGCTGTGCAGCGTTACCATCCTGCGCGGCAGCGACCTGACGCGCCTGATCGTGACGCTGGGCGTGGCGCTGATCCTGCTGGAACTGGCCAACAAACTCGACTGGCTAACCGGTGGCGCCGACGGCCTGCAGGGCGTGGTGCTCGGTCCGGTGCTGGGGCGCTTCGCCTTCGACCTGAGCGGGCGCACCGCGGCTTGCTATTCGCTGTCGGTGTTGCTGCTGCTGTTTCTGGTGCTGCGCCGGCTCGTGCACTCGCCGTTCGGCGCCACGCTCCAGGCCATCCGGGACAACCGGCTGCGCGCCATGGCGATCGGTATCCCGGTGCGTTCGCGTCTGGTGGTGATCTATACGGTGGCGGCCGGTGCAGCCGGTGCGGCCGGCGCCTTGCTGGCGCAGACCACGGGTTTTGCTTCCCTCGACGTGCTGGCGTTCGACCGTTCCGCCAACGTGCTGCTGATGCTGGCGATCGGCGGCGTCGGCTGGCTGTACGGCGGCATCGTCGGCGCCATCGTCTTCGAACTGCTGCAGAACAGCCTGTCGTCCATCACACCGCAGTACTGGATGTTCTGGATCGGCCTGATCCTGGTGCTGCTGGTGCGCGTCGGGCGCGAGCGCCTGCTGCGGCCCTGGACCTGGTGGCGAAGGAGTGGTGCATGAGCACGGCGGGCTCTCTACAGGCCGAGGTCGTGCTCTCGGCCCAGGGGCTGGTCAAGCGCTTCGGCGGCATCACGGCCACGAGCAACGTCAGCCTGAGCCTGCACCGCGGCGCGCGCCATGCGCTGATCGGTCCGAACGGCGCCGGCAAGACGACCTTGATCAACCTGCTGACCGGCGTGCTGCAGCCGACCGAGGGCCGCATCGTGCTGGAGGGCCAGGACATCACACAGCTGGCACCACACCAGCGCGTGCGCCGCGGCATGGTGCGCACCTTCCAGATCAATCAGCTGTTCGACTCCATGACGCCTCTCGAGACGCTGGCGCTCGTGATTTCGCAGCAAAAAAGCCTTGGAGCCCAGTGGTGGAGGGCACTTGGTACTAGCAAAGACGTAGCAGAGCGGGCGCGGCAGTTGCTTGAGCAGTTTCATCTGAGCGACGTGCGGAACCAGCCGACCCACGTGCTGGCCTACGGCAAGCGCCGCCTGCTGGAAATCGCCATCGCGCTAGCCTGCGAGCCGCGCGTGCTGCTGCTCGACGAGCCCGTGGCCGGCGTGCCGGCGGGCGAGCGCGAAGAGCTTCTGCAGACGGTGGCCGCGCTGCCCGCGGACGTGTCGGTGCTGCTGATCGAACACGACATGGACCTGGTCTTCAGCTTCGCCAGCCGCATGACGGTGCTCGTCAACGGCGCGGTGCTGACCGAGGGCGACCCCGACCAGATTGCCAACGACCCGCAGGTCAAGGCCGTGTATCTGGGGCATGGGGAGAGCGAGCATGCCTGAGCTGCTGCAAGTAGACAACCTGAGCGCCGGCTATGGCGAAGCCGTGGTGCTGCAAAACGTGTCGCTGGCACTGGACGAAGGCCATACGCTGGCGCTGCTGGGGCGCAACGGCACCGGCAAGACCACGCTGATCAACACCCTGGCCGGCGCGACGCGCCAGCATGGCGGCAGCATCGCGCTGGGCGATGTGGCGCTGCACAAGCTGGCGTCTTACCAGCGCGCGGCCGCGGGCATCGGCTGGGTGCCGCAGGAGCGCAACATCTTCAAGTCGCTCACGGTGCACGAGAACCTGACGGCGGTGGAGCGGCCCGCGCGGCGCGCCGCCCATCCGCCGTGGACGCCGGCGCGCGTGTACGAAATGTTCCCACGCCTGGCCGAACGCAAGACCAATCTGGGCACGCAGCTGTCGGGCGGCGAGCAGCAGATGCTGGCCGTGGGGCGCGCGCTGGTGCTGAACCCGCGCCTGCTGCTGCTCGACGAACCACTCGAAGGGCTCGCGCCGATCATCGTGCAGGAACTGTTGCGCGCGATCGCCCGCATCACGCGCGAGGAGGGCCTGTCGGCCATCATTGTCGAGCAGCATCCGCAGGCCATTCTTGCGATTTCCGACAGCGCCGTGGTGCTGGACCGCGGCACCGTCGTGCATGCGGGCAGGGCGCAGGAGCTGCGCGAGCAGCCTGACTTGCTGGACAAACTGCTGGGCGTGGCGCGCGCCGAATAAGATCGCTGGAAATGCAGCGCCGCCAGACCCTCCAGATCGCGGCTGCGGCTTTGACTGCATCGGCGCTGGGGTCTGGCCTGGCCCGTGCGCAGGAGTGGCCGAGCCGGCTTATCAAGGTCGTCGTGCCTTTCGGCCCCGGTGGCGTGGCCGATGTGACGGCCCGCATCGTGGCCAAACAACTCGCCGAACAGCTGCATCAAAGCGTGATCGTCGAGAACCGCCCGGGGGCGGGCGGCGTGGTGGCAGGTGAGCTGGTCGCTCGTGCCGCGCCCGACGGCTGCACCCTGCTGCTGATGAGCAACGGCACGGCGGTGAGCGAGGGACTGTTCAAGCATCTGCCGTTCGATCCGCAAAAGGACTTCGCCCCGATCTCGACGCTAGGCTTTTTCGACCTCGCGATCGTCGTGCCGGCAAACTCGCGCTTCAAAACGCTGGCGGACTTGCTGGCCTTTGCCCGCGCCCACCCCGACAAGCTGAATCTGGGCACCATCAATGCAGGCAGCACGCAGAACCTGGCCGCCCAATTGTTCAAGACCACCGCGGGCATTCGTGCGCAGATTGTCCCGTTCAACGGCACCGGTGCAGTCCTCACCGCGTTGCGCAGCGGAGAGCTGGATGCCGCAGTGGAAGTGCTGAGCCCCGTGATGTCGCAGATTCGTGCCGGCGCGCTGCGTGCCCTGGCTGTGATGGGCGAGAAGCGTTCACCCGATCTGCCCCAGGTCCCCGCCGTGCGGGAGAGTGGCGGCGCGCTGGCCAGCTTCAACGTGGCTTCGTGGAACGCGCTGGCGGCACCCGCGAAAACGCCGCCCGCCATGCTGCAGCGGCTGAACCATGAGGTCGTCGTCGCGCTGCAGTCGCCGGAGGTGATCCGCAGCCTGACCGAGATCAACGTTCAGCCCCGACCCGGTACGCCGGCGCAGCTGGCCGAGTTGCTCGGCGCCGAGATCCGGCGTTGGGGCGAGGTCATCAAAAGCGCCGGCATTCCACGCCAATGACTTGTTCGAGCGCAGGCACTGCCAGCGGGACACGTTGCGGGCATTCGATAACCACCCGCTATCAGGGTGATCACGCCAACCAATTTTCATTCCAGCGCCAATCGCGCTAACCTGCGCGAGGGGCGGCGCGCGGTGTGCGGCCCATTTCCACTGGATGTGGCAGCACGAGCACGGAAAGCAGCGCAAACACGATCGACTATGGGCCCTTGACCGGGTTCCCGATGGACCACTTCAAGGTGGTGCGCTACATCCTCAAGGTGAAGCTGACCGGCAAGGACACCATGGAATACGAGCAGGACACGCGACTCCAGATCAAGGGCAGGGGGCTCATGCACCACACCGACGCCAACCACTTCAAGCGGGTCTCTTGAGCATCGACTGCGGGGCCCTGGTGCATGCCTCGGGCCATTGTTGCGCTGCGCTGCTGAAAAGGTGAATTCGAATG
>DATNBD010000067.1:0-8704 GCA_035572155.1 Rhodoferax sp.
TATTCAGTGGTGACGAAGCGCTGGTCGCTGGTGTCGTCCGCGAAGTCAACGTGCATGTCGACCGGCGCGTCATAACGCTCGGCCAGTTGGAAAACGGTGTCGATATGGGCCTCGGTGTCCTTGCGGTTCAGTTCGCAGTAGGGGCAGCCACCAATTACATCGGCGCCCATATCCATCGCCTCGACCATCAGCTCGCGCGTACCAGGAGACTTGAGGATTCCCTCCTGCGGGAAGGCAACGATCTGCAGATCGAGCAGATCGCGGTATTCGTCGCGCAACTCAAGCAGGGTTTCTACGCCAATCAGGCCTTGTATCAGGTCGACGTCCGGATGGGCGCGGATCGCGGTGGTGCCATTCTTTACGGCCATGTCGAGTACCGTGCGTGACCGCGTCATCACGTCCTTTCTTTCCTGCTGGCCCTTGAGGATGCCCGTCAAGCGGATCGCCTCCTCCAATGTGCCTTGTCTTGGCGGCAGCCGCCGGTGCAGCAAGGCCTTGTCCAGATGCAGGTGCGGCTCGACCAGTCCCGGAATAACCGCACGTCCCCCGGCGTCGATCTCATCGAGGGCCTCGCCTTCAATGCCGACTTCGATCGCCGCGATTCGTCCATCCTTTACCGCGATGTCCATCAGCGGTCCATCATCGTGGATGCATACCTGCCTTACCAATAGATCAAATTTCATGCCTGTCTCCTTCTTGGTTGATTTTTCGTCTGCCTGCACCAACCCGAGGCTATGGCCAGTTCATTGACGCACCTACAGTCCAAGTGCCCGGCCATCGCTGCGCGGATCGTGTGCGCCTGTGATTAGCCGGGGGACTCCCGGATGGATCACGATGGCGCCCGGATGGCCTGCCAACGGGCTTTGCGCCGGCAATGTGCTCATTTCGTGGCCTCGTCGCGTCAATTCGACGAACACCTCACGACCGGCATCGGATTCAAGCTTGAGTGAATCCCTGCTGTCTGAAAACGTCCGGCCCAGCAAGAAGCGCGGCCGCGCCAGCGCCGTGAGCGGGTCCATGTTGTAGTCAATCAGCCGTGTCAGAATCGCTGCCAGAGTCTGTGGCTGGCCGTCGGCACCTTGCGTGCCGTACAGGATGCTTGCCTGGCCATCTTTCATGTAGATGCCCGGGTTGAGCGTGTGGAAGGGGCGCTTGCCCGGCTCAAGCCGGTTGGGGGACGTGGGATCCAGCGAGAACGCCGCGCCACGGTTGTGCCAGAGCACACCGGTATCGCCAACCGTAACGCCACTGCCCCAGTCGTAATAGAGCGTCTGCAGCATCGACACCGAATTGCCGGCCGCATCCGCGGTGCCAATGTATGCGGTGTCGCCAACTTGAAAGCGATGTGGCCAGGGTCGCGCGCGTGCCAGGTTCACGCTCGCAGCGGCGCGGTCCAGGGCGACGTTCGACAGCAACCTTTCGCAGGGCACCGGGCTGAAATCCGGGTCGGCGAGGTAACGGTTGCGTTCATTGAACGCGCATTTCACCGCCTCCACCAGCAGGTGGTAATAGTCGGCACTGCCTTCAGGAATAGCGGCCAGATCAAAGCGGTCAAGAATGCCCATGATTTGCAGCGTGGTCACCCCTTGAGTGGGTGGTTGGTGTGCCAGCAGCATGCCTCCGCGGTAAGCTTGCGCGAGCGGTGGCTCAAGGCGGGCCGTGGTCGCAGCGAGATCGCCTGCTGTCAGCGGTGAGCCGGCCTGCTGCAATCCCTTGACCAAACGCGCGGCAAGGTGGCCTTCGTAAAAGTCGCGATGCCCGCGTTCGGCCAGGGTTTCCAAGGTGCGCGCCAGACGCGGCTGCCGGAAAATCTCACCCACATCCGGCGCTTTGCCGTCAACAAGAAATTCGCTGGCAACGCCAGGGAGTTTGTGCATTTCTTCCGCGCGGAATCCCAGCCAAAAATGTCCGGATCCCGTCCAAGGGAAGCCATCTCGTGCCAGTGTCACCGCCGGTTTCAGTAGCGATGCCCAAGACTGCCTGCCGCCCATTTCCCTGCAACTCAGCTCGAACGCCTTTCCCATTGCATCAACATTCCCCGCCGTCGTCAGCATCGAGACAGGGCCGCGATGCGGGATGACGTTCACCGAGGCGCCAAAGGCGGGCAGCAGTCGAGGTGCCTGGCCGATTCCGGAGATGGTGGAGACCTTTCCTCGGGCATCGGCGACCACCATGAACCCGTCGCCCCCCAATCCGGTGAAGTGGGGATAAGTGACCGACAGGCACGCGCCAATGGCGACGGCCGCCTCCACGGCGTTACCGCCCGACTTGAGAACATCCAGCCCTGCCTGGGAAGCGAGTTCATGCGGGCTCGTCACCATGCCGATCCGGGAGCGGGCCAGCCGGTCTTGTCCGCCCTGCGGCGACGATCCCGACAAACTGGCTGGACCCATCCTTGCCGAGGCGGCGTCACGCTGTTCAACGCTGTCCATGGTGCCTTTTTGATGCGATGATGAATGTCGTGAGGCGCAATTTAGGTCTGGGGGCTATATTTGTCCATGCCAAAAGTTGTATGCTGAACATTCACGGCCTGAATGTTTGTTGCCCCATCAAATCGGCTCTTGTGAAAGCGACGAATGCTGTCGCGTCACCCGAAATTGCCAATGAACCTGACTTCGATTGACCTCAACCTGCTGGTCGCGTTCGACGCATTGGCACGGGAACACAATGTCACGCTGGCAGCCGACCGCGTGGGGCTGTCCCAACCGGCGATGAGCAATGCCCTGGCGCGGTTGCGAAGAGAGCTCAATGATCCATTGTTCGTGCGCACGACAGCGGGCATGCAGCCTACCCCTTACGCGCAAGAGCTCGCAGGACCGATCGCACGCGCCTGTGAATTGCTGGAGTCGGCGTTGAGCGTTGATGCCGGCTTCGACCCGGCGTCCACCAACAAGTCATTCACCTTCTACCTCTCGGAGGTTGGCGAACTGGTCTTTTTGCCCAAACTCCTGCTGGGGCTGCACAATCGCGCGCCGGGCGTGAGCGTCAAGGTCAGGCGTGCACCCGAAAAAGGACTGCAGGATGTCATGGCGGCTGGCGATGGCGACCTCGCCGTCGGCATTTTCCCCAGCCTGAAGTCGGGCTTCTATCAGCAGCGCCTATACGGTGACAAGTTTGTCTGCATCGTTCGGCACGACCACCCTGTGATTCGATCTTCACTCAGTCTGGAGCAATATGTCGCAGCACCCCATGCGGTTGTTGCGTCGACTGGAACCGGACACGATACCGCTTTGGAGCAGATACTTTGGAAGCAACGGCTGCACAGGCGGATCGCGGTGAGCGTCCCGGATTTCCTGGTCCTGCCAACGATTGTCGAGCAAAGTGATGCCATCGCCACCATTCCGTCGCGAATGGCGGCCGCATTGCAAGGACGACGAAATTTGAGAGTGCTGGAGTCGCCAATAAAATTCCCGCGCATTGAGATCCGGCAACATTGGCATGAACGCTACCACCACGATGCTGCCAACAAATGGCTGCGCGAATTCGTGGCGCAGCTTCTCAAGGAATAGCCCGAAAGCGCTAGTTTGTGCCTCGGCACTTCGCGGGTGAGGGCGCGTCGTTCGACAGCGCCGACCACCATGCCGCGAGCAGGATCAGGCCGCCGCCGAGCCAGATGCGGCCGGTCAGGACCGCGGCGCCGAGTGCGACCGACGAGGCGCTGGCAAACACTACTTCCGAGAGCATGATCAGCGCGGTGCCATGCGCGGAAAGCCGCGCAGCGCCATATTGCAGCGCCAGGTTGCCGACCAGGAACGCCAGGCTCAGCGCGAGCGCGAACACCAGCCAGGACGCGGACGGGGCCGGCGGCAGCGCCACCACGCCGCGCGCAAAACCGATGCAGGCCGCCGACGTCGCCAGCAGCGCGCCGCCGCAGAACATGGCCAGCACGCGCGACATGGCGGGCGTGTGGTTCAGCCGGCGCAGCAGGATATTCGTGAGTGCAAAGCTGAATCCACCGCCCAGCGCAAGCCAGTCGGCTCCGCTCTCGGGCACTGGCCAGGCCGATCCCGGTGTCTTCAGTACGATCACCACGCCCGCCAGCGCGAGCAGCATGCGCGACAGCGAGGTGAGCGTGGGCCTCTCGTGCAGCAGCGGCCAGGCCAGCAGCACGGTCCACAGGGGCATCAGGTAGAACAGCAACACCACGCGCACCACGTCGCCCACCGTCACGGCCCAGTTGAAGCACAGATTGGTCAGGCCCGAGGCGGCCATCAGCAGCCACAACGCGGAGTGTTGCCGCAGGCCTCGCCAGGCATGCGGCTGAAACACCAGCAGACAAGCCAGCGAGACGAGGTAGATGATGGCGGTGGCCCACAGCGGATGCACGCCGCGCGATTCGAGCTGGCGAAATGGCCACCACGACATGCCCCAGACAAAGGCATTGAGCATCAGCGCGGCCGCCGCCAGCAGCGCGCCTTTGGAGCCGCGTGCGCTCACGGGAGCGCCTTCGGGCGGCCGGGCGGCGCTCATCCGTGCCGGTCGTCGTTGCGCGCAATCGCGAGCAGATGCTCGATTTCGTCGCGATGCCGGACGCAGTTGCTTAGATACCAGCGCCGGATCATCCACATCATCACGGCGACCACCAGGCCAAAGGTGGTAATGGCACTGGCGGTGGACAGGCCCAGTCCGGTCGAGAGGCTGTAGAAGGCACCCAGAATCAGGATGCAGGCCTGCTCGTTGAAGTTCTGCACCGCGATGGAGCGGCCCGCGCCCATCAGGTTGTGGCCGCGGTGCTGCAGCAGTGCATTCATGGGCACCACCAGAAAACCGCCCAGGGCGCCCAGCAGGATCAGGAAGGGCGCCGCCAGCCAGACGTTGTGGATGAAGTTCATCAAGATGACCAGCACGCCCATCGCGATCCCCAGCGGGATCACCCCGGTGGCGGTATCGAGCCGCATGCGCAGGGAGGCCACGACCGCCCCGACCGCGGTGCCGATTGCCACCACGCCGACCAGCGAAGACGCCTGCGTTGTGCTGTAGCCCAGCGCCAGTGCGCTCCAGGCCAGCACGATGTATTTCAGGTTGCCGCTGACGCCCCAGAACAGCGTGGTGGTGGCGAGCGAAATCTGGCCCAGCTTGTCGCGCCACAGCCGCGAATTACAGCTCAGGAAGTCGGGCACCAGATCCAGCCAGGTGCGCAACATCGGGCGCATTTCCACCCCGGTCAACGGGATGCGCAAATTGAACCAGGCCGCCACCGCATAGACAAAGATCAGCACCACGATCGCGGCCTGCGCCGGCGTGTCGACGCCGGTGTCGATATGCGGAAAGTCGAACGACAGCAGCACGCTGGACACCCGGTGTCCCACCAGCTGCCCGCCCAGCAGCACGCCCAGGATGATGGAGGCAATCGTCAGCCCCTCGATCCAGCCGTTCGCCTTGACCAGCTGCGAGGTCGGCAGCAGCTCGGTCAGGATGCCGTACTTGGCCGGCGAGTAGGCGGCGGCGCCCAGCCCGACCACCGCGTACGCCAGCAGCGGATGCGTGCCGGCCAGCATCAGCAGGCAGCCCAGCATCTTGATGGCGTTGCTGATGAACATCACCTTGCCCTTGGGCTGGGCATCGGCAAACGCGCCGACAAACGGCGCCAGGATCACGTAGAACAGCGCGAACATCGGCACCAGTGCGGCGCGCTTCCACTCGGCCCCTCCGTCGGTCTGGATGAGTTCCACACCGGCCACAAAAAGCGCATTGTCGGCCAGCGAACTGAAAAACTGGGCCGCCATGATGGTGTAAAAACCGCGCTTCATGAACTACGGGTCAGGGTATCAGTGAATCTGATGCGCGATGATTTGGAGGGGTCACCATGTAGCAGAGGGTTATAGCATGACCCCCAGTGCCAAAATGAGCGCTGAAACCGCTTTGCCGCCACTGCCATGCCCCGTCCGATCCACGCCACGATCCATACCGAATCCCTGCGCCACAACCTGGCGCGCGCGCGCCAGGCCGCACCCGACGCGCGCGTCTGGGCCGTGGTGAAAGCCAATGCCTATGGCCATGGTATCGAACGCGCGTTCGAGGGCCTGCGCGGCGCCGACGGCTTTGCGCTGCTGGATTTGAACGAAGCCGAGCGTGTGCGTACCCTGGGTTGGCGCGGCCCCATCCTGCTGCTCGAGGGCGTGTTCGAGCCGCGCGACCTGGAGCTGTGCTCGCGCCTTAACCTGTGGCACACGGTGCACTGCGACGAGCAGATCGCGATGCTGACCGCGCACAAGACGCAGGCGCCGCACCGCATCTTCCTCAAGATGAATTCCGGCATGAACCGCCTGGGCTTTACGCCGCAGCGCTACCGCGCCGCCTGGACGCGGCTCGATGCGCTGGCGCAGGTGGACGAGATTTCGCTGATGACGCACTTCAGCGACGCCGATGGCGCCAAGGGCATTGCGCAGCAACTCGCGGTCTTCAATGCCGCCACGCGCGATTTGCCGGGCGAACGTACGCTCAGCAACAGCGCTGCCACGCTGCGCCACGGTGCGGATGGCGGCGGCGAGCCGCTGCGCTCCGACTGGGTGCGCCCGGGTATTGCCGTGTACGGCAGTGCCCCCGATTTTCCCGAACACGACGCGGCGCATTGGGATTTGCAGCCGGCGATGACGCTGGCGGCCAAGCTGATTGGCACGCAGCAGCTCGCGGCCGGCGACACGATCGGCTACGGCTCGACCTTCGTCGCCGACGCACCGATGCGCATCGGCGTCGTCGCCTGCGGCTACGCGGACGGCTACCCGCGCCATTGCAGCACCGGCACGCCGGTGCTGGTGGACGGCGTGCGCACGCGCATGATCGGACGCGTCAGCATGGACATGATCACGGTGGATCTGACGCCCGTGCCCGATGCCGGGTTCGGCGCCGAGGTCACGCTGTGGGGGCGGGCCGCGAATGGTGCTGTGCTGTCGATCGACGAGGTCGCTGCTGCCGGTGGCACCGTCGGCTACGAGCTGATGTGTGCGTTGGCGTTGCGGGTACCGGTGGGGGTGGAGTAGGCTTCCATCTGTCATTCCCGGCTTGACCGGGAATCCACGGAAATGAAGCGTTGCTTCTTGCAGGGGCTGCTGGTCGGGATGTGCGCCCGACGGCGCAGTAACCTTTCTTTGCGTGCCCAAAGAAAAGTCACCAAAAGAAAGGGCAGCCGCAGGCCCGGCCGCTTCGCGGTGCCTTGCGCTGCTCAGCCGTGCCAGGACGGCGGGGGAAAGGAATACAAACACCAAACCCCACAAGGACGCGCCATGGTGCGTCCTTGTTGTATTGGTATTGGCTGTTTTGTCTTGATGCCGTCATGAGGAGGCGAGTAGCGCAGAGCCGGGTGGATCAGGGGCGCAGATGTTTGAGGCGCCCGCCGGGGCGCAACCCGGCCAGCAGTCCTTGCAAAGACCGGCGCTTCAACTACCGTGGATTCCCGGTCAAGCCGGGAATGACAGCAGCGGGGCCGGGAATGACGAGAGAGGGGACGGGGATGACAACCATGGAGCCCGACACTGCGATCAATACAACCCCAACCCCCGCGCCCGCAGCCGCACCAGCCCCAGCAGCGCATCGGTGCAGGGCGTCGCCACGCCGGTGAGTTGGCCCAGCTCGCGCACCACGGTGACCAGCGCATCGAGTTCCACCGCACGGCCCGCCTCCACGTCCTGCAGCATCGAGGTCTTGAATGCGCCCAGCTTCATCGTCACGGCGTGCCGGTCCTCGGGCCGCTCGGCGATCGGCACGCCGATGCGCGCGCCGATCTCGCGCGCTTCCAGCATCACGCTGGAGATGAAATTGCGCACCAGCTCGTCATCCATGATCAGGTCGGTGGTCGCGCCGGTCAGCAGGCTGATCGGGTTCACCGTCATGTTGCCCCACAGCTTGTACCAGCAGTCCTTCTGGATCTGCTCGGCGATGCGCGCCTCGATGCCGGCGCGCGTGAGCAGCGCGGAAAGCCGGCGCACGCGCGGCGTGACCTCGCCGGAAGGCTCGCCGATGATGAGTCCGTTGCCGAAGCGGTGGTGCACGAAGCCCGGGCCGTTCAGCGCGCAGCTGGCATGCACGACGCAGCCGATCACGTGCCGCGTGGCGATCGCGCGCGCGATCTCGCCGTTTGGGTCGACCGAGGTCAGCCGCGTACCGGCGAAGCGACCGCCGAAGCCGTCCAGGAACCACCAAGGCACGCCGTTCATCGCGGTCAGTACCACGGTGCCCTCTCCGAGCAGCGGCGCGATGCGGCGCGCGACCTCGGCGAGTGCCGGCGCCTTCACCGCGACCACGACCAGGTCCTGCACCCCGAGCGCGGCCGGGTCGTCGCTTGCCTGCACTGGCACGGTCGTGACTTGCTCACCGCGCTGCACGCGCAGCCCGTGCTGCTGCAAGGCTTGCAGCGTCGCACCGCGCGCGACCACGCTGACGTTGCAGCCGGCGCTGGCCAGCGCTGCGCCGATCCAGCCGCCGATCGCGCCGGCGCCATAGATGCACGCGCGCGGGAACAGTTTGTCTTCGGAATCTTCAGTCATTTCGGCCTAAAGCCCATATGAGGTCTGTATAGTTTGCTTTAGTTTTTGTAGCTTGTGTCGATCCGGTCGACCTGGCGCAGCAGCGCATCGAGCACATCCTGGCCCGCGCCGAACTTGGCGTCGAACTGGAACGAGTCGTACGTGGTCTTCTTCGCGAGCGCCTCGCTCACGGGGATCGCGGGACCGAGCGTCGCCTGCGCCATCTGGATTTCGCAGGCGCG
>DATNBD010000068.1:0-2807 GCA_035572155.1 Rhodoferax sp.
ATGCTCGCGCAGAGGGGCGAGGATGGCAAGCCCGTGTTCCCGCCCGGCGGCACCCGCGTGCTGGCCTACCCGGCGCCGCATTACGCGGTATCGGATGGCGGCGTGGCCGGGCGCGCGGCGGGCACGCACACTGGTGGCGCCAGCGGCGATGCCGGCGACTACGCCTTCGTCTACCTGAACCTGCGCATGGGGCGCGGCCGCTCCGATACTACAAAAAAAGGAGTGGGTGACGCACTATTGGCAAGGGCAAAAGCCCATTTTGATCCTATATTCGAGAAGCAGCGACTGGGCCTGACGCTGCAAATCGACGAAGGCGCCGAGGTCTACGACGCCAAGCACAGCAACCTGCATCCCTTGTTCCGAAAATAAAGAAGCACACCACCATGTTCTCCCAGGACCTCATCACCCAGCTCGCCGGCGAACTGCACCAGAGCGAAAAGACGCGGGTGCAACTCGAGCATTTTTCCAAGCGCTTCGCGGGCATGACCGTGGAAGACGGGTATGCCGTCTCGCGCGCCTGGACGGAACTCAAGCTGGCCGAGGGTCGCGTCGTCAAGGGCCACAAGATCGGCCTGACCTCGCGCGCGATGCAACTGTCCAGCCAGATCACCGAGCCCGACTACGGCACTCTGCTGGACGACATGTTTTTCCCCGAGGGCGCCGACATCCCGTTCACGCGCTTCATCGCGCCGCGCATCGAGGTCGAACTCGCCTTTGTCTTGGCCAAGCGCCTGCGTGGACCGAACGTCACGATCTTCGACGTGCTGGCCGCGACCGACTATGTGGTGCCGGCGATCGAGATCATCGACGCGCGCATCGAACAGTTCGACCGCCACAGCAAGGCGCCGCGCAAGGTGTTCGACACCATCTCGGACAATGCGGCCTGCGCCGGCATCCTCACCGGCGGGCGCCCGGTCAAGCCCGATGCGCTGGACTTACGCTGGATCGGCGCGCTGCTCTACAAGAACGGCGTGATCGAGGAGTCGGGCCTGGCGGCGGCGGTGCTGAACCATCCGGCGAACGGCGTGGCCTGGCTGGCGAACAAGCTGGGCGCCTGGGGCGAGTCGCTGGAGGCCGGCGAAGTGGTGCTCGGCGGCTCCTTCACGCGCCCGACCACGGCGCTGCCGGGCGACACCTTCCATGCCGACTACGGGCCGCTGGGCGCGATTGCATTTCGGCTTGTATGAACGCCCCCGTTGCCTTCCCACTTCGCGGACACTGAAGAATCATGCAAACTCCTTTGAATACCTTCAAGCAGGCGCTGCAAAACAAGCAGGCGCAGATCGGCCTGTGGCTCGGTCTGGCCAACGCGTACAGCGCCGAGCTGTGCGCCGGCGCGGGCTTCGACTGGCTGCTGATCGACGGCGAGCATTCGCCGAACGACCTGCAAAGCATCCTGGCCCAGCTGCAAGCCATCGCGCCCTACCCCTCGCATCCGATCGCGCGCGTGCCGATGGGGCACGGCCACGTCGGCGAGGCACTGATCAAGCAGTACCTGGACCTGGGCGTGCAAACCCTGCTGGTGCCGATGGTGGACACGCCCGAGCAGGCGGCCACGCTGGTGCGCGCCATGCGCTATCCGCAGGACGACGGCAAGGGCGGCATCCGCGGCATGGCCGGCGCGCGCGCCTCGGGCTGGGGCCGCAACCCGGCCTATGTGCACGAGGCGAATGCGCAGATCTGCCTGCTGGCGCAGGTCGAGACACAAACCGCGCTCACGAACCTGGACGCGATCGCGGCGACCGACGGCGTGGACGGCCTCTTCATCGGCCCGGCCGACCTCTCGGCATCGCTCGGCCATATCGGCAACCCGGGCCACCCGCAGGTGCAGGCGGCGATCGAGGACGCGATCCGGCGCATCGTGCGGGCCGGCAAGGCCGCGGGCATCCTGAGTTCGGACGAAACCGTGGCGCGCCGCTATCTGGACCTGGGCGCCACCTTCGTCGCGGTCGGTCTCGACACGAACCTGCTGGTGCGCCACACCAGCGCGCTGGCGGCCCGCTTCAAGGCGGGCCAGCAAGCGCTCGCGGGTAGCCAGACCTATTGAGACCTATTGATCACTTTTCGGGAGAGCCCTCATGAACGCCATCCTCAAAACCGCCATGCACCCCGACGAGCGCGCCGCGCGCGTGCAGCTGGCCGGCTGCTACCGCGTGTTCGCGATGCTCGGCTGGACCGAGATGATCTACAACCACATCACGCTGCGCCTGCCCGACAGCGTGACCGGCGGTGCGATGCAGTTCCTGATCAACCCGTTCGGCCTGCACTACAGCGAGGTCACCGCGAGCAACCTGCTCAAGATCGACATCGAAGGCCGCAAGCTGGACGCCGACAACCCGTGGCCGGTGAACCCGGCCGGCTTCACGATCCATGCCGCCGTGCATGGGCATATTCCCGAGGCGCACTGCGTGATGCACACGCACACCACCGCGGGCGTCGCGGTCGCCTGCACCCAGGGCGGCCTGGCGCAGAACAACTTCTACTCGGCGCAATTGCACGACATGGTGGCCTACCACGACTTTGAGGGCATCACGGTGCACGACGACGAACGCCCGCGCCTGCTCGCGAGCCTTGGCAACAAGCCGCTGATGATCCTGCGCAACCACGGCCTGCTGGCGCACGGGCCCACGCTGGCGCTTGCGTTCGTGCGCCTGTGGACGCTGCAGCGCGCCTGCGAAATCCAGATGGCGCAGGCGACGCTCGGTCCCGCGATCCCCGTGAGCGAGGCGCTCGCGAAGAAGACCACGTACGACTCGTTCCAGTTCGACGCCAAGTTCGGCGCGGGCCAGGATGTGCTCGATGCGCTG
>DATNBD010000069.1:0-8155 GCA_035572155.1 Rhodoferax sp.
CTTCTGCACCTTGCCCATGGCGTTGCGCGGCAGCTCGCTCGCCACGAAGCAGTGCTTCGGAATCTTGAAATTCGCCAGACTATCCTTGAGCCGCGCCATGATTTGCTCCGGCTCCACGGTCTGCCCCGGCTTGGGAACCACGACGGCGACTCCCACCTCGCCGAAGTCGGGGTGCGGCACGCCGACCACCGCGCTCTCGGCCACGCCCGGCAGCTCGTTGATGAAGCTCTCAATTTCCGCCGGGTAGACGTTGTAGCCGCCGCTGATGATCAGATCCTTGGCCCGGCCCACGATCGTCACGTAACCGCGCGCGTCGAGCACGCCGACGTCCCCGGTTCTGAAAAAACCATCCGGCGTGAATTCTTCGCGCGTCTTCTCGGGCATGCGCCAGTAGCCCTTGAACACGTTCGGCCCCTGCACGACGATGGCACCGGTCTCGCCAGTGGCCACGGGCCGACCCGCGTCGTCCTGCACGCGCAGCGACACGCCCGGCAAGGGAAAGCCGACGGTGCCGCCACGGCGCTCGCCGTGCGCCGCGTGGTATGGGTTGGAGGTCAGCATCACCGTCTCACTCATGCCGTAGCGCTCCAGGATGGTGTGACCGGTCCGCTCGCGCCAGGCATTGAAGGTCTCGATCAGCATCGGCGCCGAGCCCGAGATGAAAAGCCGCATGCCGCGCGCGGCCTCGCGCGACAGGGCCGGCTCGGCCAGCATGCGCACGTACAGCGTCGGCACGCCCATGAAGACCGTGGCCTGCGGCAGCCGCGCCACCACCTGCCTGGCGTCGAACTTGCCGAGCCAGATCATCTTGGCGCCGCTCAGCAGCGCGCCATGGATCGCGACGAACAGGCCGTGCACATGGAAGATCGGCAGCGCGTGAATCAGCACGTCGTCGGGGCGCCAGCCCCAGTAATCCTTCAGCACCATGGCGTTGCTCAGCATGTTCCCGTGCGTGAGCATGGCGCCCTTGCTGCGCCCCGTGGTGCCGCTGGTGTAGATGATCACGGCCAGATCGTCGGCCGACTTTTGCGCCACCGTGTGCCGGTCGCCGCCGCCGGGCAACGCGGCGGCACGCTCCAGCAAGGAGCCGGTGCGGTCGCCACCCAGCGTGAACACGTGGCGGGTGCCAGCCCTGAACGCGATCTTGCTGACCCAGCTGAAGTTCCTGCTGGTGCACACCATCACGGCGGGCTCGGCGTTACCGATGAAGTATTCGATCTCGGCGCTCTGGTAGGCCGTGTTCAGCGGCAGATACACATAGCCCGCGCGCAGCGTGGCCAGGTACAGCAGCATCGCCTCCACCGACTTTTCCACCTGCACGGCGATGCGTGAGCCCTCGGGCAGATCAAGCGAAGCCAGCAAGTTGGCGATCATGGCCGTGGCGCGGTCCAAGTCGCGCCACGAATACTGCAGGCCCGTATCGGTTTCCACCGCGATGGCATCGAGGTTGGAGGGAAAGGCTGCGCGCAGGGCCGCAAACAGGTTCTGGTTGTCGGCGCTGCTCAAGGTGGACCGGCTCATGATGTTCAAGGATTGGTTAAAACACGGGTTTTCGTTTTTGCATGAAGGCTCCGATACCTTCGCGGTGTTCGGCGCTGTCGGCGTACCGGTACGCGTTCACTATTGAATCTATAGCTTCATACTGTTTATCCCAAAGGGCTGGCACTTGATTCAATGCACGAATCGTGCGCTTGTTCAGGCGCGCCGCGTACGGCGCCAACGCCGCCACCTGGCGGGCCGTGGCCAGCGCCGCCTCGGCGGCAGCACCGTCTCCAACCACCTGGTTGAGAAAGCCGCGTGTCTTCATTTCTGCCGCGCCCAGCACCGCAGCCTGCAACAGCATCTCCCGGGCCGTCAGCGCGCCGACCTCGCGCAGCGCCAGGGCCGCCTCGCGCGGCGCCATCGGGAAGCCCAGTCGGGCGATTGGCGCGCCAAAGCGGGCAGATGTGGCAGCGATGCGAATGTCGCAGCAACACGCGATCTCGACACCGGCGCCCATGCAGTTGCCCTCGATCTGCGCAACGATCGGCAGGTCGCAATCGAGCATGGCCTGAAGGCCGCCCCACACGTCGTTCTCATGAAATTCACGCAGGCTCGCCTCGTCGAAACGAAAGGCGGGATATTCGGCTATGTCGCCGCCCGCGCAGAAGTCGCCACCTTCTCCCCGCACCAGCACGCAGCGCACATCGCTGCTTTGCTGAATGTTCTCGAAAACAGAGCGCAACTCACGCCACATGGCGCGCGACATGGCGTTCAGCTTGCCCGGGTGGCGCAGCGTGACGCAGGCCACGCCGGTCTGCTGCTGGACTTCGATGGTTCCGCTCATGGGTTCACGGGCGCGCGGGCGGCTTCACCGGCTTGCGAACTGCAGGCTCTCGATCTCGCCGGAGACCGGAATCGTCCCCTGCGCCAGCAGTGCGCGGTGCTTGTCCAGCCGCTTGAGGTCATACAGGTAATTGACCATCAGGCCCCAGGATTGCTTGATCCCCTTGGCTGAAGGGTCGGCGCCCCAGTTGAGGCGTTCCACGCGGGCGCCGTTGCCCAGATGGAAGCGCGCCACCGCATCCGCCGGCTTGCCGTCGGCCCATCCCTGCGCCAGGTAGTGGGTGGCGCAGCGCAGCAGCATCTGGCGCACGGGTGACGACGCGGGCAGCGCCAGCGGACTCTCCAGCGCGGCCAGCAAGGACGGGGCCGACGGCGGGGCCGACCCCAGCGCCTGGCTCAGCTCGCCGCGCTCCTTGTCATCGAGCCGCGCCAACAGGTCGGTGGCATTCTTGCCGAGCCAGCCGCGCAACCCGGGGATCGGCGACAAGGTGGCAAACTGCCGCAGCTTGGGGAATTCTTCACGCAGCGTCTCCACCACGCGCTTGATCAGTGAATCGCCAAAGCTCACGCCGCGCAGGCCGCGTTGCGTATTGCTGATGGAATAGAAAACGGCGCTGCTGCTGCTCGCGGGGTCCACCGGCGCGGCGCCCTCGTCCAGCAGCGGCGTGATGCTGTCGGCCATGGCCTGGGTGAACGCGACTTCGATGAAGATCAGCGGCTCGTCGGGCAGGTTCGGGTGGAAAAAACCGTAGCAGCGGCGGTCCGAATCGAGCCGGTTCTTGACATCGGCCCAACCGCGAATGTCATGCACCGCTTCGTAACGCATGAGCTTTTCGATCAGCGAGGCGGGCGAGTCCCAGCTGATGCGGCGCAGTTCGAGAAATGCCAGATCGAACCAGGTGGAGAACAGGCCCTCCAGCTCCGCGTCCAGCGCCACCAGGCGCTTGTCGGTCTTGAGCTGGGGCAGCAATTCACTGCGCAGGTCGAGCAGAAAGCGCATGCCTTGCGGCGCCACCGCGAAACGCTTGAGCAGCCGTGTGCGCGGCGACACGAAGGCGCGGCGAAGCCGCATTTCCGCCGGCCCCTCATCGGCCGTACCCTGCGCCGCATCGTATTGGTCGCGCGCCGCGTTGACCTTCTTGGCGTCGGGCCCGAACTGTTCGCTCATCAGCAGCCAGGCGTCGCGACGCTGCTCGGCCGTGGCACTGCCATACCACTGGACCACGCCCATGGCGCGGCGTCCGCCCTCGACCTCACTGACCTGCGGATCGACGATGCCCTGCAGCTCGACCAGGGTACGGCGCAGCACGCGGGGCGACAATGCCTCCTGACCGCGCCGCAGGGTCGCCTGCAAGCGCTGCCCGGTGGAGCGCGACGACACGGCCACGCCGGGCTTGGGCGACGGCAATGGGCCGCCATTCCTGGCATTCGGCAGCAGCTTCGCGATGCTGCGATTGATCCAGTCGGGTGTACTCATCAAGCGCCTGCGTTTTTTTTATGCGCGTCAGGAGCCGGATCGTGCCGGCATGGCCCGCACCGGCCGCTGCCTGGCCCACCACCACAATCCGGCGCCTGCCACGATCATGGGAATGCACAGCCACTGTCCCATGCTCATACGCAGCCACAGCAGGCCCAGAAAACTGTCCGGGGCGCGGAAGAATTCGGCAATGAAACGGAACACGCCATACCCGATCAGAAAGGCGGCCGCCACCTGGCCTTGCCGGCGCTCCTTGCGCGCGTACAGCCAGAGCAGCACGAACAGCAGCAGCCCTTCCATCAGGAACTCATAAATCTCCGACGGATGGCGCGGCAGCATCGAGCCACTTTGCGGATACACCATGCACCACGGCAACTGGACGTCGCACACCCGGCCCCACAGTTCGCCGTTGATGAAGTTGCCGATGCGCCCGGCAGCAAGGCCAGTCGGCACGCAGGGCGCGACGAAGTCCGCCACCTGCAACCAGGGCCTGCCGCGCGAGCGGGCAAACCAGAGCATCGAACAGATCACGCCAAGCAGGCCGCCATGGAAACTCATGCCGCCCTGCCAGACCGCGAACACCTGCAGCGGGTTCGCAAAATAGAAATCCGGCTTGTAGAACAGGCAGTAGCCGAGCCGCCCCCCGAGCACGGTGCCCAACACACCGAGAAACAAAATATCCTCGACGTCGCGGCGCGACCAGGCGCCGGGACCCCGGATCGAGGCAAACGGCTCATGCCGGAGCCGGCGCACACCCAGATACAGGAACAACCCGAACCCGACCAGATAGGTCAGTCCGTACCAGTGAATCTTCAGCGGGCCAATTGCCAGCGCGATGGGATTGATATGGGGATACATCAACATGGTCGAGATTGTGCATGGAAGTGAAAACGGGCAAAAACAGCGGGCCGCGCCGGGCCCATTCTCTCGATGGCCAAAAGGCTATGGAGTTCCCGCAAAAGCCAGAAAGCGCTCCAGCGAGGGGCTGGCCTTGCCGTTGATCCACACCAGGCTGGTCTCGCATCCCGGCAACCCGCGCCCGCGGCTGCTAGCGCCGACTTCGCGGTAGACCACGCCCGGGCGCTGAAACTGGCGCACGCTTTGCGGCACCCAGGCCAGGCCCAGACCGGCCGAGACCAGGTTCACGATGGTCTGCATCTGGATCGCTTCCTGCACCACCTGGGGCGAGCGGCCCGCCGCGTGGTACACCGCGAAGATGGCGTCATGCAGCGAGGGAACGATGCGGCGCGGAAAGATCACGATCGGCTGCGCCAGCACCTTGCTCAGGGTCAGCGACGGCACCGTGGCCAGCACATGATGTTCCGGCAGCGCCACCACCAATGGTTCGCTGGCAAGCAGCATCCGCTTCAGCCCTTCAGGAGCGAATCCGGGCGCGTGCAGCATGAAGCCGGCGTCGACCGCGCCGCTCTCGAGCAGTTGCAGCTGCACGTCGCCAGTGGCTTCGATGAGTTCCAGTTGCACTTGCGGGTACTGTTGGCGAAACGCCCGGACCCAGCGGGGCAGCAGCGAAAACCCCACGGTGGAGACGAACGCGAGCCGCAGGCGCCCCATCTCGCCGCGCGCTGCGGCGCGCGCATACGCCGGCAACGCCAACGCGCGCGCCACCAGGGCCTCGGCCTCCGGAACCAGGGCGGCACCGGCCGGCGTGAGCATGACACTGCGCTTGGTGCGCTCGAACAGGCGCACGCCCAGCAAACCTTCCAGATGCGCAATGGCCTGCGTCAGCGGCGGCTGCGTCATATGCAGGCGCTCGGCGGCCCGGCCAAAATGCAGCGCGTCGGCCAGTGCCAGAAACTGGCGCCACAGGCGCAACTCGATCAGCCGGTCATTCATACTTATCGCATATTAATAAGACAAGAAAAATATATTAGACCAGCATTTCTCACCGGTGCATACTCGAATCCCAACCTCTACCGACGCTTGGCGAAACTCCCATGGCAGACATCAAAATCATCCCGCTCAACCCTCGCAGCAAGAACATCACCGAGGGCAAGTCGCGCGCCCCGAACCGCTCCATGTACTACGCCATGGGCTACCAGGAGGGCGACTTCAGGAAGCCGATGGTCGGCGTGGCGAACGGCCACAGCACCATCACGCCGTGCAACTCGGGGCTGCAGAAGCTTGCCGACGCGGCGGTGGCGGGCATCGAGGAGGCCGGCGGCAATGCGCAGGTGTTCGGCACGCCGACCATCTCCGATGGCATGGCGATGGGCACGGAGGGCATGAAGTATTCGCTGGTGAGCCGCGAGGTCATCTCCGACTGCGTCGAGACCTGCGTGCAGGGCCAATGGATGGACGGCGTGGTCGTGATCGGCGGCTGCGATAAGAACATGCCCGGCGGCCTGATGGGCATGCTGCGTGCCAATGTGCCGGCCATCTACGTGTATGGCGGCACGATTTTGCCCGGCCATTACAAGGGCAAGGATCTGAACATCGTCAGCGTGTTCGAGGCGGTGGGCGAAAACGCCGCGGGCCGCATGACGGACGAGGATCTGCTGCAAATCGAGCGCCGCGCCATTCCCGGGACCGGCTCGTGCGGCGGCATGTACACGGCCAACACCATGTCGAGCGCCTTCGAGGCGCTGGGCGTCTCGCTGCCCTACTCGTCCACCATGGCGAATCCGCACGACGAGAAGGCGAACTCGGCCAGGGAATCGGCCAGGGTGCTGATCGAAGCCATCAAACGGGACATCAAACCGCGCGACATCGTGACGCGCCGCTCGATCGAGAACGCCGTCGCGGTGATCATGGCGATCGGCGGGTCCACCAACGCAGTGCTGCATTTCCTCGCCATCGCGCATGCGGCCGGCGTGGAGTGGACCATCGACGACTTCGAGCGCGTGCGCCGGAAAACCCCGGTGTTGTGCGACCTCAAGCCCAGCGGCCAATACCTGGCGGTGGACTTGCACCGCGCCGGCGGCATTCCCCAGGTCATGAAGATGCTGCTGACGGCCGGCCTGCTGCACGGCGATTGCATCACCATCACGGGCCAGACCATCGCCGAGGTGCTGCGGGATGTGCCCGACGCGCCGCGCGCGGACCAGGATGTGATCCGCCCGATCAGCAAGCCGATGTACCAGCAGGGGCACCTGGCCATCCTCAAGGGCAACCTGAGCCCGGAAGGCTGCGTGGCCAAGATCACCGGCCTGAAGAACCCGGTGATGACCGGCCCGGCGCGCGTGTTCGACGACGAACAATCGGCGCTGGCCGCGATCCTGGAAGGCAAGATCGTAGCCGGCGACGTGATGGTGCTGCGCTACCTGGGCCCCAAGGGCGGCCCGGGCATGCCCGAAATGCTCGCGCCGACCAGTGCGCTGATCGGTGCCGGCCTGGGCGAGAGCGTGGGCTTGATCACCGATGGCCGCTTCTCGGGCGGCACCTGGGGCATGGTGGTCGGCCACGTCGCGCCGGAGGCGGCCGTGGGCGGCACCATCGCGCTGATTCACGAGGGCGACTCGATCACGATCGATTCGAATCACCTCAAGCTCGAACTCAACGTGCCTGAAGCCGAGATCGCCAGGCGCCGTGCCGCGTGGAAGGCCCCGGCGCCGCGCTACACCCGGGGCGTGCAGGCCAAGTTTGCCTTCAACGCCTGCAGCGCGAGCAAGGGCGCCGTGCTCGACAACTACTGACCGGCGCGCGCGGCATGCCGCAAGGCCGCCGCCTCAGCGGCGCTTGTTGGTACCCTTGCGCGTGCCGATACCCAGCGCCACACGGCTCTTCTCGATGCGGTCCGCCTTGCGCTGATCCATTTTCTGCATCGCCTTTTTCTTGCTGTAGCCCGACAGGTCCGCCCAGGTCCACCAGACCACCGCCAGCGCAAAGGGTGACAACACCAGCAACCAGTTCCAGCCGGCCACGGGCCCGATCGCCAGGTACTTCATGAGCAGCAGCACGATCCCGATTCCCAGCAAATACATCAAAGCCTCCAGCATTCAAACCGCGCCGGCGCGAACTTCGGTGCGGCAACGGCGATCACTACAATCCTGTTCAGCAATGTAACGCAACCCGCGAGGCCCCGATGAAACGTTTTTTGTTCGCGTTGCTGGCTGCCGCCACGATCGCCACGCCGGCGCTGGCCGACCTGGCGCTGGCCACTTCCAAGAACTGCATGGCCTGCCACTCGGTTGACAAGAAAGTGATTGGCCCCGCGTTCAAGGACGTGGCCGCCAAATACGCGGGCCAGCCCGCCATGGTGGACGTGCTGGCCGCGAAGATCCTGCACGGCGGTGGGGGCGTGTGGGGCCCGGTGCCCATGCCCGCGAATACCCAGGTGAGCCCTGCGCAGGCCAGGCAACTGGCGGCGTGGGTGCTGTCGCTGAAGTAAGCCTG
>DATNBD010000070.1:0-15658 GCA_035572155.1 Rhodoferax sp.
GACCGCCAGTACCATCGGGTGGTGCAGCCGCGCCTTGAGGCCGTTGCGCGGCACATAGGCGGCCACCAGCAGCACGAAGGAAATCAGCATCAAGAGCGACGTCACATCGCGCATGCCCCGCGGCGCCTCCCACAGCAGCCCGGGCAGCTGCCGCGCCTGGCCGTAGCCCCACACGATCAGCACAAAACCGGCGATCGACAGCAGCGTGTAAATGCCCTTCCACGGCTTCTCGCCGAGCCGCGCAATCATGGCCGTGCGCCAGCCGTCCGCCACGATGCGCACGGAGTGCACGCCTAGAAAAAGCACCAGACCCAGGATCAGCATGCCCATGCAAAACCTCCAGATGTCAATGTCCGGCGATTATGGGCGCTATGCCGCGCCTCTGCAGTTGCCTTCTCGCGGCCGGCCACTCCATTTTCCAGATGGGTCACCAAGCTGTCATCCCAGGCATTCCCCTGGGTCACAAACGCAGATCCCGTCACTAAACTGCCGCATGACACCAGCCCGGTTCCCGCCTATGACAAAAGCCGCTAAAGAACTCCCCGATTGGGGCCAAATGCCCAAACGTCCCGGCTTGTACTTGTCGCTTAGCCACGGGCGCAATTTCCCACAGCAAGTTATGCAGGGGCGCGGCTTTCCCGGCCCCAAGATCGGGCCGGTGCTGTACGTCCAAACTCAGTACGGCCAAGAAGTCACCCTCCGCTTCACCCACAAACGAGATTGCGTGCGCTTCTTCCCAACTGCAGCATCTGCCTTCCAAACACTTCAAGTTGTCGAAGGTACTTTGGTCTATGACAACAAATGCTATGGTGACTGGGACGTTTGCTACGTCCCAGTGGAGTTTTGCCGTCGCTAAATCTCTGCGAGCCCTACGTCGCGCAGGTATTCATAGGTGGGATCGTAGAAAGCATTGTCCCGCGTCACGTCGTTGGCATCACCTTCTGGGACAACAATGACCATACCTTGTCGGGCTCGCGTCAATAGGACACGATAAGCGTTTTTCAAATAGGCTTGTCGCTCAAACTTGCGGATGTGTTGCCACCGGTCGCCGACAAAAGAAAATTGGCCCCAACCTTGCGCTGAGTACCTGAAATCACCGTCCCATACCACGCAACCCCAGTCAAGTTCGAGTCCTTGAACATGAAACTCCGTGGCAACGTCCTCTAGGTAGAACGAAGAACGCACGTCCTCTTTTCCGTTCAAAAACCAATGGATGGGGTCCACGGGCGAGCGCACGTCTATGGCGAGCGGCTTGAGCCGCTGCGCTTGAGACGAGACCATTAACCCATACCGTTCTGTCCCTCTTGCTTGGTCCCTAAGCCAGCGCTTTGCTTTAGCAGGACTTCGTGTAAGAACGATGGGATACCGGTCCTCAAAGCCACGCAGCAGCGCGCTGGCCCCTTCTCCGTTCAAGTCCAACAACTGCTTCACGAAGTCCGACACGGTCTCCGCACGGAAAGATCGCATGGACACGGACAGGTGCAACCCTTTGTCGAAAGAAACGATAGAACTCTTGTTCAACTCATTCAGAGAATCATCCGTCGCATATTCCTTATCAGTCAATTGAGGGGATATGAAAACCTCCCAATGTGGGAACGAGCGCTTGACAGCGTTGAGCCACTCGCCGATTCCGGCTTCGCCCGTGTTGATTTCTTGTCCTCCGCCGACAAGACAGACAACGACAGCCCAGTCCTTATGTCGGTCAAGACAAGAAATCAGAAACTCTGGTTCAGACTGATTGAAACCCACACGCCCCTTCTTTCGAACCATGAAGGCTGCTGTTTGTTCTTTGCTCCAGGCTCGCTGCGCCTCATCAAATACCGCTACGTGTTCAGGCGGAGGTGCCAGGTCCCGCAGGCAATCATCTCGGAAATGGTGAACATTTTGGATAAAGGACTCGATCGGCCGTCGCGCCTCGCCCTTCTTGATCTTTCTGCCTGCCTCGAACTCACTCCTCACTTTGTCACGAGTAAGGGCTTCTTGCAGGATGGCTACCAGAGGCCCGTTGCCTGATAGGTAGACGCTGTAAAGCTCGCTGTCCTTGTCAATGTGCTCAGTTGCAATGTTCAACCCCACGAGAGTCTTCCCAGCGCCCGGCACTCCCGTAACGAAGCAAATGACCTTCTTCGCCTGATCCCGTGCTGTCCGAATGATGGTGGCAATCGCGTCGGACGTTCGCGTGCGGCTGGTCTTATCAGCGTCACTTCGTGAAAGCTCAGCTACAGCGTGTCCGCCATAGAGCGATATGGCTGCTTCGATGATCGTGGGTGTGGGCTTATAGCGTCCTCGCTCCCAATCTGTCGCAATTAGCTTTCTTCCTTTGCAAAATGCAAGAATTTCGACGAGCGCACGATTCATGCAATCCGGCGAAGAACGAACCGGAAAAAGGATTCCATCCGCCTGCCTTGTTGATACCAGAGGCGTCAAAACATTGTTGGTGTTAGTAGCAATCAAAATCGGCGCGATAGGAATCCCATGGCTCGATTCATGGAAGTTTTTCAAATCAAGTGCGTAGTCCCAAACTTGATCGATGGCACTTGCAAGAAATGCACTTTCACCAACCTTGAACTCAAGAATGAACAACACATGGTCAATCAGAAGGACCGTATCTATGCGTCTGCCAAGACGAGGCACCACATATTCGAAGTAGACCTTTCCCCGGTGCCTAAACTCTTGGAGGCAGCGGCGTAGCAGTGACATCTGCGCCAACCACGCATCTCGCTGTGAGGCCTCAACTGATATGCTGGCACGTGTCAGCAACCCTAGAATCTCGTCCGGTGGTCGATCGAGGAAATCTGCAATGGAGTCTGAGTAGAAAGACCGGTTGGTCATCTAGACGTCCCTCGCCTGCAGCGGTCTCAAGCTCATCACGTCAACATCTCCCATGGGTTAATCACTTCAAGCCCCACGTAGTCTAAATCTTTGACGTTTCGAATTACCCACCGCCGGTTACGGTGCAGCGTGGTCGCACAGCATTTGATGACCTCGCCCGATTTGCCCTTGGCTTACTGCACGTTGCCATGCAGCCATCACTGCACGTTCACCGCGGAACCGGCCTGCCACCGTGAAACAATGCCATCCGCGTGATCTACCCAGCGCATCCCGAAGGGCTCAACTCTGCGACGCGAACAATCCAGACTGGCAATCGCATTGTCGCGGCAATCCACCACGCCTCACCCGCATGCATATTCCGCCACCAACCCACGCATCGCCGGCCTGGCGCAGCGCTGCAGCGCCATCAACATGGCATGGTGCGGACGGCCCACGCCGTGGCGAGTGCGCAGGTCATGCTCGATCTGCGCCAGCAGCGCGGCCGCCATTTCGGCATCGGCCAGCGCCCGGTGCGCCCGGCCGGCGCGCGGCAGGTGGTGGTAGTCCACCAGCGTGCCCAGCTTGTGGTTGGGCGCCTCGGGGTAGAGCCGGCGCGACAGCAGCATGGTGCAGGCAAAGGGCTGCGGCGCCGGCCGGCCCAGGCGCGCCAGTTCACCGGCCCAGAAGCGGCGATCGAACGATGCGTTGTGCGCCACCATGGGCGCGTCGCCGGCGAAGCGGCTGGCCTGCGCCATCACGGTCGCGGCGTCGGGCGCGGCGGCCACCATGACGTTGGTGATGCCGGTCAGGCCGGTGATGAAGGCCGGAATGTGCACGCCCGCGTTCATCAGGCTCTGGAAGCGGTCCACCACCTGGCCGTCCTGCACCAGCACGATCGCCACCTCGGTGGCGCGGTCGCCGCGCTCGGGCGAGATGCCGGTGGTTTCGAAGTCGATGACGGCGATGGGCGTCATGGGGGCGGGGCGTTCAGGCCAGCAGCGTCATGCCGGCGGCGCGCTTTCATTCAGATCGTGAATCGCTTAAAAGAGCGCCGTGGCCAGGCGAGCGCTCCAATGCTCCGGGTCGAAATAGGCGATTCAAAAATATTTCATGGCCGGTCTGCCGCTTGCGTCATGGCAACCGGAACCATCTCGCCGTTGACGATCCACGGGCAGCCGTATTTGTCGATCAGCATGCCAAAGCCCTTGGCCCAAAAGGTTTCGCCCCAGGCCATCGTCACCTTGCCGCCCTCACAGAGCAGATTGAAAACACGCTCGGCCTCTGCGGTCGTGTCAAAGTTCAGCGTGATCGAGACGCCATGGACGCCAGAGTAAGGCATGCCGGGCGGGCAATCGCCGGCATAGAGCGAATTGCCGTCCTGCAGTGCCAGCCGCGCGTGCATCACACGGCCCAGATGCTCCTTCGGCGTCTGGTCCGCATATGGCGACTGCGCGTTCGTCATGATGTCGAGCCTGGCGCCGAGCGCCTTCGCGTAGAAACGCATCGCGTCGGCGCAATTGCCATCAAACGCCAGGTAGGGAATGAACTGTTGCATGGTGGCTCCTTGGGTTGAATTCATTCCCTGATGTCGGGCTCGACCAGCAGCGCCAGCAGCTGCAGCGACTCCTGCCAGCCGAGGTAGCAGGCCTCGGCCGGAATCACGCCCGGAATCCCCTCCTGCACGATGTTCAGCTCGGTGCCGACCGAGACGGCCTTGAGCGTCACGGTCGTCTGCATCGTGCCCGGCAGGTTCGGGTCGTCGAATGCGGCGTTGTAGCGCAGCTTCTGATCGGGAACGAGCTCCAGGTATTCGCCGCCGAACGAATGACCGTGCCCGGTGCTGAAATTGGTGAACGACATGCGGTACCTGCCGCCCACCCTGGGCTCAAGCAAATGGACCTTGCCGGTGAAGCCGTGCGGAGGCAGCCATTTGGCCCACGCCGCCTCGTCGAGGAACGCGCGGTAAACCCGCTGTGGCGTGGCGCGGATGACGCGGTGCAGTCGAACGGTGTTCGTGGTCATGACAGCTCCTGTGAGGTGATGGAAGGTGAAATGCAGCGCTGCATACCTGGTAGTCGAACACCAGCTGGTGAATTCGGCAACTGCCGAAACACTTTTTTTCAAGCGCAGGGGTTCGTCGCTGGGGCTGCAATCCCGCTCGCCGCCAGCAGTGCGATCTCTTTGGCAGGCCTCCTCCTTGACCTGCCGTTCCAGCCTCACTACACGTCAATATTCCCCGCCCGCAGCGCATTCGTCTCGATGAATTCGCGCCGCGGCTCCACCTCGTCCCCCATCAGCATCGTGAACACACGGTCGGCCTCGATCGCGTCGTCGATCTGCACACGCAGCAGGCGGCGCTGGCTGGGGTCCATGGTGGTCTCCCATAGCTGCTCGGGGTTCATCTCGCCCAGGCCCTTGTAGCGCTGGCGCGCGGTGGCGTTCTCGGCCTGGGCGATCAACCACTTCATGGCCTGGCGGAAGTCGCTCACGCGCTCTTCCTTGCGCTTCTCGCCCTCACCGCGCATGACCCGGGCGTCTTCATGCAGCAGGCCACGGAAGGTGTGAGCCGCCTCGGCCAGCGCAGCGTAGTCGGCACCATGCACAAAGTCTTGCGTGAGCACGCTGCTCTTGATGTTGCCGTGGTGGCGCCGGCTGATGCGCAGCAGCGGCTTGTCGTGGTGCGCGTCGAATTCACCCGCCACCTCGGCGTCGGGCAGCGCAGCCTGCAGCGCGGCGGCCGAGGCGGTCGCGTCGCCCACGGTGTCCAGGTTCAGCACCACGCCATCGGCAATCGCCCGCAGCGCTTCGGCGTCCATGAAGTTGGCCAGCCGTGCAATCACCGCCTCGGCCACCTGGTGCTTGCGCGCCAGCTCGGCCAGCGTATCGCCGCTGATCGTCGTGCTGCCCGCCGCGCCGCCCGTGAACAGGCTGGCGTCCTTCAGGGCAATGCGCAGCAGAAAGCTGTCCAGCGCGGCCGCGTCCTTCAGGTACAACTCTTCCTTGCCCGCCTTGACCTTGTACAGCGGCGGCTGCGCGATGTAGATGTGGCCGCGCTCCACCAGCTCGGGCATCTGGCGGTAGAAGAACGTGAGCAGCAGCGTGCGGATGTGCGCGCCGTCCACGTCGGCGTCGGTCATGATGATGATGCGGTGGTAGCGCAGCTTGGCAGCGTCGAAGTCGTCGCTGCCGGTACTGCCGCCCGCCCTGCCGATGCCGGTGCCCAGGGCCGTGATCAGGATCAGGATTTCGTTGCTGGTCAGCAGCTTTTCGTAGCGGGCTTTTTCCACGTTCAAAATCTTGCCGCGCAGCGGCAGGATTGCCTGGAACTTGCGGTCGCGCCCCTGCTTGGCGCTGCCACCGGCCGAGTCGCCCTCGACGATGTAGATCTCGCACAGCGCCGGGTCCTTCTCCTGGCAGTCGGCGAGCTTGCCGGGCAGGCCCATGCCGTCGAGCACGCCCTTGCGCCGCGTCATGTCGCGCGCCTTGCGCGCGGCCTCCCGGGCGCGCGCCGCCTCGATGATCTTGCCGACGATGATCTTGGCATCCTGAGGGCGCTCCTGCAGGTAGTCGCCCAGCAGCCGGCTCACGATGTCTTCCACCGGGCCGCGCACCTCGCTGCTCACCAGCTTGTCCTTCGTCTGGCTGCTGAACTTGGGCTCGGGCACCTTCACCGAGAGCACGCAGGTCAGACCTTCGCGCATGTCGTCGCCGCTGATCTCGACCTTGGCCTTTTTCGCCAGCTCGGATTCGTCGATGTACTTGTTGATGACCCGCGTCATCGCGGCGCGCAGGCCGGTCAGGTGCGTACCGCCGTCGCGCTGCGGAATGTTGTTGGTGAAGCACAGCACCTGCTCGTTGTAGCCGCTGTTCCACTGCATCGCCACTTCGACGCCGATGTTCGTGTTCTGGTCGCTCTGCCGGTCTCCCATGGCGTGGAACACATTGGGATGCAGAACCTGTTTGCCCTTGTTGATGAAGTTGACAAAGCCCTGCACGCCGCCGGCGCCCGCAAAATCGTCTTCCTTGCCGCTGCGCTCGTCCTTCAGGCGAATGCGCACGCCGTTGTTCAGAAAGCTCAGTTCACGCAATCGCTTGGACAGGATCTCGTAATGAAAATCGCTGTTTTCCTTGAAAATTTCAGCGTCAGGCAGGAAGTGCACCTCGGTGCCGCGTTTGTCGGTGTCGCCGATGATCTTCATCGGGGAGACTTCCACGCCATCGACGTTCTCGACGATGCGGTTCTGCACGAAGCCCCTGGAGAACTCCAACACGTGCACCTTGCCATCGCGGCGTATGGTCAGGCGCAGCATTTTAGACAGCGCGTTGACGCAGCTCACACCGACGCCGTGCAGGCCACCGGAGACCTTGTAGCTGTTCTGGTTGAACTTGCCGCCGGCGTGCAGTTCGGTCAGCGCGATTTCCGCGGCCGAGCGCTTGGGCTCGTGCTTGTCGTCCATTTTCACGTCGGTCGGGATGCCGCGCCCGTTGTCGACTACGCTGACCGAGTTGTCGGAGTGGATGGTGACCAGGATGTCGTCGCAATGACCGGCCAGCGCTTCGTCGATCGAGTTGTCGACCACCTCGAACACAAGATGGTGCAGGCCGGTGCCGTCGGAGGTATCGCCAATGTACATACCAGGACGCTTGCGCACCGCTTCCAGACCTTCCAGTATCTGGATCGAGTCGGCCCCGTAGGCTTCGGACGCGCCCTCCTGGTGCGCGTCGATGGTGGGCTGGAAATTGGAACTGTCAGCGCTGCCTTCACCCGTGTGGATGTCCTGCGTGTCGGCGGAAATGGGTGGATTCGGCTTGTTTTCTTCGGTCATGACTTGCATTTCTCAAACTCTTGAATGACCAAACCCGCGAAAGTCCGCGGGTTGTGGTGTTTTTAAGCTATATTTTTTGAAGCATCAAATTCGCATCGGCATCACGACGTACTTGAAGGTCGCATTCTCGGGAATGGTCAGCAGCGCCGAGCTGTTCGAGTCCGACAGCTCGACTTTGACCATTTCCTGCTGCATGTTGGTCAGGGCATCGATCAGATAGGTCACATTGAAACCAATCTCGATGCTGTCGCCGCCGTAATCGATATCGAGTTCGTCCACCGCTTCTTCCTGCTCGGCGTTGTTCGAGGCTACCCGCAGGGTGCCGGGTTCGATATTCAGCCGCACGCCCTTGAATTTCTCGCTGGTCAGAATGGCCGTGCGCTGCAGCGCAGCCAGCAGCGCCAGGCGCCCGAGCATGATGTGGTTCTTGTGGTTGCGCGGAATCACGCGGTTGTAGTCGGGGAATTTGCCTTCCACCAGTTTGCTGACGAATTCCATGCCGCCAAAACTGAAACGCGCCTGGTTGCTGGCAAACTGCATTTCGATCGCGCCTTCCGCGTCGGACAGCAGGCGCTGCATCTCGATCACCGTCTTGCGCGGCAGGATCACCTCCTGCTTGGGCACCTCCACATCCAGCGTGGCGGAAGCAAATGCCAGCCTATGGCCGTCGGTGGCCACCAGACTGAGTTGCTTGCCCTCGGCCACGAACAGGATGCCGTTCAGGTAGTAGCGGATGTCGTGCACCGCCATCGCGAACGAGACCTGGCCGAGCAAATCCTTCAAGGTCTTTTGCGGCACGCTGAAGGTGGGCCCGAAGCTGGCGGCTTCCTGCACCAGCGGGAAGTCCTCGGCTGGCAGGGTCTGCAGCGTGAACTTGCTCTTGCCGCCTTTGAGGATCAACTTGTTCTGGTTCGATTCGAGCGACACGGTCTGGTCGGCCGGCATGGTGCGCAGGATATCGATCAGCTTGCGCGCACCCACCGTGGTGGTGAAGTTGCCGTTGTCGCCATCGAGTTCGGCCGTGGTGCGAATCTGGATCTCGAGATCGCTGGTCGTGAGTTGCAGGGCCTTGCCGGTCTTGCGAATCAGCACATTGGCCAGGATGGGCAGGGTATGGCGGCGCTCCACGATGCCCGCGACCGATTGCAGGACTGCGAGCACTTTGTCTTGTGTTGCCTTCAGAACGATCATGTCAACCTCTTCCTTGATTTCTTTAATTTAAATTAGTAGTAGTAGATAAGGGCAGCCGCGCGCTGTGGATATCGCCATTTTCCCTTTTTTTATCAGGCACTTGCACAGTTTTGAAGACTGTGTGCAGCCCTGCTTCTCGAATGCTTCGCTGGTACGAACAACTTCTGACCAGCCCGCCCGCTTGTGGATAAGCCCATGGTTGTGCCAGAACTGTCCCCAGGGTTGTTAGCAGTGCGTTGTCTCATCGGTTTCAACCCTTCAAGGTTTGCTCCAGCACGTGCAGTTGCTGGTTCAGTTCGGTGTTTTGCAGGCGCTCGGCGGCCATCTTGCGCACCGCATGGAGCACCGTGGTGTGGTCGCGCCCGCCAAACAGCTCGCCGATCTCCGGCAGGCTCTTTTGCGTGAGTTCCTTGGCCAGGTACATGGCGATCTGGCGCGGCCGCGCAATGCTGGCCGGGCGCTTCTTGCTGTACATGTCCGCGACCTTGATTTTGTAGTAGTCGGCCACGGTTTTCTGGATGTTTTCGACCGAGATCTGCCGGTTCTGGATGGACAGCAGATCGCGCAGCGCATCGCGTGCGAGCTGGATCGAGATTTCCTTCTGGTTGAAGCGCGAGTACGCGAGGATTTTGCGCAGCGCGCCCTCCAGTTCGCGCACATTGGAGCGCACGTTCTTCGCCACGAAGAAGGCGACCTCCTCGGGCATCTCGGCGCCCTCGGAGCGCGCCTTGTTGATCAGGATCGCTACGCGCATCTCGAGCTCTGGCGGCTCGATCGCCACCGTGAGGCCTGAATCGAAGCGCGAAACCAGACGCTCGTGGATGTCGGCCAGGCCCTTCGGGTAGGTGTCGCTCGTCATCACGATGTGCGACTTCTTGGCCAGCAGCGCCTCGAAGGCGTTGAAGAACTCCTCCTGGGTGCGATCCTTGTTGGCAAAGAATTGCACGTCGTCGATCAGCAGCAGGTCGAGCGAGTGGTAGCGCTGCTTGAACTCGTCGAAGGTCTTGCGCTGGTAGGCCTTAACCACATCCGAGACGAACTGCTCGGCATGGATGTAGAGAACTTTTTTCTCGGGCGATCCGGCCAGCAGCTTGTTGCCGACCGCGTGCATCAGGTGCGTCTTGCCCAATCCCACCCCCCCGTAGATGAACAAGGGGTTGTACAACTGGCCTGGCGTGCCCGCCACATGCATGGCAGCCGCGCGCGCCATGCGGTTGGCCGTACCCTCCACCAGCGTATCAAATGTCAATGCCGAATTGAGCCGGGTCTTGAACAACCCCGATGCGGCGTCCTCGCCCAGCCCGGAAGGCTCGGGAACGTTCCCGGTTTCAGGTGCTGCCACTGAAACATAAGTTTTATTAGGGGTTTCTCTAGGGGTAAGCGCTAACTCAACATGAACGACCTGGCCGTAAAGCTTCTCCAGCAAACCCGAGATGCGACCGGAATATTGCGCCCGCACCCAGTCCAGCTTGAAACGGTTGGCGACGAAGATGGTGACCCGGGAGAGGTCGTCTGCCACTTGCGCGACCAGCGGCCGGATCCAGGTATTGAATTGCTGCTCTGGCAACTCCTGGGCCAACTGGTCAATGCAGGCTTGCCACAGGCCGGGGCCCGCCTGCCCGCTGAGGCTGGTATTTTGTCCCTCGTTCATTCTTCTTGAAAGTATCTGTGGATATTATTCGATTCGCGCAAGCCGCCATTCTAGTTTATCAAACTCTTATCCACAAACGGTAAAAGACGCGCGGCGGCGATGGAGTGCGGATCGGAGGAAGTCAAATGGCATTGCCGCACCCTCCATAATTTGCGATAATCGCAGGTTTCCCTGATTGTGTTCAGGGCCAATGACCAAGGCCGGGCTTGCTGCGGACCGCGCGCAGCCCCGGATTGAACCCAACAGGAATTTGACATGAAACGCACTTACCAGCCTTCCAAAGTTCGCCGCGCGCGCACCCATGGTTTTCTCGTTCGCATGAAGACCCGTGGCGGGCGGGCCGTGATCAACGCGCGCCGCGCCAAGGGCCGCAAGCGTCTGGCCGCGTAGGCTGCGCGAATCCGCCGCGCCCGCAAAAAGTTGTTCGACATGGCCGTGACGGCACAGTGCAGCGGCTGAAAACCCGGGCGCAGTTCCAGGCTGTGATGGCTGGCGGTGTTATTTCCCGCACGGCGCATTTCGTATTGCACCGCTGCGCCCTGGAGTCCTTGATGCCCGCATCCGAACCCCCGATTCCTTTCGCCGAGCGGCGGCCTGTATCGGCAGCGCCATCGGCGCATCAGGTCTGGATCGGGGCGCTGGTGCCCAAGCGCTGGGCCAGGCGCGCCGTGACCCGCAACACCATCCGGCGACAGATCTACGCCGTGGGCGCCGATATGGAATCCGGGCTGACGCCAGCCGCGCATGTCGTGCGGCTGCGCGCCGGCTTCGACCGCGCCCAGTTCGTCAGCGCCACCTCGGTGCAACTGAAACACGCTGTGCGCAGCGAGCTGCAGCAGCTGTTTCGTCAGGCGCCGGCATCCGCCGGCCAAGAACGGGCGGCAGCATGATCAAGGGCCTGTTGATCGGTCTCGTCAAGGGGTACCGCTTGCTGCTCAGTCCCTGGCTGGGCTCGGCCTGCCGATTCGAGCCCACCTGCAGCGCCTACTCGCTGCAGGCGCTGCAACGGCACGGCGCCGCCGCCGGCAGCTACCTCACGCTCAAGCGGTTGGCGCGCTGCCATCCCTGGTGTCAGGGCGGACATGATCCGGTGCCCGGGATATTGGATGCGGCGCCTGCCGCGCCCCCTGGGCTGTTTGGCCAGCTATTCGCTCATTCCACGCAAAACTCTTCACCAAAGAAGTCTTCATGAACGACATCCGGCGCACCATCCTGTGGGTGATTTTTGGGTTTTCCATGGTCCTGCTGTGGGACCAATGGCAGGTTTACAACGGCCACAAGGCCACGTTTTTCCCGACGCCCATTTCCACCAAGGCGTCTGGCAATGCGCAGGGTGAAACCCATGGGGTGCCGGTGGCCCATGATGCGACCGGCCCGGCGACGCCGGCTGCGCAGGTGCCCGGCGCCGCTGCCGCATTGCCCGGTACTGCCGCGGCGCCCGCAACGACGGCTGCGGCGCGCACGCAAGTCGTGGTGACGACCGATGTGCTGCGGCTGACCTTTGATACCGAAGGCGGTTCGGTGACCCGCGTCGACCTGCTCAAATATCCCGACGAGAACGACAAGAACCGGCCTCTGGCGCTGCTGGAAGACAACAAGGATCACGAATACGTGGCCCAGACCGGCCTGATCCCGGGCGCGGCCGGCGGCACCTTCCCGAACCACAAGACGATCATGACCGTGGTGTCCGGGGAGCGGACGCTGCAGCCCGGCGTGAACGACCTGACGGTCCAGTTCGAGTCGCCGGACCTGGGCGGCGTCAAGCTGATCAAGACTTACACCCTGCACCGCGATTCCTATGCCGTCTCGGTCAAGTTCGATGTGGTGAACACCGGAACGGTCCCGGTCTCGCCCCAGCTTTACATGCAGCTGGTGCGCGACGGCAGCAAGCCGGCGTCGCAATCGAGGTTCGCGTCCACCTTCACCGGTCCGGCGGTGTACACCGACGCGAAGAAATACGAGAAGATCGAGTTCAAGAAAATCGACGAGAACAAGGTCGATATTCCGAGCGAGTCGAACAACGGCTATGTCGCGATGGTGCAGCACTACTTTGCCAGCGCCTGGCTGCTCGGCGACGGCATTCCGCGCAACCTGTTCGTGCGCCGGGTCAGTGAGAACCCGAGCCTGTATGCCGTCGGCATGATCACGCCCTTGAACAATATCGCGCCGGGGGCCACGCGTTCGGTCCAGGCGCGGCTGTTCGCCGGGCCCGAGGAAGAAAAGATGCTGGAATCGCTCGCGCCCGGTCTGGAGCTGGTGAAGGACTACGGCTGGGTCACGATCCTGGCGCGGCCGCTGTACTGGCTGCTCTATAACATCCACAATTTTCTGGGCAACTGGGGCTGGTCTATCGTGGCGCTGGTGCTGCTGCTCAAGGCCGCGTTCTATTGGCTCAATGCCAAGGCCTATTCCAGCATGGCCAAGATGAAGGCCATCAATCCCAAGGTGCTGGCGATGCGCGAACGGCTGAAAGACAAGCCGCAGGAAATGCAGCAGGAGATGATGAAAATCTACCGCGAGGAAAAGGTCAACCCGCTGGGCGGCTGTTTGCCCATGGTGATCCAGATCCCCGTGTTCATTGCGCTGTACTGGGTGCTGCTGTCCAGCGTCGAGATGCGCGGCGCACCCTGGATCCTGTGGATTCACGACCTGTCCGCGCCGGACCCCTACTACATCCTGCCGGTGGTGATGGCACTCACCTCGCTGCTGCAGACAGCGCTGAATCCCGCGCCGCCGGACCCGATGCAGGCCAAGCTGATGTGGATCATGCCGCTCGCGTTCTCGGTGATGTTCGTGTTCTTCCCGGCCGGCCTGGTGGTGTACTACATCACGAACAACTCGCTGTCCATCCTGCAGCAGTGGATCATCAACACCCGCATGGGCGTGCCGCCGAAGTTCCACCTGCCGAAATTCTGATCCCTCCGTGTCGCTGCCTGCGCATTCGGACCCGATCGCCGCGATTGCCACGGCGCCCGGGCGCGGCAGCGTCGGCATCGTGCGCATCAGCGGGAAGTCGCTGACGTCCCTGATCGAGGCTCTGTGCGCGCGCCCCTTGCGCGCACGCGAGGCCACCTACCTGGCGTTTCGCGATCACGACGGCTCGGCCATCGACCACGGCCTGGCGCTGTATTTTCCGGCGCCGCACTCGTATACCGGCGAGGACGTGCTGGAGTTGCAGGCGCACGGCGGCCCGGTGGTGCTGCAGCTGTTGCTCGCGCGGGTGCTGGCGGCGGGCGTGGAGCCGGACCCGGCCACCGGCCAGGCACGGCTGGCGGCCTTGCGCATGGCGCAGCCTGGGGAGTTCACCGAGCGCGCGTTTCTGAACGACCGGATCGACCTGACGCAGGCCGAAGCCATTGCCGACCTGATCGATGCTTCGACCGCGGCGGCGGCCCGCAGCGCCAGCCGGTCTCTGGCCGGCGAATTCTCCAACGAGATCCACGCGCTGCGCGACGCGCTGATTCACCTGCGCATGCTGGTCGAGGCCACGCTGGATTTTCCCGAGGAGGACATCGATTTCCTGCGCCAGGCCGATGCGCGCGGGCAGCTCGCCCAGCTGCGGCAGACGCTGGTGCGCGTGATTGCGCGCACGCGCCAAGGCGCACTGCTGCGCGAGGGCATCAAGGTGGTGATCGCGGGGCAGCCGAATGCCGGCAAGAGCTCGCTGCTGAATGCGCTGGCCGGCGCCGAACTGGCGATCGTCACGCCAGTGCCCGGCACCACGCGCGACAAGGTGGCGCAGACCATCCAGATCGAGGGTGTGCCGCTGCATGTGATCGACACGGCCGGGCTGCGCGAGAGCGCGGACGAGGTGGAGAAAATCGGCATCGCGCGCGCCTGGAGCGAGATCGAGGGCGCCGATGCCGTGCTGTTCCTGCACGATCTGACGCGCATGGAAACTACAGAATACATAGCGGCAGATGCAGATATAGCAAGGACTCTGGCCACAAAACTCTCAAAAAATGTGCCCGTGATCCAGGTCTGGAACAAGCTGGATGCCGCACCTGTGGCACCGTCGCGCGATAGACTGCGGCTGTCCGCAAAGACAGGTGCCGGGCTGGACGCGCTGCGCCGCACGCTGCTGCAGGCGGCGGGCTGGCAGGCAGCGCCGGAAGGGGTCTACATTGCACGGGAACGCCATCTGCAGGCGCTGCACCGCGTGGGCGAACATCTGGCGCGGGCGATGGCCCGGCTGACGGACGCCGCGCCCGCGCTGGATCTGCTGGCGGAGGAACTCCGGCTGGCGCAAAACGCGCTGGGCGAGATCACCGGGGAATTTACGTCGGACGATTTGCTGGGGGTGATCTTTTCGCAGTTCTGCATTGGCAAGTAAAGACTTCCCCATTTGCCCCGCGATCGCTTATCATCCGGCCGAAAAGACGGTTTTTACTTGTAAATACGCGGCAATCTCCCAACTTCTGCCCACCATGAGCCCGGCCCCTCCCGCTTCCGTCAAGTTCAATATCCAGGATTTGATCCGGGCGGTTGCCCTTGACAATGCCTATGACGCGCTCCATCTGCCGTTGTCGACGGCTCAATGGGACTTGCTGGGAAGCTTTCTGCAGCCGTTCGCATTGGCCCAGGGGCAGGTTCTGATCGAGCAGGGCGCAATGGACCGCACGCTGTATTTCATCGAGAGCGGCACGCTCAGCGTGCATTATGAAGACGAGGAAGGGCGCATGACCCTGGCCATGGTCGGCGCTGGCTCGGTGGTCGGCGAGGGCGCGTTCTTCTCGCACCAGGCGCGCAACGCCAGCGCCGTCGGCTCCGGCCCCTGCAAGCTCTGGTGCCTGACGCCCATCCGCTTCGCCGAACTGGCCAATCGCCAGCCGGCGCTGGCGCTCACCGTGGCGCTGGCGCTGGGCGAAATCATTGCCAAGCGCATGACGAACAAGCCCAGGCGCGTAGCCATCACCTGAATCGCGACGCCGGTGCCGGGCCGGCAGCGGTTTCAGTGGCCGGCGAAGTTGAGCAGGGTAAAAAGCGGCAGGCCGCTCGCGCGCAGCTTGGCGGAGCCGCCGAGTTCGGGCAAATCAACGATGGCGGCTCCTTCCATGACGTGGGCGCCCAGCTTTTCCAGCAGCTTTTTGCCCGCCATCATGGTGCCGCCGGTCGCGATCAGGTCGTCCACCAGCAGTACCTGGTCCCCGGGTCGCACGGCATCGGTGTGCAACTCCAC
>DATNBD010000071.1:0-17963 GCA_035572155.1 Rhodoferax sp.
GTTCGAATTCAGGATCGATCCGGCGAAGGCGATTCCGATTGACGAGGTCGAGCCCGCGAAGGAAATCGTCAAGCGCTTCGCCACCGGCGCGATGTCGCTCGGCTCCATCAGCACCGAGGCGCACGCCACGCTCGCCGTCGCAATGAACCGCATCGGCGGCAAGAGCAACACCGGCGAGGGCGGCGAAGACCCGGCGCGCTATCGCCAGGAACTCAAGGGCATCCCGATCCAGCAGGGCCAGACGCTGTCCGACATCGTGGGCAAGGAGGTGACCGAGTCGGACTACGCGCTGGATGCCGGTGACTCGCTGCGCTCGCGCATCAAGCAAATCGCCTCGGGCCGTTTCGGCGTGACGGCCGAATACCTGTCGTCGGCCGACCAGATCCAGATCAAGATGGCGCAGGGCGCCAAGCCGGGCGAGGGCGGCCAACTGCCCGGCGGCAAGGTGTCCGACTACATCGGACGGCTGCGCCACAGTGTGCCCGGCGTCGGCCTGATTTCGCCGCCACCGCACCACGACATTTACTCGATCGAAGACCTGGCGCAGCTGATCCACGACCTCAAGAGTGTGGCGCCGCATGCCAGCGTCAGTGTCAAGCTGGTGTCCGAGGTGGGAGTGGGCACGGTGGCGGCCGGCGTGGCCAAGTGCAAGAGCGATCATGTCGTGATCGCGGGCCATGATGGCGGCACCGGCGCCTCGCCCTGGTCGTCCATCAAGCACGCGGGCAGCCCGTGGGAAATCGGGCTGGCCGAAACCCAGCAGACGCTGGTGCTGAACCGCCTGCGCGGGCGCATCCGCGTGCAGGCCGACGGCCAGATGAAGACCGGCCGCGACGTGGCGATCGGCGCGCTGCTCGGTGCGGATGAATTCGGTTTTGCGACCGCGCCGCTGGTGGTGGAAGGCTGCATCATGATGCGCAAGTGCCACCTCAACACCTGCCCGGTGGGGGTCGCGACGCAGGATCCCGCATTGCGCCGGAAGTTCTCGGGCAAGCCTGAACACGTGGTGAATTACTTCTTCTTCGTGGCCGAGGAGGTGCGCCAGATCATGGCGCAGCTGGGCATCCGCAAGTTTGACGATCTTGTAGGCCGCGCCGATCTGCTCGACACCAAAAAAGGGATCGAGCACTGGAAGGCCGCCGGCCTCGATTTCAGTCGCCTGTTTGCTCAAGCCCCGGTGCCGGCCGAGGTGGCTCGCCACCATGTCGAAAGCCAGGACCACGGGCTGGAGCGGTCGCTCGACAACCTGTTGATCGAGAAATCACGGCCGGCCATCGAGCGCGGCGAAAAGGTCAAGTTCATCGAGGTGGTGCGCAACGTGAACCGCTCGCTCGGGGCGATGCTGTCGGGCGCGCTGACCAAGGTGCGCCCCGAAGGTCTGCCCGACGACACCATCCGGATTCAACTCGAAGGCACGGGCGGCCAGTCGTTCGGCGCCTTCCTGGCCAAGGGCATTACCTTGTACCTGATCGGCGACGCGAACGACTACACCGGCAAGGGCCTGTCGGGCGGGCGCATCGTGGTGCGCCCGAGCATCGACTTCCGCGGCGTGGCCGCGCAAAACACCATCGTCGGCAACACCGTGATGTATGGCGCGACCACGGGCGAGGCCTTCTTCAGCGGCGTGGCCGGGGAGCGCTTCGCGGTGCGCCTGTCGGGCGCGACGACGGTGGTGGAGGGCACAGGCGACCACGGCTGCGAGTACATGACGGGCGGCACCGTCGCGGTGCTGGGCAAGACCGGGCGCAACTTCGCCGCCGGGATGAGTGGTGGTGTGGCCTATGTGTACGACGAAGACGGCCAGTTCGCCAAGCGCTGCAATCCGGCCATGGTGTCGCTGGAAAAAGTGCTGAGCGCGACCGAGCAGCAGGCCGGCGTGGACGCCGCGCTGTGGCACCGTGGGCAGACCGACGAGGCGCAACTGAAGGCATTGCTGGAGGACCACAACCGCTGGACCGGCAGCAAGCGCGCGCGCGATCTGCTGGACGACTGGGCGCATGCGCGCACGAAATTCGTCAAGGTGTTCCCGAACGAGTACAAGCGGGCCTTGACGGGGATCGCGGCACGTGCGGCGCAGGCCGCGCTTGATGCATCAAAAGCACCGGTAGCCCAAACTGAGCATACGAAGTCAGCTACTGAAAAAGAAGCATCGATGGCGAAGTAGGCGCGCGGCGCCGGCGCAGTGCAAGCGAAGAATCGACAGGACAGGAATCATGGGAAAAATCACGGGCTTCATGGAATTCGAGCGCATCGAGGAGGGCTACCGGCCCGTGGCCGAGCGCGTCCGGAACTACAAGGAGTTCGTCATCGGGCTCGATGATGCGCACTCGAAGATTCAGGCGGCGCGCTGCATGGACTGCGGCACGCCGTTTTGCAACAGCGGTTGCCCGGTCAACAACATCATTCCGGACTTCAACGATCTGGTGTACCAGGGCGACTGGAAGAACGCGTTCGCGGTGCTCGATTCGACCAACAACTTCCCCGAATTCACCGGCCGCATCTGCCCCGCGCCGTGCGAGGCGGCCTGCGTGCTCAACGTGAACGACGATCCGGTGGGCATCAAGTCGATCGAGCACGCGATCATCGACCGCGCCTGGGCCGAGGACTGGGTCGCGCCGCGCGTGGCCGCGCACAAGACCGGCAAGAAAGTGGCGGTGGTCGGCTCCGGCCCGGCGGGGATGGCTGCGGCGCAGCAACTCGCGCGCGCGGGCCACGACGTGACCCTGTTCGAGAAAAACGACCGCATCGGCGGCCTGTTGCGCTACGGCATTCCCGACTTCAAGATGGAGAAGGTGCACATCGACCGGCGCATCGGGCAGATGCAAAAAGAAGGCGTGACGTTTCGTACCGGCGTGATGATCGGGCAGTTGCCCAAGGACTCGAAAGTCATCAACTGGGCCACGGAAACCATCACGCCAGAGCAGCTGCAAAAAGACTTCGACGCGGTGATGTTGACCGGCGGCGCCGAGCAGTCGCGCGACCTGCCGGTGCCGGGGCGCGAACTCGGTGGCATCCATTTCGCGATGGAATTCCTGCCACAGCAAAACAAGGTCAATGCGGGAGACAAGGTCAAGGGCCAGATCTCCGCTGCCGGCAAGCACGTGATCGTGATCGGCGGCGGCGACACCGGCTCCGACTGCGTCGGCACCAGCAACCGCCACGGGGCTGCGAGCGTGACGCAGTTCGAACTGCTGCCGCAGCCGCCGATCGAGGAAAACCGGCCCATGACCTGGCCCTACTGGCCGATCAAACTGCGCACCAGTTCCAGCCACGAGGAAGGCTGCGAGCGCGAATTCGCGATCTCGACCAAGGCCTTTGTCGGGGAAAAAGGCAAGGTGACGGGCCTGACCACCGTCCGGGTCGAATGGAGGGACGGCAAGATGGTGGAGGTGCCCGGCTCCGAGCAAACACTCAAGGCTGATCTGGTGCTGCTGGCCATGGGCTTCGTAAGCCCGGTCGCGTCCATTCTGGAAGGCTTCGGCGTCCAGAAAGACGCCAGGGGCAACGCGAAGGCTGGCACGGAGGCGGTCGGCGGTTATGCGACCAATGTCCCGGGTGTGTTTGCGGCGGGCGACATGCGCCGCGGACAGAGCCTCGTGGTCTGGGCGATTCGCGAGGGCCGGCAAGCGGCGCGCGCGGTGGACGAGTTTCTGATGGGATTTTCCGAGCTTCCACGCTAAAACCTGTCCTTGGGTGTTTTCCCTTATCATGCAAAAGCCGGGCCAAACCGGCTTTTGTGTTTTATGACGGCATCCCAACCTGAATCATTCGTCGATATCCGCGGCCTCACCTTTGGCTATGGTGAGCGCGTGATTCTGGACGACATCTCGCTCACGATTCCGCGCGGCAGGGTCACGGCCCTGATGGGCGCCTCGGGCGGCGGCAAGACCACGGTGCTGCGCCTGATCGGCGGTCAGTACCGGGCGCAGCGCGGCGAGCTGCTGCTGGGCGGCGACGACATCGGCAAGATGGACCAGGCCGCGCTGTACGCCGCGCGCCGGCGCATGGGCATGCTGTTCCAGTTCGGCGCACTGTTCACCGATTCGAGCGTTTTCGAGAACGTCGCCTTTCCGCTGCGCGAACATACCGATTTGTCGGAAGCGCTGATCCGCGACATCGTGCTGATGAAGCTCAATGCCGTGGGCCTGCGCGGCGCGCGGGATCTGATGCCCAGCGAGGTATCGGGCGGCATGGCACGCCGCGTGGCGCTGGCCCGGGCCATCGCGCTCGACCCCGAGCTGGTGATGTATGACGAGCCGTTCTCGGGCCTGGATCCGATCTCGCTGGGCACGGCCGCGCGCCTGATCCGCCAGCTCAACGACGCCATGGGCCTGACCAGCATCGTGGTGTCGCACGACCTGGACGAGACCTTTCGCATCGCCGACCAGGTCATCATCCTGGCCAACGGCAAGATCGCCGCGCAGGGCACGCCCGACGAGGTGCGCCGCAGCCAGGATCCGCTGGTGCAGCAGTTCGTGAATGCGCTCCCCGACGGGCCGGTGCATTTCCATTATCCCGGCCCGTCCATCGCGCAGGATTTCGGCGCCGGCCCCGCCGCCGCCCCAAAGAGAGGGCGGCGATGAGCTGGTACAACCCGTCCGACGTGGGTTTTGCGGTACGCAGCAAGTTCGCCGACCTCGGCCGCGCCGCGCGCCTTTTCGTGCGGCTGCTGTCGCTGGCCGGACCGAGCTTTCGGCGCTTCGGGTTGATCCGCGACCAGATCCACTTTCTGGGCAATTACTCGCTGGCCATCATCACCGTCTCGGGCCTGTTCGTCGGTTTCGTGCTGGCACTGCAGGGCTACTACACCTTGCAGCGCTACGGCTCCTCGGACGCGCTGGGCCTGCTGGTCGCGCTCAGCCTGGTGCGCGAGCTGGGGCCGGTCATCACGGCCCTGCTGTTTGCCGGACGCGCCGGCACCTCGCTCACGGCGGGCATCGGCCTGATGAAGGCGGGCGAGCAGCTCTCGGCCATGGAAATGATGGCGGTGGACCCGGTGCGCCGCATCCTGGCGCCGCGGTTTTGGGGCGGCGTGATCGCGATGCCGCTGCTCGCGGCCGTGTTCAGCGCGGTCGGCATCATTGGCGGCTGGGTCGTGGGCGTGCTGCTGATCGGAGTCGATTCGGGTGCGTTCTGGAGCCAGATGCAGGGCGGCGTGGATGTCTGGGCCGACGTGGGCAACGGCGTACTCAAAAGTATCGTGTTCGGTTTCGCCGTGACTTTCATCGCGCTCTTGCAGGGTTTTGAGTCGCAGCCCACGCCCGAGGGGGTTTCGCGTGCCACCACGCGCACGGTGGTGGTGGCGTCCCTGGCGGTCCTGGGTCTGGATTTCATCCTGACCGCGATGATGTTTAGTATTTGACGGGAAAGTGTGCCATGCAACGTTCCAAAAGTGATATATGGGTCGGGTTGTTCGTCCTCATCGGCGTCGCGGCGCTGCTGTTCCTGGCGCTGCAGTCGGCCAACCTGCTGTCGCTGAATTTCCAGCCGACCTACCGGTTGACCGCCAAGTTCGACAATATTGGCGGGCTCAAGCCGAAGGCTGCGGTCAAGAGTTCCGGCGTGGTCGTAGGGCGCGTCGAATCCATCGGGTTCGATGACAAGACCTATCAGGCCCTGGTCAACCTGTCCATGGACAGCCGCTACGCTTTCCCCAAGGACAGCTCATTGAAGATCCTGACCAGCGGCCTGCTGGGCGAACAGTACATCGGCATCGAAGCCGGTGCGGACGCCAAAATGCTGACAGCCGGCGACACGGTGACGAATACCCAGTCCGCCGTCGTGCTGGAGAACCTGATCAGCCAGTTTCTGTTCAACAAGGCGGCGGACGGCCCGCCCGCCGCGGGAGCCGGCAGCAAGAAATGAAAATGCGGGAGTATTCTTCCATTGCTATTAAAAACAGAGCTACCCGGGTAGCCTTGGTGGGGGTTTTGTCGGGTTTTGTGCTGTTATCGGGGTGTGCGACCGGCCCGAACGCGAATCCGCGTGACCCGCTCGAGCCGTTCAACCGGGGCGTCTACAAATTCAACGACGTGGTCGATCAGGCCGTTCTGAAGCCGGTCGCCACGGCCTACGTGAAGGTGACGCCGTCGGTGGTGCGTACCGGGGTGAACAATTTCTTCGGCAATCTGGGCGATGTCTGGTCGGCCGTGAACAGCGCCCTGCAACTGCATGGCCAGGATGCCGCCGAGAGCATCATGCGGTTTTCCTTCAACACCGTGTTTGGCCTGGGTGGCCTGCTGGACATTGCCGGCGAAGCCGGCATCCCGCGGCACAAGGAAGACTTCGGGCTTACGCTGGCGCGTTGGGGCATGCCGACGGGCCCCTACCTGGTGTTGCCGCTGCTCGGGCCGTCGGATCTGCGTGATACGGCGGCCTTGCCGGTGGACTGGCAGGGCGGACTGATCCGGCGTGTGACGCCCACGACAGATCGCAACGATCTGTATCTGCTGCAGACGGTTTCGACGCGCGCCAATCTGCTCGGGGCCAGCTCGTTGCTGGAGCAGGCCGCGCTGGACAAGTACAGTTTCACGCGCGACGTTTTCCTGCAGATCAGGAGCAAGCCGGCCGACACCGGACCCGGCGCCGATACCGATCAGAGTCCGACCCCGCAAAACCAGAATGTGCCACTGTTCAAATGGAATCTACCGAACTGGAATCTACCCGGTTTCCTGAATTTCTCGCATTGAATATCTGGTTGCGCGAAACGGAACATTTGTGCCGGCGCTGTTGCAGACCGTTGCATGCGGTGTGCGGCGGTTCACGAAACCGGTCGGCGCCGGAGCGATCCGGTACGTTATCAAGAGGCGGGACTTCTCCGCCCGAAAAAGGAAAGAACATGAATCGACGTTTTCTCGGACACCTCGCAATTTCCCTGGTCGCCATTTTTGCGGCAACAGGCTCCCTGGTGGCGCACGCCGCCGACGAAGCGCCCGACGCGCTGATCAAGCGCCTGTCCACCGATGTGCTCGACACCATCAAGGCCGACAAATCCCTGCAGTCGGGTGATGTCTCGAAAATCATGGTGCTGGTTGACAGCAAGATCATGCCCAACGTCAATTTCCAGCGCATGACGGCCTCGGCCGTCGGACCTGCGTGGCGCCGCGCCACACCAGAGCAGCAGCAGAAACTGCAGGACGAGTTCAAGACGCTGCTGGTGCGGACCTACTCGGGGGCGCTGGCGCAAGTCACCAGCAATGAGAGCATCGTCGTGCAGCCGCTGCGCTCCGCCGCCACGGATACCGACGTTGTCGTGCGCACCCAGGTGCGCGGCAGCGGCGACCCGATCCAGCTGGATTACCGGCTGGAGAAGACGCCGGGCCAGGGCGCCGGCTGGAAAATCTACAACCTGAACGTGATGGGCATCTGGCTCGTGGAAACCTACCGCAGCCAGTTCGCCGAGCTCATCAACTCGAACGGCATCGACGGCCTGATTTCCAAGCTGGCCGAACTCAACCAGGCCAACGCGAAAAGAGGCTGAGCATGAGAGTCGCCGGGCCGCCCCAAGACACGAAGGCCCCCTCGGGGCCGGGCCGAAGCGTGATGTCTCGGCACGTGCATAGCGTAGGCCCGGCATGGGCTCGCTCCACGGTACAGCTGCGCGCACGGACGCTACGCGAGCCCAGCGCAGCACACGCAGCGGCAAGCGTGGGGGCCATGTAATGCTGGTATTGCCCACACGGCTGACGCAGCGCGACGCCACCGCCTGCCTGCACATGCTGGTGCAGGGGCTGCACTCGCAGCCCGACGCGGTCGTGGTGGCCGATGCCACCGCGCTGGCCACGTTCGACTCATCGGCGCTGGCCGTGCTGCTGGAATGCCGGCGCCATGCGCACGCGGCCGGCAAGACGTTCGGTGTCAAGCAACTGCACCCGCGCCTTCGTGAACTCGCGGCGCTTTACGGCATCGGCGAATTGCTGCCGGCCACACCCTGACACTCGGTTGGGGGCGGCGTGCTCCGTCACCCGTCAAGGCGCCGGGGCCGCGCCTGCACGCGGCAAGCGCGCCATGGGCCAAGGCCTTAGAATCATCGCCTTCCATGCCCGCCATTTCCTTTCAGTCCGTCTCCAAAACCTATTCACTGCCGCATGGTCAGCTCAAGGCGCTGGATCAGGTCGGCTTTGATATCGAGGAAGGCGAATTTTTCGGTCTGCTGGGCCCCAACGGTGCCGGCAAGACCACCCTGATCAGCATTCTGGCCGGCCTGTCGCGCGCGACCTCGGGCAAGGTGCTGGTGCAGGGCAGCGACGTGCTGGCCGACTATGCGCAGGCCCGCCGCAAGCTCGGCGTGGTGCCGCAGGAGCTGGTTTTCGATCCGTTTTTCAGCGTGGTCGAGGCGCTGCGCATCCAGTCCGGCTACTTCGGCATGAAAAACAACGGCGCCTGGATCGACGAATTGCTGGCGAGCCTCGGCTTGGCGGACAAGGCCGACGCGAACATGCGCCAGCTCTCCGGCGGCATGAAGCGCCGCGTGCTGGTGGCACAGGCGCTGGTGCACAAGCCGCCGGTCATCGTGCTCGACGAGCCCACCGCCGGGGTCGACGTGGAGCTGCGCCAGACGCTGTGGCAGTTTGTCGCCAAACTCAACAAGCAGGGTCACACCGTGCTGCTCACCACCCATTACCTGGAAGAGGCCGAGGCGCTTTGCGGACGCATTGCGATGCTGCAAAACGGCCGCGTGGTGGCGTTGGCCGCCACGTCGGAACTGCTCAAGTCGGCCTCCAGCAACGTGCTTCGTTTCAAAATTGATAGCGAACTTCCCAAGGCACTGGCTGACAAGGCGCGTATTACAGGCCGCATCGTGCAGTTTCCCGCGCACAGTGCGCTGGAGATCGAACAATACCTGGGCGCGATTCGCGAGGCCGGGCTGCATGCTGAGGACATCGAAATCCGCAAGGCGGACCTCGAAGACGTGTTCCTGGACGTGATGTCCGGCAAGGGCACGCGGCCGGCGAACCCGGTTGCCCCTGTTGTGGACGAGGCCGACAGCGCCGTACGCGAAGCGGCCGGCATGGGAGTTCTATGAACGGCTGGCAGACTTTGTTGTACAAGGAAGTGCTGCGCTTCTGGAAGGTCGGCTTCCAGACCGTTGCGGCCCCGGTGCTGACGGCCATCCTGTACCTGCTGATCTTCGGCCATGTGCTGGAGGGCAGCGTCAAGGTGTTCGGAAAGATCAACTACACCGAGTTTCTGGTGCCCGGGCTGGTGATGATGAGCGTGCTGCAGAACGCCTTCGCGAACAGCTCGTCCTCGATGATCCAGAGCAAGATCCTGGGGAATCTGGTGTTCGTGCTGCTCACGCCGCTGTCGCACTGGAGCTGGTTCGTGGCGTACGTGGGCTCGTCCGTGGTGCGCGGTCTGGCGGTGGGCGCCGGGGTTTTCCTCGCGACGGTGTTTTTCATCCACCCGAGCGTGGTGGCGCCGCTGTGGGTTGTGGCGTTCGCGGTGCTCGGCGCGGCGATTCTGGGCTCGCTGGGCGTCATTGCGGGGCTCTGGGCCGAGAAATTCGACCAGATGGCGGCGTTCCAGAATTTCGTGATCGTGCCCATGACATTCCTGAGCGGCGTGTTCTACTCGATCCATTCGCTCACGCCGTTCTGGCAGGATGTAAGCCATCTGAACCCGTTTTTCTACATGATCGACGGCTTCCGTTACGGCTTCTTCGGCATCAGCGACGTCTCGCCCTGGCTCAGCCTGGGCATCGTGGCGGTCGCGTTGGCCTGTGTCAGCGCCATGACCGTGCATTTGCTGCGCATCGGCTACAAAATCCGGGGTTGAAAGGAACACGATACATGACCGCCGAACAACTCCAGGCACTCATCGCCGCCGCGCTGCCGTGCGAGCACATCGAACTCGAAGGCGATGGCCGCCACTGGTACGCCACCATCGTGTCGCCGGAGTTCGAGGGCAAGCGCGCCATCCAGCGGCACCAGCGGGTGTATGCCGCGCTGGGTGCGAAAATGCGCACGGACGAGGTCCACGCCTTGTCGATGAAAACCTATACGCCCACCGAATGGGCGGCCGAACCACACTGATTTTTGATGGACAAGTTTTTGATTCGCGGGGGGCGCCAGCTCCACGGCGAAGTCGTGATCTCCGGCGCCAAGAACGCGGCGCTGCCCGAGATGTGCGCCGCCCTGCTGACGGACGAACCCGTGCATCTGCAGAACGTGCCGCGCCTGCAGGATGTGGCGACCATGCGCCGGCTGTTCGACAGCATGGGCGTGGGGACCGAGACGCACGGCGAGCGCGGCGGCATGTCGTTTTCCGCCGCCAAGCCGGTCAACCCCGAGGCGCCTTATGAACTGGTCAAAACCATGCGCGCCTCGGTGCTGGTGCTCGGGCCGCTGCTGGCGCGCTTTGGCCGGGCCCGCGTGTCGCTCCCCGGGGGCTGCGGTATCGGCTCGCGCCCAGTGGATCAGCACATCAAGGGCTTGCAGGCCATGGGCGCCGAGATCGTGGTGCAGCACGGCTACATGATCGCCTCACTGGCCGCGGGCCGCACGCGCCTGGCGGGCGCGCGCATCACCACCGACATGGTTACCGTGACCGGCACCGAAAATCTGATGATGGCGGCAGCGCTGGCCGAGGGCGAGACGGTTCTGGAAAATGCTGCGCAGGAGCCCGAGATTGCCGATCTGGCCGAGATGCTGGTCAAGATGGGCGCGCAGATCGAAGGCCAGGGCGGCAGCCGCATCCGCATCCAGGGCGTGGACAGGCTGCGTGGCTGCAGCCACACCGTGGTGGCGGATCGCATCGAGACCGGCACTTTCCTGTGCGCCGTGGCGGCCACGGGCGGGGACGTGCTGCTGCAGCAGGGCCGCGCGGACCACCTGGACGCGGTGATCGACAAACTGCGCGACGCCGGCGTCAGCGTCACGGCCACGCAGGGTGGCCTCCGCGTGCAGTCGCCCGGGGCCGGCTCGGGCCAACTCAAGGCGCAGAGTTTTCGCACCACCGAATACCCGGGCTTTCCGACCGACATGCAGGCCCAGTTCATGGCGCTGAACTGCATCGCGCAGGGCTCCAGCCTGGTGACTGAGACGATTTTCGAGAACCGCTTCCAGCACGTCAACGAACTGGTGCGCCTCGGCGCGAACGTGCAGATCGACGGCAAGGTGGCGATGGTCGAGGGCGTGCAACGACTCTCGGGCGCGACCGTGATGGCCACCGATTTGCGCGCCTCCGCCAGCCTCGTGATCGCCGGCCTGGTGGCCGACGGCGAGACCCGGGTGGACCGCATCTACCACCTGGACCGCGGCTACGACCAGATGGAAGTCAAGCTGCGCGGCATCGGCGCCGACATCGAGAGGCTGAAATGATCACATTGGCACTCTCCAAAGGCCGCATCTTCGATGAAATCCTGCCGCTGCTGCGCGCCGCCGGCATCGAGGTGCTGGACGACCCGGACAAATCGCGCAAGCTGATCCTGAGCACCAGCCAAAAAGATTTGCGGGTTCTCGTGGTGCGCGCCACCGACGTGCCAACCTACGTGCAGTATGGCGGCGCCGACCTGGGGATTACCGGCAAGGACACGCTGCTCGAGCACGGCAGCCTGGGCCTGTACCAGCCGCTGGACCTGCAGATCGCCAAATGCCGCATCAGCGTCGCGGTGCGGGACGGCTTCGATTACGCCGATGCCGTGCAGCAGGGCAGCCGGCTCAAGGTGGCGACCAAATACGTGGCCATCGCGCGCGACTTCTTCGCCGCCAAGGGCGTGCACGTGGACCTGATCAAGCTCTACGGCAGCATGGAACTGGCGCCGCTGACCGGCCTGGCCGACGCGATCGTCGATCTGGTCTCCACCGGCAACACCCTCAAGGCGAACCACCTGGTCGAGGTCGAGCGCATCATGGACATCAGCGCGCGCCTCGTGGTGAACCAGGCCGCGCTCAAGCTGCGGCAGGCGCCGATCCGCAAACTGATCGACGCGTTTGCGGCGGCTGTCGGCCCGTAATCACTTTTCCGGATTGCTATGAATATGGCAGCTACTCCACTGCGTCTGTCAACGGCTTCAAGCACTTTTGATGCGCAATTCAAGGCGCGCCTGCACTGGTCAGCGCAGGAAGATGCCGCGATCGAGCAGCGCGTGGCCGAGATCCTGGCCGATGTGCGCGCGCGCGGCGACGCGGCCGTGCTCGAGTACACGAACCGCTTTGATGGCTTGGGCGCGGCGTCCATGCAGGCGTTGGAGCTCACACAGGCCGAACTCAAGGCCGCATTCGAATCCCTGCCTGCGGCCCAGCGCGACGCCCTGCAGGCCGCCGCTCTACGCGTGCGCAGCTACCATGAAGCGCAGAAGAAGGCCAACGGAGAAAGCTGGAGCTACTTTGATGAGGACGGCACGCTCTTGGGCCAGAAGGTCACGCCGCTGGACCGCGTCGGCATCTACGTGCCGGGCGGCAAGGCGGCGTACCCGTCGTCGGTGCTGATGAACGCGATTCCGGCCCATGTGGCGGGCGTCGGCGAAATCATCATGGTGGTGCCCACGCCGCAAGGGGCCAAAAATCCGCTGGTGCTGGCCGCTGCCTTCGTGGCCGGCGTGACGCGCGCCTTCACCCTCGGCGGCGCACAGGCCGTGGCGGCACTGGCGTACGGCACGCAAACCATCCCCAATGTCGACAAGATCACCGGACCCGGCAACGCCTATGTGGCCGCCGCCAAGCGCCGCGTGTTCGGCACGGTGGGCATCGACATGATCGCCGGGCCAAGCGAAATCCTGGTGCTGGCCGATGGCAGCACGCCCGCCGACTGGGTGGCGATGGATTTGTTCAGCCAGGCCGAACACGACGAACTCGCGCAAAGCATTCTGCTGTGCCCCGACGCGGCCTACATCGATGAGGTGGCGGCGGCCATGACGCGGCTATTGCCCACCATGCCGCGCGCCGAAATCATCGCCAAATCCCTCAGCGGCCGCGGCGCACTGATCCACACACGCAGCATGGAAGAAGCCTGCGACCTGGCCAACCGTATCGCGCCCGAGCACCTGGAGGTGAGCAGCCGCGAGCCGCACCGCTGGGAGCCGCTGCTCAAACACGCGGGCGCGATCTTCCTGGGCGCCTACACCAGCGAATCGCTGGGCGACTACTGCGCCGGCCCGAACCACGTGCTGCCGACCAGCGGCACGGCGCGCTTCTCCAGCCCGCTGGGCGTCTACGATTTCCAGAAGCGTTCGAGCCTGATCGAGGTCAGCGAAGCCGGCGCGCAAAAGCTCGGCCGTATAGCCAGCGTGCTGGCACATGGCGAGGGGCTGCAGGCGCATGCGGGCGCGGCGGAACTGCGGCTCAAGGGGTGATGGCCCATAACATCCCGCGCCGTGACGGCGTGGCGATCGGGTGACCTGCACCGCCGGGTTCGCGCCTGTCGCTGCATTCGCCGCCGCAGCCACGTCGGCGGCTACCACCACGGCCCAGTCCATCAACGGCCACGGCCACGGCCACGGGCGCTCGCGCCGGGCCAAGCCGTACCCGCCGCCACTCAGGTCTTCGCAACCTTCTGCGGTCTCGTGTTGACGGGCAGACACAGCAGCGCCGTCAGCAATGCCAGCAGCACAAGCCCTGCGTAAAGTGGCACGAAGCTTTTGTGAGTCAGCCCCGCGCCGCCCAGCAGAAGCACGGTGATAGCAACCCCCATCACCGAGCCGATCTGTCGCGTCGCCTGGTTCACGGCGCTGCCCACGGCATATTGGTCTGCCGGTAGCCGGTTCACGGCAGCAGCCGACAGCGAAGGCATCACCAGGCCCACACTGATGCCGCTCAGGATCAATCCAGGCAACCAATGGGTGAGGTAGGCGGGTTGGGGACCGGGTACCAAAAGAAACCACAACCCGCTGCAGGCGTAGAGCAGCCCTCCACCGACCAGGAACGGCCTGTGTCCGATGCGGCTAGCCCCCCGCCCGGACAGGATTGCAAAGGGAATGACGAGCAGGGGACCGGGCGTGATCGCAAGGCCGGCCTGCGACAGCGTGTAATGCCAGACGTCGGTCATGTAGAAAAAGAACGCGAAAAACATCATCGAGAACGAGATGCCGTAGACCAGGGTCGCCAGATTCACGAAGGTGTAGGTTCGGTGCCTGAACAGCCGCAGGTCTACCAGCGGCGCGGGCGCGACGCGGGCCCAGATGACGAAGCCGACCAGCGCCACAACGCCCGTCCCGGCGGCAACGGCCAGGTCGGTTGGTGTCCATTGCGGTGACTGCGACTGCACGATGCTCAGGGCGAGCGCGCCGACACCCAGGATCAACAGGCCCATGCCAACGCCATCGACCGGCCGCCGGCTGTCGGCCTTTTTTGCTTCTGACAAGAGCGCGGCACCCCGCCACAGCGACAGCGCTCCCAGCGGCAGGTTCAGATAGAACGCCCATTGCCACCCCACGGCCTGCACCACGAACGATCCCAGGCTGGGCCCGACCGCCGCTGCAAGACCGCCAACCGCACCCCAAAGGCTCACGGTCATCGCCCGCTTGCTGTGCGGAAAGGCATCGAGCACGATGGACAGCGAGGCCGGCGTCAGCAGGGCCGCCCCGAACGCCTGCGTGACGCGGGCCGCCACCAGCCAGGCCACGCTGCCCGCCAGCCCGCAGGCTGCCGACGACGCCAGAAACAACGTGACTCCGAACAGGAACACCTTCTTGCGGCCATGCGTGTCAGCGATCCCACCTGCTGGTATCAGCATCGCGGCATACACGACCGTATATCCGTTCAGCACCCATGACATGTCGGCGGCGGATGTCCCCGGAAAGCCCGCGCGTATGGCCGAGAAAGCGGCGAACAGCATCGTCGAGTCCAGCGAAACGAGGAACACGGCAATGCTGGCGATCCAGAAGACCGGCCAGGGAGTGGCCTGCGGCCTGGTGGTAACGAGTGCCGCCGCACGTGGGGTCGTCGTGGTCATGATGCGCCTACCGATCCAGTGCCTGCAGATAAACCGCAGGATTCGCCGACAGTCCGGCGTGTATGCGTCGCGTCAGCTCGTCGGCCAGCACCTCGCTGGCGCCGGCTTCCAGCGCGTCCAGCGCTGCACGCACCACATCGTCAGGTGCCAGCTTGGGCACATCCATGCCGCGCGTCAGATCGGTGTCGATAAAACCGACATGCAGGGCCAGGACCTGCGTGTGTTGGTCGCGCAATTCAATGCGCGTGCCGTTTGTCATTGCCCACGCTGCCGACTTGCTCATGCCATACACGCCAAGCAACGGCCCGTTGATCCAGCTGGCGATGGACAGCACGTTGAGAATGGCGCCGCCGCCATGCGCAGCCAGTACCGGGGCAAACGCCCGGGTCAAGCCCAGTGGGCCAAATACATTCGTCTCGAAGTGGCGCTGCGCAGAAGCCAGGCTGCCATCGTTCAAGAAGCCGCCGGTTGCCGCGATGCCGGCGTTGTTGATCAGCAGCGTCACGTCAGAGCATTCGCGTGCCGCAGCGGCGACCTCGTCCTGATTCGTGACATCGAGTTTGATCGGCTCCACGCCTGGCAGCGTCACGCTGGATGGGTTTCGCGCCGCCGCGTAGACCTTGCGCGCACCCCTGGCCAGCGCCCCCGGGCGAAAGCCAGACCCAGGCCGCGGTTGGCGCCGGTGATCAGCACCGTAGCATCAGAAATCTTCATGGTTCGTTCCTTTGAAAAAGCGTTGAAAATATATGACGGCCATCATATTTATGGGTAAAAAAAACCTTGCACGGCGTGTTGTGCGAGCTCAGGCGGGGTCGTACCGGGACAGCAGTTCGGTCCGCGCCGCCGCGAGCACGGCCTTGCCTTGCTTATTGGGGCCGAGCGCACGCGCCAGCTGCAAGGTGCCGACCATGGTGCCTGCGATGACCATCGCCTGTTCCCGGGTGCCGCCTTGCGGCAGCGCGCGCTGAACCAGGTCGATGAGAGCACGCACACGGTCAGCCGACGTGGCCAGCAGCTCGGGCGACTGCCGGGGCATCTCGGAGCTCAATGCGGCTACCACGCAACCTCCCTCGACGCCCCGAAGATGTGTTTCGGACAGGTAGCCGTCGACGAGTGCGCGCAGGGCGCTCTCGCCGCGTGCGCGGCTGGTGTCGATGCGCTGGCGCATCACGGTCGCGCTGTCGCGTCCGGCACGTTCGACAGCCTCCGCCAGCAGGGCGTCGCGGGACTCGAAGTGCGCGTAAAAGCCGCCATGCGTCAGCCCGGCCTGCTTCATCACGTCGGCGACGCCGACGCCGTCATAGCCATTGCGCCGCAACGTGCGCGCGGCCACCTCGACGATGCGCTCGTGCGTGGTTTCGTGGCGAGTGGATCTGGGATGCATGCACGGCACCGTATCACAAATATGATTGGCATCATATAAACATCCCGGCATTAACCTCAGGACTACCATGGATAAGGTGCATGGCCCGGCGTGAAGTCGATTGGGCGTGCGGTGCCCCGTGTTTCTCCCCGCCGCTGTCGGTGTACGACTTTCAGAAGCGCAGCAGCCTGATCGAAGTCAGCGAAGCCGGCGCGCAGGTGCTCGGCTGCATCGCGAGCGTGCCCGCGCACGGCGAAGGGCTGCCGTCACCTCGCGGCCCAAAGTTTGAATTCGACATGCTTTGCCGCAAACTGAAAATCCTTGTCCGTGGACAGGAGGACCAGGTCATGACGGCGGCTCAGTTGGATGAGCAGCGCATCGATCGTTCCAATTTGTACCCCGCGCCGACGACAGGTGTTCCGAACCCCGGCGGCCTCGATGTGATCGTCTCGGTCCGGCTGCAGAAACGCAAGGGCGGCAAGGCGCTCGACAAGTTGATCGCGCGCTTTCGGCCCAGCGAACCCTTGAAGCAGTTCCTGCAGCACGAGCCCCGTGATGAACACCTGGTCCGCGCCTTGCAGGGCGTTGCGTAGAGCGGCGACTTCAGGCGCGGATTGGCTGACATCACGACGCAGGGCGAGCGACCAGACGCTCGTGTCGACGAGAAGGCTCATGCCTTGCGAGATCGCTCGGACTTGTAGTCGAAGGACGCATCCCAATCGAGCTTGCCGAAAAGCTCTGCCACGCGCCGTTGCTCCCGACGCGCAATGAATTCCTGCAATGCGCGCGTCACGGCAGCCTTCTTCGTCGGCTCGCCGCTGACGCGGAAGGCTCGCTCGAGAAGTTCCTGGTCGAGGGCAAGGTTGGTGGCCATGTGTAGCTTCTTGCGCTAAAGTTTACACATACCTCGCAACATGCGCAACCAGACAATTTCAGCGCGCAAGGTACTGACGGCATATATACTTCATCAGTACTTTTACGAAGGAGCGCAGCATGCCGAAAGAAGCCGTTTTCACCATGAAGCTGGAACCGGAACTGCGTGCCGACTTCATGGCCGAAGTTGCCGGCGAAGATCGGCCCGCGTCCCAAGTCATGCGAGACCTGATGCGCGGCTACATCGAGCAGCGCCGCCAGGCCCGCGAGCATGACGAGTACCTGCGGCGCAAGGTCGAAGCCGGCCGTGCCTCGATGCGTGCCGGTCGTGGCCGGCCGAATGATGAAGTTGAAGCCGCGTTTGCTGCCAGGCGCAACCAAATGGCGGCAGGCAAGGCGTGATCGTCGTCTGGACGCCGGAGGCGGAACAAGACCGCGCCGACATTTGGGAATACATCGCGGTAGACAACCCCGGCGCGGCTGTTCGCATCGATGAGCTTTTCAGCGCCGCTGCCGCCAGACTGGCCGCGCATCCGAAGATGGGCAAGCCGGGCAAGATTTCAGGGACCCGCGAGCTGGTACCGCATGAAAGCTATCGGCTCGTGTATGAGATCGACGCGAGCACGGTTTGGGTGTTGGCCCTGGTGCATACCGCCCGCCAGTGGCCGCCGGTGTGAAGTGATTGACCTGACACCTAAGGAAGGTCTGCACAACCCCCGCCGCAGCGTGAGTTGAACATCGGAAATGCACGACATGGAAACCGGGATGCGTTCGTGCCGAATTTCAGGGCAATGTGGCGCTGCTTTGACGCCCATTCAGGCCGGTGGTGGGCTGT
>DATNBD010000072.1:0-3584 GCA_035572155.1 Rhodoferax sp.
CGTGTTGGCGATGATCACCATGGTGCTGGCCACCACGGCCTTCGGGTGATTCGGGTCGATGGTACCGCCGAACAGCCACTGCAGGCCCAGCGCGCGCCCGAGGTTGCCGTGCACCTTGATGATGCCGACGGCAGCGTCCAGGTAGAACACCAGCATGCCCACGCCGATCAGCAGATAACCCACCATGAACAGCGCCGCCGCATTCGGGCTCCACAGTCCCTTGCTGTCCACCGGCAACGGATACAGGAAGGTCCACAGCGCACCATAGCGGTCGACAAAGATTGCGAAGATGATGCACAACGCACCGAGCATGAACAGCACGTAGTTGGTCACGAACGCCCACAAATGCAGCTGTACATACTTGCGCAGGAAGAACCACATCACCGCCGTGGTCGCCAGCGCCGCGGTGCCGACCATGCCGGCGCCGTGCATCGACAGAAAGCGGTAGAAGAGGTCGGGTCGCAGGGATAGCCAGGTGGCCTGCGCCATGCGCATGGTCAGGCCGAGCAGCATCATCAGCACGAACAGCGTCACGGACGTGATGATGTAGGTATTGAACACGGCCCGGTTCCCGCCGTCGAGACGTTCGTCGTCCGGATACATCGTCAGTGCGGCCATGATCAGCTCCCGTTCGCCGCGACCACCGTGATCTGGGAGGTCATGACGGCATGTGCGACACCACAGTACTCAAGGCACATCACCCGATAGGTGCCGGGCTCGGTGAACGTGTACACCAGTTTGTTGGTGAAGCCCGGCATCGCCTGCACCTGGGTCACGATGCGACCGTCTGGCGCATAAATCGCAAAACCGTGGTTCACATCCCCGCTGGTGACTCGAAACTCCACCGGGCTGCCGGCGTGCACCGTGCTCGGATCGATGTCCCAGGCCCACTGGCGCCCGGTGACATTCACGACCTGGTGGATCCCCAGCGACGTGTGCTGCGCCGCGATCGGGAAGCTGTGAAGCGTGCCATAAGTGACGCCAATGAAGATGACCAGCAACGCGCCGAACAGCCATCGTCGCAGCACGTTGGAGGTGTGCGCCGCCTTGCGCGTCGCCGCGTCATCGGCGGGCTTGCCCGTCTGACTGATCACGTAGATGAAACCCAACGCGACCAGACCCATGCCTATCAGGGCAATGGTCAAGACAACATTCTGAAGAATCATGGCAATCCTCCGAATTGGCTAACCGTGACACTTGTTGTAGTTATTCTTACCTGCGTGAAACTGGCTGGACGCTAATGTCGTTTGGCCGGTTCGGTTTGTCAAACCGCGACCTTGTCCCTTTGCCCTTGTCGAGAACAAGTCCTTTGTCCGCCTTCGATTGACGTTGATTGCGCGGACCGCAAGCTGAGTTTTCCGGTCTCTGCCGAGGATGGCCTGATCCTCGTCCTTGCCTTCCTCGCGCGCTGGCGTGGCAGCAGGCCAAAGCGTATCGGCCACGCACGCCAGCGTCTTCAATGCATCGCGTCGCGCAACCGCGCAAACACCTTCCAGAACGCCACGTCCTGCGTAGTTGCGAAGTTGATGCGCATCAGCGTGCTGGGCTGGCGACCGGCGTGAAACAGCGCGCCCGGCGCGAGCAGATAGCCCTCGTCCAGCATGCGCTGCGACAGCGCGTCGGTGTCGACCCCGGTCTCGACCCAGCCGAACAGCCCGGCCGGCTCCGCCGCGAAGCTGCAGCCGTGCGCCAGCGCCAGTTTCACGCTGCGCGCGCGTGCCAGATCGAGCCGGGTGCGGATGCGCTCGGCGTGGCGGCGCAGCTGGCCCTGGTCGATGCACCAGGCCAGCGCCTTCTCCAGCAGTGCAGGCGTGGTCAGCGTGGCCAGCAGCTTGGTGTCCAGCAAAGGCTCCACCAGATCCGGTGGCGCCGCCAGAAAACCGATGCGCCAGTTCGGCGCCAGGATCTTGGCGAAGCCGCTGACATAGATCGTGCGCTGCAGGCCGTCCAGCACGCACAGGCGGGTCGCATACTCGGGCGCGAGGTGGCTGTAGGTGTCGTCCTCGACGATGTGAAAGTCGTGCGCATTCGCCAACTGCAGCACCCGGTGCGCGCCGCCGGGTGTGAGGCAGTAACCAGTCGGGTTGTGGAACACACTGACGCTGACGAACAGCTTCGGGTGGTGCGCCTCGCAGTAGCGCGCCATCACGGCCAGATCGGGCCCGTCGGCGCGGCGCGGCACCGGCAGGATGCGCATGCCCAGCGCCGCGAGGCGCGCGAATTCGACCGCCCAGCCGGGCTCCTCCACCATCACGGGGTCGCCAGGGCGCAAGAGCGTGCGGCTCACGATGTCGAGTGCGTGGGTGGCGCCCACCGTGGTGATGATTTGCGCCGGCGCCACCTGCAGGTTGAGCCGGGCCAGCTTTTTGGACAGCGACTGGCGCAGGCCGCTGTCGCCCGCGGGCTCACCATATTGCAGTGAAAAATCCTGCAGCGCGCGCGCGCCGGTGACGCGGCGCACCGCGGCCGGCATAAAGGTGGTCTCCAGCCAGTTCGGCGGCAGCACCCCCATGCCAGGCTGCGGTTTGTCGCCGCTGCCCTGGAACATGCCGCGGATCAGCGCGGTGGCGTTGACCGGGGCACGCGGCGCGGCGGCGCTGGCCGCCACTCTGGAATCAACTACTGAATTGGTAGCAATAAATGATTGCGCAGTAATGGGTTGCGCGGTTTCCCGCACGAAAAAGCCGCGATTCTTGCGGGCCTCCACCAGGCCCTGCGCGAGCAGACGGTCATACGCCGCCACCACGGTGGACGGGCTCACGCCCTGCTGCTGCGCGCACTGGCGCACCGAAGGCAGGCGCGCGCCCGGCACCAGCAGACGGTTACGGATGCGCTCGCCAAAGCGCGCGGCGAGCTGCTCCGTGAGGGACTGGGCGGCGGCTTTCATCAGCATGGCGAACTCCCTTGCAGTGGCCAGTGCCGCGGTACTGTGCTGCCACGGCAGACCATACAGATTCTGAATCTGAACCAGAAACTGTATTGATTGTGTATTGGCATCAACTATAGAGTCAGATGCATGCCCAAGCAAGCCCTGATTTCCCCCTGCCGCCGGGATGCCCCATGAGCGCCACCGAATTCACCGCCCTGCTGGTGCTGGCGACGGCCATGAGCTTCACGCCGGGACCCAACACCACGCTGGCCACCGCGCTCGCGGCCAACCGGGGCCTCAAGCGCGCGCTGCCCTTTGTCTGCTCGGTCCCGATCGGCTTTGGTGCGCTCCTGTGCGTCTGCGCGCTCGGGTTGGGCGCGCTGCTGCTGGCGTTGCCGCTGCTGGGCTGGGTCGTGAAGATCGCGGGCGTGGCCTACCTGCTGTGGCTGGCCTGGAAGCTCACGCAAACCGCCCACCTCGCGCAGGCCGACGCCGCGCGCATGAACGTCAGCTTCTGGCAGGGCGTGGGCCTGCAGTTCATGAACATCAAGGGCTGGATGCTCACGCTGGCCATCATCGGCGGCTGGATAGTTGGACGCAACAACCCTATTGCGCGCTTCGCCGTCGTGCTGCCCGTGCTGCTGGTCTTTACCTTCGTGAGCGCCCTGAGCTACGCGCTGATGGGCTCGCTGCTGCGCGACTGGCTGGCCGGGCC
>DATNBD010000073.1:0-11648 GCA_035572155.1 Rhodoferax sp.
CCATCGTCATCGGCGTCATGTCGCAAGACAAGATCCGGGCCAGAACCGTCGCCATCGCAAGGGGTGAGTACAAACCCAAACCCGGCGAGCCAGAAATCTGGTTCACCTGCATGCGCTCCGTTGCGCAGGTCTTGAGCGGACGACAACCGGGCGCTCCTGAAGGTAATCCACGAAACCAATCCGGATTCCCTGGCCGACCTGGCGGCCAGGACGGGGCGCAAACCCGGCAACATCTCCCGGACCTTGAAGACGCTGTCCAGGTATGGCTTGATCGATCTTCACCAGGAGAAGCGGCACCTGCGCCCCATCGCCCTGTCTACCGACTTCCAGATCATGACTTCGGCCTGAGAACGCTCCCGGAATAGCTCTGGAGTGAGTTGGTAGCCGTCTTCAAGACGGTCGGCTGCAGTCGTCCCCGTCCCCGTCCCCGTCCCCGTAAAACAACGCCCCGCCAAGCATGAATAAACGCCATCGTTTATTCGCACGCCACGCGCGCGCAATGACCCCTTCCCTCTGGAGCGCGCAATAAGCGCCATCGCTTATTCCCCGCAATTTCATCTGCATTGCACCTGCATGGCACGCGCATTAGATTTCGTAAAAATACCGCCGGCGAAACAACTTGCATCGCGCTGCAGGTCACGGTATCGCAACCCCTGACACTTCCAAGTGCTGTTCGGCCGCGGCAAGGACGGCGCCGCAAGCGGCCCACAATCCGAGACTCCACTGCAGTCTCGGCCTTCCTGAACAAGGTCGCTGAAGGCGCGTACCCATCGATCAAATCGGTCCTAGGCGCCGCTCGTCGGTTGGGGATGGATGCCCGAGAAATTTACCGAATCGCACCGGACGCCGCGAAGGTAGCTGCAGCGGCAATTCAGACCCGCAACGCGGCGGAACGCGCGGTCAAAGCCCAGATTCGATCTAAACGCCTCGACGCCGCAGTGCAGGTTGTTTCAGCAAGTCTGGCCAGGAAAGGAAGCAACGTTACTCGTCGCGTAATGTGCGAAGAATTGACCAAGCAGGGCCTGCAAGTGAAATGGGCCGAAAGCAAGCACCTTTTGGCACTCATGAGACACTACACCGCTCTTGCGGAAGCAGGTTTGCATGGGCCTCAATCAGCGGCTTCCGGCAATTCCTGATCGCTCCGGATTTCCGGCATTACTTGCGCAAACGCTCAAGAATTGCCGGAATCCACAACACCATTTGACATGCTCAAAGTGACGGGCTGGTGCGGCTGGCGGGGATCGAACCCACGACCCTTGGCTTCGGAGGCCAATACTCTATCCACTGAGCTACAGCCGCATCGAGGACGATTCTAACTGTGGCGGGAGACATCCTCGCCAGAGCCGCGTCGCAATTCGAGACGGTCCAGGTGCAATGATACGAATCACGCCTCAGGACACGACCTGGTAATACAGGTTCTGCGGGTGCTTCGCTTGAGCGAAGAAGAACCAGCGTTCGGCCAGCAGTCCCGGGATCTGCAGCAATATTGCCAACACCCATGCCGCCGCGCCGCCGCCGGCAACACCCCAGAGCGCACAGAGCGCCGGCAGCACGAAGCAGAGAACCATGAACGCCGTCTTCACCTGCGCGAGCGCGGTGGCCGAGCGACCATGGAAGAACTCGCGGGTATTGAACGATCCAGCCGACATCCCCATCGACTTTTGCCGCAGGTTGTCGGCACAAATACCGGTTGCCGACTGCAGCGTGGATTTGTGCCTCAGCGCCGCATTGTGGCGCAGCGACAGCCAGCGCGTGAGCCAGGCAAGCAGCGTGACAATCAGCGCGAACGGTCCGGCCGATCGCACCAGGTCTGCCTCGCCATGCAGAGCGCCGAGCGCGCAGGCGGCCAGCGATCCCGATGACAAGCCGATCAGCACGAAATTCACCAGGGTCAACGGCTGCGCCCATTCCTCGATGAAGCGCAGACAGGCGTAGATCATCGCGGTGCAATACCACAGCAGCACGGCCAGCACCAGCGCCGCGAGCGGCAGCCACACCGTGTTCACGCCCATGTGCAAGACCAGCCACCAGATCACGTTGACGGCGATGAACACCGGCAGCGCGATGACTTCGCGCGAAAGCCACGAGGTGCGCCACATCAGCGCGGCACGCCAGGCTCGCTCGGGATGACCCAGGTGGGCGAACGATGCGCCCAAGCCGATCAGCAACAGCAGCACCGCCACGATCAACGAGAGGCTCATGAATCCGCCGCTGACGGACAAGCCGGCCAGCCGGGCCAGTGCCAGCGTCACCACCAGACCCTGCGCCAGGCCGGCGATCGTGGTGAAGATCACGACCGAGAATGCCGGCTTCATGGCCGGTCCTCTGGTTGATTCGCACCGACCGTCTGCGTCGGGTGGCGCGGCAGGTACTGGTTGGCGGGTCGGGTCTCCCATTCGGGCATCAGCGCATAACCACCGCGCTCCCGGATCGCCCTGGAAACCTCCGAGTCGGGGTCTTTCACGTCGCCGAACAAACGGGCTCCCGTCGGGCAGGCCTTCACGCAGGCAGGCTTGCGATCCGCCTTCGGGAGATTCTCGTCATAGATACGATCCACGCAAAGGGTGCACTTGGTCATCACCTGGCGCTCCTCGTCGATCTCGCGCGCGCCGTACGGGCAAGCCCACGCGCAATATTTGCAGCCGATGCACTTGTCATAGTCGACCAGCACAATGCCGTCTTCCTTGCGCTTGTAACTGGCCCCGGTCGGGCATACCGGAACACACGGCGGGTCTTCGCAGTGCAGGCAACTCTTGGGGAAATGGATCGTCTCGGTACCGGGGAAGCTGCCCGCTTCGTAAGTCTGGACCCGATTGAAGAATGTGCCTGTCGGATTGGCGCCGTAAGCCCGCTCATCGGCCAACGGCCCGGCCGACCCGGAGGTGTTCCATTCCTTGCACGATGTCACGCAGGCGTGGCAGCCAACGCACACGTTCAAGTCGATGACGAGCGCCAACTGCTTTGCGAGCGTCTCGCCTGGCTGGGCCCGTACGCTTTTCGCCGCCTTCGGCGGAGTCGGGCCACGCGCCGGCGCATCCGGCATCGCATTGTGCTTGATCAAATCCTGGAGCCAACGGATCATGATGTTTTCGCCCCTTTGCGCGGGACTCTGGACTCGCCGCGCCCCGCAAAATACGCCTGAAACGCGCGCCGGATCGGGTTGGCTGTACCCGGCAGCGCGGGCATCGCGGTGAACTGCGGCAGTGTCGTTTGGGCATCAGCTTCGGCAGGATAGACCCGCACGCGCACATCGAACCACGCCGCCTGCCCGGTGATCGGATCCGAGTTCGACACGCGACCGTGCGCCGCGGGCAGTTCGTCGGCAATCACGTGGTTCAGCAGGAAACCCCGTTGCGATTCGTTTGCGTCGGGACCCAGGTTCCAGGCACCCGCCGCCTTGCCGATCGCGTTCCAGGTCCACACTGTTCCTGGTTCCACCGCCTCGCTATAGCGGGCCATGCAGCGGACCTTCCCCCACTGCGACTCGACATAGATCCAGCCGCCGTCCTCGATGCCGGCGCCGGCGGCCATGGCTGGATTCATGAAGAGGTAGTTCTCGGCGTGAATCTGGCGCAACCACGCATTCTGTGAATCCCACGAGTGGTACATGGCCATCGGTCGCTGCGTGATGGCCGCCAACGGATATTTGGCCGCGTCCGACACGTCGTGCTCAAGCGGCGCATGCCAGAATGGGAGCGGATCAAAATAGCGTGTGATGCGCTCGCGCAGATGATCGGGTGGCTGGCGACCTCGTGTCTTGCCTTGCGCCGCGAGACGGAACTTCTGCATCACGTCCGAATACAGCTGGATGACGATCGGCTCCCTGAACTTGCGCAGCCCGTTTTCCTGCGCCCACTGCAGATACGGGCCATTGCAATTGCGCATGTACTGGATCGACTCGTCCAGCGTGTGGTGGAACATGCAATTGTTCTGCGCGTACTGCTCCCACTGGTTCGGATTCGGCTCGCCGACGACGGCCTTGTCCCCATTCTTGCCGCGCCAGCCGATCAGAAAGCCCGTGCCGGAATTCGGCGCAGTCTGGAAGTTGACGATGAAATCAGGATAGTCCTTGAACTTGCGCGTGCCATCGGCGGTGGTAAAGGCTGGAAGCTTCAGGCGACTCGCCAGTTCGATCAGCACTTCCTGAAACGGCTTGCATTCGCCGGTGGGCGGCAGCACTGGCACCCGCACCGAATCGACGGGGCCGTCGAATTCGGAAATGGGACGATCGAGCATCGACATGGCGTCGTGCCGCTCAAGATAGGTCGTGTCGGGCAGAATCAGATCCGCAAACGCCGTCATTTCCGACTGGAATGCATCGCACACGACGATGAACGGGATCTTGTACTCCCCCTTCTGGGGACCGTCGTCGTGCTTGTCGTTCAGCATCCGGCGAACTTCCGTGGTGTTCATGGAGGAGTTCCACGCCATGTTCGCCATGAAGATCATCAAGGTGTCGATCGTATAGGGGTCCCCGCGCCACGCGTTGGTGATCACGCTGTGCATCAGCCCGTGCACGGCAAGCGGGTACTCCCACGAAAACGCCTTGTCGATGCGTATCGGGTCGCCGGCGGCATCGATGAACAAGTCCTCTGGCGCCGCCGGCCAGCCAAGCGGCCCCGCAGGCAGCGGCGTGTTCGGCTTGACCTGGTCCGGACTGTTCGGCGGCTTGGCCGACGGCGGGATCGAGCGCGGATACGGCGACTTGTGCCGAAACCCGCCGGGCCGATCGATGGTGCCGAGCAGCGACATGAGCACTGCCAGCGCGCGAATGGTCTGGAAGCCGTTCGAATGCGCCGCGAGGCCGCGCATGGCGTGGAACGCCACCGGATTACCTGTGACGGTATCGTGCGTCTCGCCCCAGGCATCGGTCCACTGTATCGGCAGTTCAATCTTGTGATCGCGGGCGGCCAGGCCCATCTCGAGCGCGAGGCGCCGAATCGTCGCGGCGGGGATCCCGGTAATGCCTTCGGCCCATTCGGGCGTGCAAGTCTGCACCTGCTCGCGAAGCAACTGGAACGCGGGCTTGACTGGCGTCCCATCGGGCAAGGTGAACTCACCCGCCAGATGGGGCTCCGCGCCGGGCGTGTGGGTTTTGACAGGACGCCCGGTATGGCAATCCCACCACATCTTGTTTTGCGGATAGAGCGGATTACCCACGGGACTCGCCCCGTCCTGCACGAACAGGCCAAAGGCATCACTGGAGGCATCCATGTTGACCAGTTCGCCGGCATTCGAGAAGCGCGCGATGAATGGATGGTCATAAAGGCTGTTGGCGATCAGTTCGTGAATGAATGCCATGAAGAGCGCGCCATCGGTGCCTGGACGAATCGGCACCCACTCGTCGGCAATCGCCGAATACCCGGTGCGCACCGGGTTGATCGAAATGAATCTGCCTCCTGCGCGCTTGAATTTTGAAATGGCGATCTTGAGAGGATTCGAATGATGGTCCTCCGCGGTACCGATCATCACGAACAGCTTCGCGCTGTCGAGGTCGGGGCCACCGAATTCCCAGAACGACCCGCCAACCGTGTAGATCATGCCGGCCGCCATGTTGGACGAGCAAAAGCCGCCGTGCGCCGCATAATTCGGCGTGCCATATTGCTTGGCAAAGAGGCCCGTCAAAGCCTGCATCTGGTCGCGGCCCGTGAAGAGAGCGAAGCGCTTGGGATCGGTGGCGCGCAGGTGCGCGAGGCGTTTTTCGAGAATGTCGAATGCTTCGTCCCATGAGATTGGCTCGAACGCTGCCGCGCCCCGCTCCGCATCCGGCTTGCGCCGCAGTGGCTGTGTCAACCGCGCGGGCGAGTATTGCTTCATGATGCCCGACGAACCTTTTGCGCAGATCACACCCTGGTTCAACGGGTGATCGGGATTGCCATCGATGTAGCGCACCTGGCCATCGCGCAGGTGCACGCGGATGCCGCACCGGCAGGCGCACATGTAGCACGTGGTTGTCTTGACCTCCGTGCTTGCCGCCGGAATGGGGGGCACGAGCGGATCGTGCAGAGGTTCGCTGGAAAGAAACTTGAGCACGGCAGTTCCTTGACCGTTCGAGCGAGTCGTCAAAAAAGAAGAGGCGCGAGCACCGCCAGCGCCGCGGATGCGCTATAGGAATACACCGGGTTAGCGCAAAAATGCATAAGCCAGGCGCTACTCGTTGTAGCGCTGGAAAATCAGCGTGGCATTGGTCCCGCCAAAGCCGAAGCTGTTCGACATGATGGTATTGAGCGTCACGTTGTCCTGACGTTCGCGCACGATCGGAATGCCCGCGGCGGCCGGATCGAGATCGGTGATGTTGGCCGACGCGCTGAGGAAGTTCTCCTGCATCATCAGCAGCGAATAAATGGCCTCGTTCACACCCGCGGCGCCGAGCGCATGACCGGTCAGGGACTTGGTGGAGCTGACCCACGGCACGCCCTGCTCACCGAACACCAGCCGCAGGGCTTCGAGCTCCTTGGTGTCGCCGACCGGGGTGCTGGTGCCATGCGCATTCACGTAGTCGATCTTGCCCGTGACCGTCGCCATGGCCTGCTGCATGCAGCGCACCGCCCCTTCGCCGGAAGGCTGCACCATGTCATAACCATCCGAAGTGGCCCCGTAACCGGTCAGCTCGGCATAAATTTTGGCGCCCCGGGCCCGGGCGTGCCCCAGCTCTTCCATCACCAGCACGCCACCGCCGCCCGAGATGACAAAGCCATCCCGGCTGGCGTCGTAGGGGCGCGAGGCCGTGGCGGGCGTGTCGTTGTACTTGGACGATAGCGCCCCCATGGCGTCGAACAGCAGCGACATGGTCCAGTGCACCTCTTCGCCGCCTCCCGCAAACACCACGTCCTGCTTGCCCATCTGGATCAATTCCATCGCGTGGCCAATGCAATGCGCGCTGGTCGCACACGCGGAGCTGATCGAGTAGTTCACGCCCCGGATTTTGTAGGGCGTTGCGAGACAGGCGGTGTTGGTGCTGGACATGGTTCGGGGCACCATGTAGGGCCCCACCTTGCGGATGCCCTTGCTGCGCAGGATATCCGCGGCCTCCACCAGATTCGAGGTGGACGGGCCGCCCGAGCCCATGACCAGGCCGGTGCGGAAATTCGACACTTCGGACTCCGCCATGCCGGCGTCGTCGATCGCCTGCTGCATCGCGATGTAGTTGAATGCCGCGCCGTCCCCCATGAAGCGTTTGATCTTGCGGTCGATGAATTGGTCCAGATCCAGGTTGATCGGACCGTGCACATGGCTGCGAAAGCCCATGTCGCGGTAGACCTCGGAAAACACGATCCCCGAGCGCCCCTGCCGCAGGGAGTCCACCACTTCCTGCCGGTTGTTCCCGATGCTGGAGACAATGCCCAATCCGGTGACGACGACTCGTTTCATCGATGCGGCCCTCAAAAGCTCTCGGGAGAGGCAAACAGGCCCACGCGCAGGTCGGCTGCCTCGTAAATCACCTTCCCGTCCACCTCCATGGTGGCATCGGCGATGCCCAGCACCAGCTTGCGCATGACCACCCTCTTGATGGCGATCCGGTAGATGACTTTTTTCGCGGTGGGCAGCACCTGGCCAGTGAATTTGACTTCCCCCACGCCCAGCGCACGGCCCTTGCCGGGCCCGCCCATCCAGCACAGATAAAACCCCAGAAGCTGCCACATGGCATCCAGCCCCAGGCAGCCTGGCATGACCGGGTCGCCCTGGAAATGGCAGGCAAAAAACCACAGGTCGGGATGAATGTCGAGCTCCGCAACGATCTCGCCTTTTCCGTGCGCGCCGCCCTGGTCGGTAATGAGGGTGATGCGATCCATCATCAGCATGTTGGGCAGCGGCAACTGCGCATTCTTGGGCCCGTACAGTTCCCCCCGGCCGGACTTCAACAATTCCTCGCGCGTGAAACTGTGCTGCTTTTCCATCTGTATTGATCGCCTCGGTTGTTTGAATGTCGCCACCCACGCGAACTGGCGGCAATTATCTCCCATTGATCGCGCCGGGCGCCCAGTCGCTGTACTGGGCCGGCCGGCACGCAACGCAAGCCAGGCCAACGGCTTTGCCCAGGGGCGGTCGTTATAATCGTGCGGCAATCGATTTCAAAGCCCCTGATTTTCTGAGGACGCCATGAGCGACAACAGCCACGCCGACGACACGGATCACAGCGGTCCGATCAAGACCCCGAAGCAGCTTCTGATCACGGTGTTTTTCGCCTTCGTGGTTCCGATCTTCACCATCATCGGCATCGTCTACTACATCACCTCGGCCAACATGCCGGCAGCCGGCGCCAGCGACACCGAGCAACTGGTGGACGCGCGCATTCAAAAGGTCGGCGCGGTGACGGTCCTCGATGCCACCCAGGCCGCGGCGGCCCAGGCGGAGGCCGCATCCGCCGCGGCGGCGCCGGCATCCGGGGTGGCGGTGGCATCTGCGGCAACCAGCGGTGCACTGCCCGCCAACGCGGGTGAAACGCGCTACAAGGAAACCTGCTTCGCCTGCCACGCCACCGGCGTGCTGGGCGCGCCCAAATTCGGCAACAAGGCTGACTGGGCCCCGCGCATCGCCACCGGCCTGGACACGTTGGTGGCGGCTGCCATCCACGGCCTAGGCCCCATGCCGCCACGGGGCGGCTCGAACGCATCCGACGCGGAAATCAAGGCCGCCGTGGAATACATGGTGAACGCGGCCAAATAATCACGTCAATCCAGGTCAGTTCCCCATCAAAAAAACCGGTCGATGACCGGTTTTTTTACGATTGAATTCGTGATTTCACCTTGCTGAGTAACAATAGTTAGCTGCGGTTTTTATAGCTCTTTGGATTTCTGGCAAGCCGCCGGGCTGCGCACGTAGCCGAACCGGGCCGGCAGTTCGCTCGCGGCGACCGGTTGCGGCAGCCACAGGCCCTGCTCCACGGCGTCGGCCGCCAGCCCCATGTCGAGCGTATGCACCAGGCCCAGGCCGAAATCGGCCTCGAGGTACAAACGTCCTTCGTCATCGAGCAGGCAGCGCCGAACCTGTGCGTGCCGTCCGGTATGCGCAACGATCGAAAAGTCCGCATTCACGCGCCAGACCAGCGGCGTGACTTCGAGTTCCACATAGACACGTTGCGGTCCGTTCTGGAAAAACCACTGGCCGCGCGCATCGGCCTCGTAGTTGCGCTGGATGAATTCGAGCAGTTTTTCATGTCGCAGCAGCGAGCCCTTCGAGGCCGGCGCGCCGCCGGCAAACGGCCCCGCCGCCTGGGCACGGTCGTCGCGCATGTACCACCGGCCGCGCGCATCGAGCCCGAGCCAGCCGTAGCAATGGGGCACATTCGGCCACTTGGCCAGCGCCTGCAGAACCATGTCATCCATGGGGCCTCACAAAGTCACGATAGCACCAACCTGCGACGCCAGCCAGCCGCCGACCGCCTGCGGGATGAATTGCACATGGCCCGGCGGCCGGCGCCCCTGGGCAAAGCCCACATGACCCCCCTGCGTGCATTGCCACAGCGTGACGGACGCCGCCACCTCGTCGCCGCGCGGCAGTGAACTGGCCGGCACGAACGGATCGTTGCGCGCGTTCAGCAGCAACGCGGGAACACGAATGCGGCGCAGCTGCGGCCTGGCCGAGGCGCGGCGCCAGTAGTCGTCGGTGCCCTGAAAGCCATGCAGCGGCGCGGTGAACACATTGTCGAATTCATACAGGTCACGCGCCGCCAGCAGGCGCTCGCGGCTGAACAGGCCGGGATGCTGCGCCAGCTTGCGCAGCGCCTTCGGCACCATGGTGCGCAGGAACATGCGGGTATAGACCTGCCGGTTGAAGCCGCGGCCGATGGCATGGCCGCTCGCCGCAAGATCCAGCGGCGCGCTCACCGCGGCCAGCGCGTCCACCACGCCGCCCGCCTGGGCGTCCATTTCCTCGGCCCAGCGCATCAGCACGTTGCCGCCCATCGAGACCCCGACCGCCAGCAGGGCACCGCCGCCGCGCGCCCGCTGCCGCTCGCGCAGGCGCCGCAGGATCCAGTCGACCTCCTCGAAATCACCCGAGTGATAGGCGCGCGGCGCCAGGTTGATCTGACCGCTGCAGCCGCGAAAATGCGGCACCGCGAAGGCCATGCCCTGCGCGCGCGCGAAGCCGGCAAACGCTTCGGCGTAATGACTGCGCGAGGAGCCCTCTAACCCGTGAAACAGCACCAGCCAAGGTGCGTCTGCAAGACGCGGCCAGGCACCGAAATCGACGTCGATGAAGTCCCCGTCGGGCGTGTTCCAGCGCTCGCGCCGATAGGACACCGGTGCGCCGGCCACGCGGCGCGCGTACAGGGCCGGCCAGATGGTCTGCAGGTTGCCGCCGGGCAGCCACCAGGGCGCTACATAATTCATGGCGAACAATGTATGCGTGACAAGGGCTGGCGGCTCATTTTCCTTCGTATCGGCGGCGATGACTCAATGCAGCACGGGCGGCGCGGCGCTGTCCTCGCGCAGCTCCTGCGCGGTACCGGGGCTGGCGTGGTGCGCCACCAGGCGCCAGCCCTGGGCGAGGCGGTGGTAAATATTCGTGGCAATGACATGCGCCGCGACCGGGCCCTCCGGCGTCATCACCTCGATGTTCTCGACCAGGCTGTGCACCGCGCTGGCGAGCGATTCGACCCTGCGCACCTGCTGCGGCCGCACGCGAATGCTGCCGTTCGCGAAGATCGCGTCGAAGCCGGCCCGGATCGCGGCGGCGCCGATCAGGCGCGCTCCGCCGGGATGGACGCAGACGATCTCGTCCTCGTCGGCCCAGCAGGCCATGAGCTTGTCGATGTCCGCCGTTTGCAGCGCCTCGTAGAACGCGGCCTCGATATCGTCGGCCGAGCCGGCGACGATGGCGGACGGGGGTCTGGCTTTGGGCATGGTGGAAATACCTGTTCGTGGCGCCGCCAAATGCTATTGTCGAAGGCGGCCGTTGAATGCGGCCGGCGGCGCCCCATCTATGCTAACGTCTTGCGCCAGACGCACCCGCTTTTCCAAAAAAGGAACCTATGAAACGCTGGCTTCTCATTCTCATGACCGTGTTGGCCGTGAGCAGCCTCGGCGGCTGCGGCTACAACGATTTCCAACGGCTCGACGAGCAGACCAAGTCCGCCTGGAGCGAGGTGCTGAACCAGTACCAGCGGCGCGCCGACCTGGTGCCCAATATCGTGGCAACGGTCAAGGGCCAGGCCAATTTCGAGCAGGACACGCTGACCAAGGTGGTCGAGGCGCGCGCCCGCGCGACCTCGATCCAGGTCACGCCCGAAACGCTGAACGACCCGGCAGCGTTCCAGAAGTTCGAACAGGCTCAGGGCCAGTTGACGGGCGCGCTGTCGCGGCTGATGGCGGTGTCGGAAAACTACCCGACGCTGCAGGCGAACCAGGCGTTCCGCGACCTGCGCGTGACGCTGGAAGGCACCGAGAACCGCATCACGGTGGCGCGCGGCCGCTATATCCAGGCGGTGCAGGCCTACAACGTGCTGGCGCGCAGCTTTCCGAGCAACCTGACCGCGATGGTGTTCCACTACGCGCCCAAACCCAGCTTCACGGTCCAGGACGAGGCGCAGATCTCGGCCCCGCCGACAGTTGATTTCAACAAGAAATAGGAACGAAAAGTGCCTCTGGCCCTTATCCGGTGGATTAGATTAGCTATATTATTTATAGTTATCGGTTTGCCCGCCG
>DATNBD010000074.1:0-2345 GCA_035572155.1 Rhodoferax sp.
GTGCCCTACATCGCGTCCAAGGGGGCGGTCAACTCGATGACGCTGTACCTGGCACGCGCGCTGGCACCCGATATCCGGGTCAACGCGGTCTGCCCCGGCATGATCACCTCGCGCTGGTTTGTGGAGGGCCTCGGGCAGGAAGGGTTCGACAAGGTCAAGGCGCTGACCGAACAGAACACCGCGCTGGGCCGGGCCAGCACGCCCGAAGATGTGGCCGATGCCATCGTCTGGCTGATCGACGGTGCGCGCACCATGACGGGCGAACTGCTGCTGCTCGATGCGGGGCTGCATCTGGGCTCGCGCATGCAGGTGCCGGGCCGGGCTTGAGGCCCGCGCGGGCAGCCCCGCCCCGGCGGCTGCTCTAGACTTGCAGGTGCATGAAAATTGATTTGACCCGGCTCTGGCCCCTGCTGGCGCAAGTCCGGCATCGCCTGCAGCTGATGCGCCATCCCACGTGGCGTGGCGTGGCGATGTCGCTGGCCGCGCTGCCGGCGCTGGTGCTGCTGTACGTGCTGATCCTGATTCCATTCACCCCGAGCATCAAGAATATCGAGAAGGCGAGACTGCAGCATCCAGCCATCGTATTGTCGAGCGACAACGTGGAGCTGGCCGTTTTCAAGCGCGCGAACCGGCATTGGACCCGGCTGGCGGACATTTCGCCGCACGTGGTGGACGCGCTGATTGCCACGGAAGACCATCGGTTCTACCAGCACCACGGGATCGACTTCAGACGCACGGCTTCGGCTGCGCTGCACACTCTCGGCGGCGACACGCAGGGCGGTTCGACCATCACGCAGCAGCTGGCGCGCAACCTGTACCCCGATCAGGTGGGCCGCGCCCAGACGCTGACGCGCAAGATCAAGGAGGCCATCACGGCGCTGAAGATCGAGTCGGTCTATTCGAAGCAGCAGATTCTGGAGACATACCTGAATACGGTGCCGTTCCTGTACAACGCCTACGGCATCGAAATGGCGGCGCGCACCTATTTCGACAAGCCGGCCGACAAGCTCGATGTGCTGCAAAGTGCCACGCTGATTGGCATGCTCAAGGGCACCGCCTACTACAACCCGGTGTTGAACCCCGAGCGCGCGCTGGAGCGCCGCAACACAGTGCTGGCCCAGATGGTCAAGTACCACAAACTGACGCCCGCGCAGTTTGAGCTGCTCCGGAAAAAGCCGCTGCGGCTGAATTTCGAACGGCAGACCGATCCCCAGGGTCCGGCGCCGCACTTCACTGCGTATCTGCGCCGCTGGCTGATCGACTGGGCCGACCGCAACGACTACAACATTTACGCTGATGGGCTGGTGGTGCACACCACCATCGACTCGCGGCTGCAGGCGCTGGCGAACCAGGCGGTGAAGCGCCAGGCGGGCCGGCTGCAGGGCGTAGCCAACGAGGAATGGGGGCCGCGCGCCTGGCGAACGAAGAAGAACCTGGTGCGTGCCTTTGTGCGTGGAACCCCCGAGTACACGATTGCGCGCAACGCGGGGCTGACGGACGAGCAGGCCGTGAACGAGTTGCAGTCCGACACGGACTTCATGCGCACGTTGCGGCAGGAAAAGACCCGTCTGCAGGCTGGGTTCGTGGCGATGGATCCGACCGACGGGCATGTGCTGGCCTGGGTCGGCAGCCGCGATTTCCGCGAGGATCCTTATGACCATGTGCAGCAGGCCCAGCGCCAGCCCGGATCCACCTTCAAGGCGTTCGTCTATGGGGCTGCCTTCGAGCAAGGCGAACGGCCCACCGACACGTTTGTGGATCAGGCGGTGGCGATACCGCTGGGTGGCGGCGCCGTCTGGCGGCCGACCGATGCGGGCGGGCCCACCGGGCGCAGCATCACCCTGCGTGACGGACTGGTGCATTCCATCAACACCATCACGGCGCAGGTAATGCAGACCGTGGGCCCGGCGAAGGTCGCCAAACTGGCCCGGGCCATGGGCGTGCGCCAAAGCAAGCTTGATGCAGTGCCCTCGCTTGCGCTGGGCACCAGTCCCGTGACGCTGAAGGAAATGGTCTCCGCCTACAGCACCATTGCGGACGATGGCGCCTACATCGAGCCGATGATGGTCACGCGCATCGACGATCGTGACGGCAACGTGCTCGCACAGTTTCATCACAAGGCGCCCGAACAGGCGTTGCCCGTGACCGCCGCGCAGACGCTGGTGGACGTGATGCGTGGTGTGGTGGATCGGGGCACAGGCGCTGGCATTCGCAGTACCTTCGGCATCCAGGCCGATGTGGCGGGCAAGACCGGCACCACCCAGGACGATACCGACGGCTGGTTCATTCTGATGGCGCCGCGCCTGGTGGCGGGCTCCTGGGTCGGCTTCAACGATAACCGCGTG
>DATNBD010000075.1:0-4780 GCA_035572155.1 Rhodoferax sp.
GCGGCGCGACGAGCGCAAACTGCGCCAAAGCCAACCGCTTCGGGATCGTTTTCCCCTTCAATCGCACTGAATTCCGGTCCACTTGTTGGGCTCCCCGGCGCAGCGTATAACCGCGCGTTTGCGTTGATGGCGCCGGTCCTCGCGGCGCAAGGGGATCCTGAGAAATGGCTAATGTGGCGGTCGTCGGCTCGCAATGGGGCGACGAAGGAAAAGGCAAGATCGTCGACTGGTTGTCGGAGCAGGCCGATATCGTGGTCCGCTTCCAGGGCGGCCACAATGCCGGCCACACGCTGGTCATCAACGGCGTGCGCACCGCGCTGAACCTGGTCCCCAGCGGCATCATGCGTCCAGGGGTGAAGTGCTATATCGGGAACGGCGTGGTGCTTTCCACCGAACACCTGTTCAAGGAGATTGAAGGACTCGAAGCGGCGGGCGTGGAGGTGCGCTCGCGCCTGCGCATCAGCGAAGCCTGCCCGCTCATCCTGCCGTTTCATGCGGCGCTGGACACGGCGCGCGAAGCCGCGCGCGAGCAGGGTGGGCGCGAGCGCATCGGCACCACCGGCAAGGGCATCGGCCCGTCCTACGAAGACAAGATCGCGCGGCGCGCGCTGCGCGTGCAGGACCTGAAATACCCCGAACGCTTTGCCGCCAAGCTGCGCGACCTGCTGGCGCTGCACAATTTCGTGCTGACGCAGTATCTGCATGCCCCGCAGATCGAATTCAACGCGGTGTACGACCAGGCCATGCGCCATGCCGAAATGCTCCGGCCGATGATGGCAGACGTCTCGCGCGAGCTCAACGACGCGCACCAGGGCGGCGCGAATCTGCTGTTCGAAGGCGCGCAGGGCACGCTGCTCGATGTGGACCACGGCACCTACCCGTACGTGACCTCCAGCAACTGCGTGGCGGGGAACGCCGCCGCGGGCTCGGGTGTGGGGCCCGGCCTGCTGCATTACATCCTGGGCATCACCAAGGCCTACTGCACGCGCGTGGGCGGCGGTCCGTTCCCGACCGAACTCGACTGGCAGACGCCCGGCACGCCGGGCCATCACATGAGCACCGTGGGCGCCGAAAAAGGGGTCGTCACGGGGCGCGCCCGGCGCTGCGGCTGGTTCGACGCGGCGCTGCTCAAACGCTCGGCCCAGGTGAACGGCCTGTCCGGCCTGTGCATCACCAAGCTCGACGTGCTCGACGGCCTGGACCGGCTGGAACTGTGCACCGGCTACCGGCTGGACGGCGAGCTGGTCGATATTCTGCCGATGGCCGCGGAAGAAATTGCGCGCTGCGTGCCGGTGTACGAAACCATCACCGGCTGGAGCCAGTCCACGGTGGGCGTCACGCAATACGACCGGTTGCCCGCCAACGCGCGCCTGTACCTGAGGCGCATCGAAGAGATCACCGGCGTGCCGATCGCGATGATTTCCACCAGCCCGGACCGGGACCACACGATTTTGCTGCGCGATCCGTATGCACTGGCCTGATCGCGCCGGTCAACCATGATATTGGCTCAAAGCCGTTATGCAGATTAACTAATGCGCTATTAACCCAGGAGCAGACCACATGTTGACTGAAGACGGCAAACACCTGTACGTGAGCTACGACGAGTACCACAGCCTGATCGAGAAGCTCGCCATCAAGGTGCATCAGTCGGGTTGGCAGTTCGACACCATCCTGTGCCTGGCGCGTGGCGGCATGCGGCCCGGCGACATCCTGTCGCGTGTGTTCGACAAGCCACTGGCCATCATGTCCACCAGTTCGTACCGCGCCGAGGCAGGCACGCAGCAGGGCAAGCTCGACATTGCGCACTACATCACCACGCCGCGCGGCGAGATTGCCGGCAAGGTCCTGCTGGTGGACGATCTGGCGGATACCGGGCACACGCTGGCGGCCGTGATCCAGCAACTGCGCAACAACTACAAGCCGATCACCGAATTGCGCAGCGCCGTGATCTGGACCAAGGGGCTCTCGACTTTTACGCCCGACTACTCGGTCGAGACCCTGCCGACGAATCCCTGGATTCACCAGCCGTTCGAAAACTACGACACGATGAGCCCGCAGCAGCTGCAGACGCGTTGGACGGTCTAGCCGCGAGCGCCCGTGGCGTAGGCGCTACCATTGACCGATGAGCCAAATTTCCACCCAGCTGATTCACCATCCCTATGCGCCGCCGGCCGGCTTTGCCGCGCCGCAGCCGGGCGTCTTCAAGGCCTCCACGGTATTTTTCGCGAACGTCGCGGCCATGCGCACGCGCGAGTGGAAGGACAAGTCGGGCTACACCTATGGGCTGCACGGAACGCCCACCACGTTCCTGCTGGAAGAGCGCCTGTGCACGCTCGAAGGCGGCCTGCAGTGCCTGCTGGTGCCCAGCGGCCTGGCGGCGATTGCCAATGTCGCGCTGGCATTGCTCAAGACCGGCGATGAGGTGCTGATTCCGGACAACGCGTATGGCCCCAACAAGGCGCTGGCCGAGGGGGAACTGATGGCCTGGGGCATCACGCACCAGTACTACGACGCGATGAACCCGAACGATTTGGCAGGGAAAATCAGCGCCAGAACCCGGCTCGTGTGGCTGGAAGCCGCAGGCTCGGTCACGATGGAGTTTCCCGATCTGCGCGAGCTGATGCGCATCTGCCACCGGCACCAGGTGACGGCGGCGCTGGACAACACCTGGGGCGCGGGCCTGGCCTTTCGTCCTTTCGATCTGCAAGGCGACGGCAGCGGCAGCCTGGCGGTGGACATCTCGATGCAGGCGCTGACCAAATACCCCAGCGGCGGCGGCGACGTGCTGATGGGCAGCGTCGTGACGCGGGACCCGGCGCTGCACATGCGGCTCAAGCTCACCCACATGCGGATGGGCCTCGGCGTGGCGGCGAACGACACCGAAACGGTGCTGCGTTCGCTGCCCAGCATTTCGTTGCGCTACCAGGCGCAGGATGCCAGCGCGCGCGAGCTGGCTCGCTGGTGCCGCACGCGGCCCGAGTTCGCCCAGGTGCTGCACCCGGCGCTGCCGGACAGCCCGGGGCATGCACACTGGCAGGCGCTGTGCCGCACCGAGGCCGGTGGCGCCGCCAGCCTGTTCAGCGTGATGTTCGATGCGCGTTACAGCAGCGCGCAGGTGGACGCCTTTTGCGACGCATTGCGCCTGTTCAAGCTGGGTTACAGCTGGGGCGGCCCCATCAGCCTGGTGGTACCTTATGAACTGCAGAGCATGCGCGCCGCGTGGCCGCCCCATCTGGCGCACGGAACCCTGGTGCGTCTGGCGATCGGGCTGGAAGCCACGGCCGATCTGCAGGCCGACTTGCTGCAGGCACTGCAGACATTGGCTTGAAATATCCGGCGTGACCGCGCATGCTGGGTCTGCAAGCTGTTAAAGTGATCACCATCTTTTGAAAGAGAACATTGGCTACACCGAACTACGGATACGAAAAGCGCCAGAAAGAGCTGGCGAAAAAGCGCAAGAAGGAAGACAAGCTCAAGGCCAAGGCGAACCGCAAGGCCGGGGAGTCCGCGGACGCCACAGAGCCGCAGGACGGCGCGGCGCCGCAGGACGCGGGCGGTCAAATGCCTGGCACGCCCAGCGGCTCCTGAGTTTCCCCTTCGGCTTGCGCCAAGATTTCATGCGCCAATTCGGCCATGGCCCTGGCGGAGCGGTCAACCGGCGCTATCTTTTTTGATATTTCGTACTGGCTGAAGTTGCGCGCGATGGAGCGCGCGTAGCCCGGGTCGTAATGGGTCGCCAACAGTTCCCGCACCACGGTCTCGATTTCCCCGGCGTTCACCTTGTCGTGCCAGCCCTGCACCACGGCCCTGCCGCGCAGTGCCGTCAGCGCGTCCAGCCGGGCGCAGAACATTGCCGTATCCTGCACGAAGAAGCGGTAGTCTTCCAGCAATAGCGCCACGCGCTCGGTCTCGGGCAACTGAAGATCGAGGCAGGGGCTGGCGCGCATGGCGGCGATCAGCGCATCCGGAACGGCGAGGTTACCGACCTTTTTGCTTTCGCTCTCGACATACACCGGGCGTGCCGCGTCGAATTGGCGCAGCGCATCCCACACCAGGTTGTCGAAGCGCTTTTGCGACGGCTGCGTTTCGCCCGGGATCTGCCCCAGCACCGAGCTGCGGTGGCTGGCCAGCGCTTCAAGGTCCAGCACCTGCGCGCCGGCCTGGGCCAGCGCCTGCAGCAGCCGCGTCTTGCCGGATCCAGTCGGCCCGCAAATCACGCAATACGACAGGCTTGCAGCCAGTTCGGGCAGGCTGGCCAGCACGGCGCCGCGAAACGCCTTGTAGCCGCCCTCCAGCACCGCCACGCGCAGGCCGATCTGCCCCAGCACCAGCGCCAGCGAATTGCTGCGCTTGCCGCCGCGCCAGCAGTAGATCAGCGGCTGCCAGCTCTTGGGTTTGTCCAGCAACTCGCGCTCGATGTGGCGCGCAATGTTCGCCGCCACCAGCGCCGCGCCGCGCTTTTTCGCCTCGAACGGATTCACCTGCTTGTAGATGGTGCCGATCAGCTTGCGCTCCTCGTTGTTCAGCGAAGGCCAGTTCAGCGCACCGGGCAGGTGGTCTTCGGTAAATTCATCCTCGCTGCGCGCATCGATGATCGCGCTGTACGTGTCGAGCCGCGCAATCGCATCGAGGGCGGGAACCTGCGTCACGTTCATTCGAGCAGCTTCTTCAATTGGGGCCAGACGTTGTTCAGCAGCGTCGGGTGCGCCGCGGCAATGGGGTGCAGGCCATCGCTCTGGAACAGCTCCGCGGCATTCGGCGCGTCGGCCACGCCCTTGAG
>DATNBD010000076.1:0-4236 GCA_035572155.1 Rhodoferax sp.
CGCCCGAAATACGTGGAAACCTTCCTCGACAAGCTGGTGAACTGGAGCTTTGCCGAAAAGAATTTCGGTTGAGGCAACATCACACGGAACACGGAAAGCCGGCGCGAGCCGGCTTTTTTTGTATGGACCGACACGGTTGGCGCATCGCTGCCGGCGCCGGCATTCGGCGGGCAATGGCCGTGAATGGGCGTCAATGGGCCTGGAACGGCTTGCCGCCCAGCCTGAACCCGGCCTTGATGGACCTCTTGGCAAACCAGCCCTGATTCATTTCGAGCACGAAACGCACGGGCTTGGCCGAGCAATGGGGATTCGTCGTCTGCGGCGCCATGTCGGCCAGGTTCACGATGGTGCCGTCATCTGCAATGAACGCGGCGGTCAGCGGCAACAAGGTGTTCTTCATCCAGAAGCATTGGGTACTGGGTGTGTCGAACACGAACAGCATGCCTTCCTGTTGCGGCATCTGCTTGCGGAACATCAATCCGTATTCCTGCTGTACGGAGGTCTTGGCCAACTGGACGTCGATCTGGTACATGTCGGCCGTCAGCTTGGTGCGCGGCAGTTCCAGTTGCGGGCTGCCCGCGTTCGCCGCGCCCACCCACAGCGAGAGGCTGGCGACAAGGACGGACAGGAATACGGAACGCAGGCTCATGAGATGTATCTTCCAACGCGCGGGCGGGCAAAAAAAATGCCCGCGGGTGCGGGCATTTTCACGCAAAGTCAAAAATGACTTATTCGGTCTTGGCCGCTTCGGCCTTCTTTGCAGCCTTCTTGGCTTTGTGGGCTTTATGAGCCGCCTTGGCTTTATGGGCCTTTTTGGCAGCCTTGGCGGGAGCAGCAGCGGGCGCTGCGGCGGGAGCTTCGGCAGCGGCAGGAGCAGCAGGCGCAGCCGCCGGTGCGGCGGGCGCTTGTGCATACGCACCAGCAGCAAACAGACCAGCGATGAGGGCGCCGAGAATCTTGTTCATTTAAAAATTCCTTAAAGTAACGTTACGGTGAAATTCCACTCCAAAAGGATTGAAATGGCCCTTCCGTAACGGGCACGGCTTGCCCCCGGTTGACACCGCGGGCCGAATTTTTTATAGCGCGACCGGAGCGGCCGACACAGCGGCCCGGCTCCCGGATGACCGCCCTGCGAGGCTGTGTGCGGGGGTTATTCGGGCTTGAAAATGTCCTGGATGCCACCAGTTTAGCCATGTGGTGCAGTGTGCCGGACTGCCCGATAGAATGAAATCCATGGCCACCAAACTCCCCTCCAGACCCCCTGCGCCGAAGACCGAGTCGCCCGACGGGGACGGTGGCGGCTCGGTGGTTCTGGAGCGGCGCCGGCAGAAGGTCAAGCCGCCGCAAATGCACCAGGTGGTGATGCTGAACGACGATTACACCCCGATGGAATTCGTGGTGGTGGTGATTCAGGAGTTTTTCAGCAAGGACCGCGAAACGGCGACCCAGATCATGTTGAAGATTCATCTGGACGGCAAGGGCGTGTGCGGCGTGTACTCGAAGGATGTGGCCGCCACCAAGGTGGACCAGGTGCGGGACGCCGCGAACAAGGCGGGGCACCCGTTGCAATGCCTGAGCGAGCCGGTTGAATAATTTGGACAGGCGCCCATTTAAAGTTCATCATTACAGCAAGGCAAAAAGGAAATCACATGATTGCCCAGGAATTGGAAGTTAGCTTGCACATGGCCTTCGTGGAGGCCAGGCAGCAGCGCCATGAGTTCATCACCGTGGAGCACCTGTTGCTCGCCTTGCTCGACAACCCCAGCGCCGCCGAGGTGCTGCGGGCCTGCTCGGCCAACATCGACGACTTGCGCAAGTCGCTCGCGAATTTCATCAAGGACAACACGCCGCAGGTGGCGGGCACCGACGATGTGGACACCCAGCCCACGCTGGGTTTCCAGCGCGTGATCCAGCGCGCCATCATGCATGTGCAGTCCACCGGCAACGGCAAGAAGGAAGTCACCGGCGCCAACGTGCTGGTTGCGATCTTCGGCGAGAAGGACTCGCACGCCGTGTACTACCTGCACCAGCAGGGCGTGACCCGGCTGGACGTGGTGAACTTCATTGCGCATGGCATCAAGAAGAGCGATCCGCCCGAGCCCGCCAAGAGTGGCGACGCGGCGGCGCCGGATGGCGAGGAAGGCGGCGAGCGCAACGAAAAAGCATCGCCGCTGGAGCAATACACGCAGAACCTGAACCAGCTTGCGAAGGACGGCAAGATCGACCCGTTGATTGGCCGCAACTACGAGGTCGAGCGCGTCATCCAGATCCTGTGCCGCCGGCGCAAGAACAATCCGCTGCTGGTGGGTGAGGCCGGCGTGGGCAAGACCGCCATTGCCGAGGGCCTGGCGTGGCGCATCACGCAAAACGATGTGCCGGAAATCCTCGCGGAGTCGAATGTTTATTCGCTCGACATGGGCGCCTTGCTGGCCGGCACGAAGTACCGCGGGGACTTTGAGCAGCGGCTCAAGGGCGTGCTGAAAAGCCTCAAGGACAAGCCCAATGTGATCCTGTTCATCGACGAGATTCACACCCTGATTGGGGCCGGCGCGGCCTCGGGCGGGACGCTGGATGCGTCGAATCTGCTCAAGCCCGCGCTGAGTTCGGGCCAGATCAAGTGCATTGGCGCAACGACGTTCACCGAATACCGGGGCATTTTCGAGAAGGACGCGGCGCTGTCGCGGCGCTTCCAGAAGGTGGATGTGGTGGAGCCCACCGTAGCGGAGACCGTTGAAATCCTCAAGGGATTGAAAACACGCTTCGAGGAGCACCACAGCGTCAAGTACGCCGTGGCCGCCCTGCAGGCTGCGGCGGAGCTTTCCGCCAAATACATCAACGACCGGCACCTGCCCGACAAGGCGATCGATGTGATCGACGAGGCCGGCGCGGCGCAGCGCATCCTGCCGGCGAACAAGCGCAAAAAGACAATCACCAAGACCGAGGTCGAGGAGATCGTGGCCAAGATCGCGCGAATTCCGCCGGCCAATGTATCGAACGACGACCGCGGCAAGCTGCAGACGCTGGAGCGCGACCTGAAGAGCGTCGTGTTCGGCCAGGACAAGGCGCTGGAAGTGTTGGCAAGCAGCGTCAAGATGGCGCGCTCGGGCCTGGGCAAGGCGGACAAGCCGATCGGCTCGTTCCTGTTCTCTGGCCCCACCGGTGTCGGCAAGACCGAGGCCGCCAAGCAACTGGCCTACATCATGGGCATTGAGTTGATTCGCTTCGACATGTCGGAGTACATGGAGCGCCATGCGGTGAGCCGGCTGATCGGCGCGCCGCCCGGCTACGTCGGGTTCGACCAGGGCGGGCTGCTGACCGAGGCCGTCACCAAGAAGCCGCACGCGGTGCTGCTGCTCGACGAGATCGAGAAGGCGCACCCGGACATCTTCAACGTGCTGCTGCAGGTGATGGACCATGGCACGCTGACCGACAACAACGGGCGCAAGGCCGACTTCCGCAACATCATCATCATCATGACGACGAACGCGGGCGCCGAGACGATGAACAAGGCGATGATCGGCTTCACAACGCACCGCGAGGCGGGCGACGAAATGGCCGACATCAAGCGCCTGTTCACGCCCGAGTTCCGCAATCGCTTGGACGCCACGGTCAGTTTCAAGGCACTCGATGAAGCCGTGATCCTGCGCGTGGTCGACAAGTTCCTGCTGCAGCTCGAGACCCAGCTGGCCGAGAAGAAGGTGGAGGTCACGTTCACCGACACGCTGCGCAAGTACCTGGCCAAGAAGGGGTTCGACCCGCTGATGGGCGCGCGCCCGATGCAGCGGCTGATCCAGGACACGATACGCCGCGCACTGGCCGACGAGTTGCTGTTCGGACGCCTGCAGGACGGCGGGCGCCTCACGGTGGACATGAAGGTGACGACCGACGAGAAGGGCGTCGAGAACGGCGAGGTGCAGCTCGACATTCAGCCGCTGCCGAAGAAAGAAGGCCGCGCCAAGCCGGAATCGGAAGAAGCGACCACGGGCTGATACCGCCTGCGGCAGAATGCAAAGGGCCGACAGCTTTGGTGCTGTCGGCCCTTTGCCATTTGAGTGATAGCTGGTTTCCAAGAACCGGTAAGGGCTACAGCCAGATCTCATCCATAAACATACTGTTTTCTTTTCCTGCCAACACGCCATCCTTGACGACCATGCACACCTTTCTCTGGCACGACTACGAAACCTTCGGTACCGAGGTGCGGCGTGATCGTCCGGCCCAATTTGCCGCCGTTCGCAC
>DATNBD010000077.1:0-4524 GCA_035572155.1 Rhodoferax sp.
GGCCGAACGCGCACTGATCCGCGGCTTTGTACTCAACAAGTTTCGCGGCGATGCCACGCTGCTGGCCCCCGCGCCGCACATGCTGCTGGAATTAACCGGCATTCCCACCGTGGCCACGCTGCCGATGTGGTGGCAGCACGGTCTGCCCGAAGAAGACGGGATGTTTCACCCCCTTCCTCCGGGAGAGAGCGGAGGGGAAGGCGCAGCCGGTGTCACCACAATCGCCATTGTTGCGTATCCGCGCATCAGCAACCTCGACGAATTTCAGCCTCTGAAGAACGTGCCCGGTGTGCGCCTGGCCTGGGCGCGCAGCTCGGCCGATGTGGCGGTTGCCGACTGGATCATCCTGCCCGGCTCCAAGCACACCAGCGGCGATCTGGCGTGGCTGCGCGCGCAGGGGCTGGACCGCGCCATTGCCGCGCACGCGGCGCAGGGCGGGGTGGTGCTGGGCATTTGTGGCGGACTGCAGATGCTGGGCGAGGCATTGATCGATCCGCACGGGATCGACGGAAACGGGCCCGGGCTGGGCCTGTTGCCCCTGGTCACGGTGTTCGAGACCGCCAAGACGGTGCGGCGCAGGAGCGCCGCCTTTGGCGCGGTGCGCGGCCCCTGGGGGGCGCTGTCGAACGTGATGGTGCAGGGCTATGAAATCCACCATGGGCAGACTGCCCTGCATCCCGCGATGGCGGCGGGCGGCGATGTGGCGTGGGCGGTCATGCAGGATGGTCTGGCCTGGCAGAACGCGACGGGCAACGTGCTCGGGCTGTATATGCACGGCCTGCTTGAAGACCCGGCCGCGCTGCGTGCGCTGTTCGGCGTTTCCGTGCCGACCCTCGATAGTGTGTTCGACGGTCTGGCCGACTATATCGAGCGGTATTTCGAGCCCGGCGTGCTGCGTGTGCTGGCGGCCTGATTCAGATTCGCGTGCAATGAAACGCCAGCGTTTGGTAGGGAAAGCCCACGGTTGCGCGCCCGCGCAGCGCCGGGTGCGTGGCAATCAGGGCCTCGATGCGCTCGCGTACGACGGCACTCTCGGCCGGCGCCAGCGCTGCGATGAAGCTCACCGACATGAAGCGCTCGACGATCACCTGCTGGGGCGCGCCGACATGCCGATGCTCGCAGCGATGCTCCACCAGTTCAGTGAAGCCGGGATGCGGGAACGGTTGGCGCCAGTCGCCGGTATAAAAGCGCGGCGCATCGCCTTCATAAGGTGTGACGATCGCGGTCAGTTGGGTCACCCAATCCACCGATTCGTCGCGCACATTCCATACCAGGCCGAGTTTGCCGCCGGGCTTGAGAACGCGGTGGAATTCATTCAGCGCCGCGTGATTCGCGAACCAGTGAAAGGACTGCGCACAGACCACCGCGTCCAGCGAACCACCCGGCAGCGGTATCGATTGCGCCGCGCCGGCCAGCGCCCGCACCGCGGGCAGGCTTTGCTGCAACTGCACGCGCATCGCGTCGACCGGCTCCAGCGCGACCACATCGGCCCCGGTGGCGGGCAACAGCTTGGTGAATTTGCCGGTGCCGGCGCCCACGTCGGCCACCGTGCGGCCTGGGGCCAGTTCCATCGGCCCGGTCAGCCAGGATGCCAGCGCGGGAGGATACTCGGGTCTGCCGCGCGCATACATCTGTGCCTCTTTTGTAAAACCCTGCTGCGCGGCAACGTGCACTTCATCCATGAAAATTGAAACCCCCCAGATTGAAGATATCCATGATGCCGCATTGGCCAGGCGTTTGCAGCAGGTGCTCGACCAGAAGACCAAGCCGCTCGGCTCGCTCGGCCGGCTCGAGTCGCTGGCGCTGCAGCTCGCGCTGATTCTGGGCAGCGAGTCGCCACGACTGCATGAGCCGCAACTTCTGGTGTGTGCTGGCGACCACGGGCTGGCCGCGCGTGGCGTCTCGGCCTATCCGAGCGACGTGACCTGGCAAATGGTGGAGAACTTCCTGGCTGGCGGCGCGGCGGTCAGCGTGTTGGCGCGTCAGCACGGGCTGACCCTGACCGTGGTGGACTGCGGCGTGCGGCACGACTTCGCGCCGCCCGGCGCACCCGACGGCACCCGTCCCGGTCTGCTGGTGCGCAAGATCGCGCCCGGCACGGCTGATGCCAGCGCCGGGCCGGCCATGACACCAGATCAGTGTCTGCAAGCCATCTCGAACGGACAGGCGGTCGTGCGAGCGCTGCCCGGCAATGCGCTGCTGCTGGGCGAGATGGGCATTGGCAACACCTCGGCGGCCGCGCTTTTGCTGGCGCGATTGTCGAGGCAGGACATTGCCGCCTGCACCGGGGCCGGCACGGGCCTGGGCCCGGAGGCCGTGCAGCGCAAGACGGCCTTGCTGCGGCAGGTGCTGCAACTGCATGCGCGGGCCACGACGCCGCTGGACGCGCTCGCCGCGTTCGGCGGCTTCGAGATCGCCACGCTCGTGGGCGCGATCCTGCAGGCCGCCCAGGAGCGTCGCGTGATCGTGGTGGATGGTTTCATTGCGAACGCCGCGGTGCTGGTGGCGCAGGCGCTGCAGCCTCGCGTCATGCAGCGTTGCGTCTTCGCGCATGCTTCGGCCGAGCGTGGCCATGCGCTGATGCTCGCCGAGCTCAAAGCGCAGCCGCTGCTCGACTGGGGCCTGCGCCTGGGCGAGGGGTCGGGCGCCGCGCTGGCCTGGCCGCTGCTGGTCTCGGCTTGCGCCATTTTGCGCGAGATGGCGAGTTTCGAATCGGCCGGCGTGTCGCAGGCGAGTTGACGGCAAATGGCAAGGGCGCAACGCAAACTCATTCGCGTCCTGCGCCGCAGCCCGAGCAGGCCGGTTTTCAAATGGAAGCAAGGGGAGCCGTCATGACGACGCTGTACCGGGGAATGGATCGCACCACACTGGACGCGGCGTACAGCAACACCGGTGCCGTGCCGGGGTCCACACGCCTGCTGGTCGATTTTCGGGTTCGCAGCGCCGATGTGTACCGCGATCTGCCGTGCCGACGCGGGCTTGCTTACGGTCTGTTGCCGCGCCAGCGCTATGACTGGTTTGCGGCGGGGCCGGCGGGTGCGCCCACCTATGTCTTCATTCACGGCGGCTATTGGCAATTCTGTGCCAAGGAAGACTTTGCGTTCATTGTGCGGGGACCACTGGGGCGCGGCTTCAACGTGGTGCTGGCCGAATACACCCTGGCGCCCGAAGCATCCATGACGCAGATCGTGGGGGAAATCGGTGCCTTGCTGGATCATCTACAGGCGGATCGGGACGGGCTTGGCATTGCCGGGCACCCGTTGTGCCTGAGCGGACATTCGGCCGGCGGGCATCTCACCGCCATGCACCGTTCGCACCTCGTGGTCAGCCATGCGATGCCGATCAGTGCGCTGGTCGATCTGGAGCCCATCAGCCTGGGAGAGCTCAACGACAAGCTCCATCTCACGGCGCACGAGGTGGAGGCCTTCAGTCCGCTGCGGCACATCGCCCCGGGTGCGCCGACGACGGTCGTGGTGGGCGACGCCGAACTGCCCGAGCTGGTGCGCCATTCAAGGCAATACGCTGCCGATTGCCAAGCGCGGGGCGAGATCGCACGCTATGTGCCAGTCCCGGGCTGCAATCATTTCTCCGTGCTGGAAGACCTGGCATCCCCCATGGGGGTGCAGATGACCGCGCTGGCGCAGGCGATGTCGGCAAAATAAGGCGCTGCAGCACATTGCGTCGTGCCGACGCGGCAGTCATGATGACCCTCATGCATACCAACCCTGTTCCCCTTGACGCAGCTACCCTGTCGCATCTGCAGGGCTGGGTCGGCAAGACCGAAACCCTGAGCGACGACCTCACCGCCGGGCCGGTGCGCGGGCTGTCGGCCACGCTGGACCGCGACGACCCGGCCCCCGCGCCCGGCACGGCGCTGCCGCCGCTGTGGCATTGGCTGTATTTTTTGCCGCAGCAGCGCCAGAGCGAGATTGGCCCCGACGGCCACGCCAAACGCGGCGGCTTCCTGCCGCCGGTACCGTTGCCGCGCCGCATGTGGGCCGGCGGACGCCTGCAGTGGCTGCCCGGGAACCCGCTGGTGCTGGGTGATGCGGTGCGGCGCATCTCGCGCATTGAGTCCGTGACGCACAAGGCCGGCCGCACGGGCGACCTGGTGTTCGTGCAGGTCCAGCACGAGGTGCACAACGCCAGGGGTTTGGCTTTGAGCGAAGAGCAGGACATCGTCTACCGCGCTGCGGCCCAGCCCGGCGACCCGGTGCCGCCGCCCGTAGTGGCCGAAAAGGGCGCCGCGTGGCAACGCGAAATCGTGCCCGACGACGTGCTGCTGTTCCGCTACTCGGCGCTGACCTTCAACGGCCACCGCATCCATTACGACCGCAAGTACGTGACCGAGGCCGAGGGCTACCCCGGCCTGATCGTGCACGGCCCGTTGCTCGCCACGCTGCTGGTCGATCTGGTGCGCCGCCATGCGCCGGGCGCCTTCATCCAGTCGTTCAACTTCAAGGCCGTGCGCCCGACGTTCGACCTGCATCCGTTTCGCCTCAACGGCCAGCCCTCGGCAGATGG
>DATNBD010000078.1:0-23961 GCA_035572155.1 Rhodoferax sp.
TTTTGCCCGTCCACAATCGCCAGCCGGCGTTCTTCGGTCTGGGTGGCGTTAATCAGCATCCGTTTCATGATGCGTTTCCTTCAATCTAAACATTCACAGGCCCCTCGCGGGCCAACGATGCCTGATCGGACGCTTTGAAACGAAGGGAATTGCCGGAGAGCCTGCGACTACGCCGAGCCGGGGCTCGGTGGTCGGGGCGTAGGCGCTTGGACGCGGGCGAGCGGGTGTGGATATGGACCAGCTACAAAATTCGTAGCTGGATGCACCCGAAAGACGGGGGCCAGGGGCTTTTCCACGCCAAAGGGCGGGGGCAACAGCCACCGCCACAAGGTTTGAATCAGCACCATCAACACAAGAGTTCTCGCTTGGGTCCGCCGGCAACCGGGCGCATAGTGCGAGGTTGCCGGATTTGGGTATTCCGTATCAGTGTTTCAATTGCGTCGTCTCGACCCACGCCGCTTGTGTGCCATCTGGCGCTCGGGCGCCAGGTTTGCAGACAATGACCATGGGGGCATCGACCTGCCGGCGAATTTTGTTCGGTGCCCTAAACTTGAAGTCAATCAAGCACTTACAACATGTCGCTGGTAAAGAACATTATAGGCGCTCACGCGCCTGCTGTTGCGCCCGATGGTGCGCCGGGGGTCAAATTCATCACGGTCGATGATGAAGCTGCCAGCCAGCGGCTGGACAACTTCCTGATGCGCCACCTCAAGGGCGTCCCCAAAACGCACCTGTACCGCATCATCCGCAGCGGCGAGGTCCGCATCAACAAGGGCCGGGCCAGCGCCGACAGCCGGGTCGTCGCCGGCGACGTGGTGCGGCTGCCGCCGATGCGGGTGTCCGCACGGGGGCAGGAAAAGGCCTTGAGCCCGGCGCCGGCCCGTGAATTCCCGGCCCTGCTGGAAGACGACTGGCTGCTCGCGATCGACAAGCCGGCCGGCGTGGCGGTGCACGGCGGCAGCGGCGTGAGCTTCGGCGTGATCGAGCAGTTGCGCCGGGCGCGGCCGCAGGCCCGGTTTCTCGAACTGGTGCACCGGCTCGATCGCGAAACCTCGGGCATTTTGTTGGTGGCCAAGAAACGTAGCGCGCTCACGGCGTTGCAGGACCAGTTTCGCAGCCGCGAGACCGGCAAAACCTACCTGGCATTGGTGCTGGGCGACTGGCCTGCAGGAAAAAAAGTGATTGATGCGCCGCTGCACAAATTCCTTCTTGCATCCGGCCAGGACGGGGCGGGCGAGCGCCGCGTCAAGGTGGTGGCCAAAGACGATCCGGACGGCATGCGAGCGGTCACACTGGTCAAAGTGGCGCAGCGGCTGGCGGGCTTCACGCTGCTGGAAGTCACGATCAAGACCGGGCGCACGCACCAGATCCGGGTGCATCTGGCCTCCCACGGACATCCAATCGCGGGCGATGACAAATACGGCGACTTCGAACGGAACAGGTTGCTGCAAAAGAAGAGGGGAGATGCGGGCCTGAAGCGTATGTTCCTGCATGCATGGCGGTTACAGTTCGATCATCCCTCCAGTGGCGAGCGCGTCGCGCTGCTGGCCGAACTGCCTCCGGAACTTCAGAGATTCATTGACCATGCCACAGCCCACCAGGCCTGAGAACGCGCCCCAGCGGCAGTTTGATTTGATCGCGTTCGACTGGGACGGCACGCTGTTCGATTCCACCACCATCATCACGCGCTGCATCCAGCAGGCCGTGGCCGATGTCGGCGGCACGGTGCCCAGCGACAGGGAGGCCGCCTTTGTGATCGGCATGGGCCTGGCGCAGGCGCTCGCGCATGCCGCGCCCGATGTGCCCAGCGCCAGATACCCCGAACTCGCAACCCGCTACAGCTATCACTACAAGGCCAGTCAGCACGACATCGTGCTGTTCGAGGGCGTTCTGGCCATGCTGGCCGATCTGCGGTCGCGCCAGCATTTGCTGGCCGTCGCCACCGGCAAGAGCCGGCGCGGGCTCGACGACGCGCTGCAGGCGGTCCAGCTCAAGGGCCTGTTCGATGGCTCACGCACCGCCGACGAGACGGCGGGCAAGCCCGATCCGCGCATGCTGCACGAACTGATGGCCGAATTCGATGTACTGCCCGCGCGCACGCTGATGATCGGCGATACCACGCACGACCTCGAAATGGCGCGTCGCGCCGGCTGCGCCAGCGTGGGGGTCAGCTACGGCGCGCACGAGCCGGATGATTTCCAGGCGTTCGGCCCGCGCCATGTGGCTCACTCCGTGCGGGACCTGCACGAATGGCTGCGGCGCCACGGTTGAGCAGGTGCCGCATGAGCCAGCTCATTGCCCTGTGTCATGCGTCCGATCTGCAGGAGGGCGGCGAGGCGGTCCCGTTCGACGTGGTCTTTTGCGGCCAGACCTGCCGCGCCTTCGCGATCCGCTTCGAGGGCCGCGCGCACGCGTACCTGAACCGCTGCTCCCACGTGGCGATGGAGCTGGACTTCCAGCCGAACCGTTTTTTTGACGATACCGGCCAATGGCTGATCTGCGCGACCCATGGCGCGGTGTACCGGCCGGACACGGGCGCGTGCCGCGGCGGGCCGTGCCGCGGCGGGCTGGTCAAGATTCAGATCGTCGAACAGGATGGCGTGGTGCACTGGCATACTGAGCACAATCTATTACCTGTCGAGTTCTGACATGAGTGACGAAAACAGCCGCAAGGATCCCACGGACTACACGCCCTACGGTTCCAATCCGGCCACCGGCGGCGCCCGCGACGCCGGCTGGGAGCGCGCGACGCTGGAAAAGTTGGCGTTTGCCGCGATCAACGAGCAAAAGTCGGCGCGTCGCTGGAAAACATTTGTCCGGCTGGCCTGGCTCGCGTTCTTTGTCTTCCTGGTCTGGGCCGCCATGCACCGCGCCGTGGTCACTTCCGACAAGGCCACGCCGCACACCGCCGTGGTCCAGATCAAGGGGGAAATTGCCGAGGGCGGCGAGACCAGTGCCAACGCCGTGGTGGCGGCATTGCGCAGCGCGTTCGAAGACAGCGGCACCAAGGCGGTGGTGCTGCTGTGCAACTCGCCGGGCGGCAGCCCGGTGCAGGCCGGCATCATGAACGACGCAATCTACCGCCTGAAAGCGAAGTACAGGAAGCCGGTGTATGCGGTGGTGGAAGAGTCCTGCGCCTCCGCGGCCTACTACACCGTGGTGGCGGCCGACAAGATTTTTGTCAACAAAGCGAGCATCGTGGGCAGCATCGGCGTGTTGATGGATGGCTTCGGCTTTACCGGCCTGATGGACAAGCTCGGGATCGAGCGCCGGCTTCTGGTGGCCGGCGCCAACAAGGGATTCCTGGACCCGTTCAGCCCGCAAACCGACCAGCAGCGCGCTTATGCTCAGGTCATGCTCGACCAGATCCATGAGCAGTTCATCGACGCCGTGAAGAAGGGGCGCGGCGCGCGCCTGAAGGAGACGCCCGAGACGTTCAGCGGCCTGTTCTGGACGGGCCAGCAGGCCGTTGACATGGGCCTGGCGGACCAGCTGGGCAGCCTCTACTACGTGGCGCATGACGTCGTGAAGGCCCCGGATATTGTCGATTACACCCAGCGCGACAACGTGGCCGAGCGGCTGGCGAAAAAATTCGGGGCTTCCATCGGCGAGGGCATGGTGCATGCCCTCCAGGTCAACCCCGAGATTCACTGATCAGCGCCCGATGGCGAACACGGCGGGGGTCTGGTTGTCAGGCCCGGCGCCATGTTGGCGCCATTCCCTGATCGACTGGCTGCGGGTGGCGGCGCCGGCCAAGGTCAGGCCACTGCCGATGGCGAGCCGGGTATGGGGCTGAAGCGTTTGCAACAGCGCCTGGAATAGCGCAGCGTTGCGATAGGGTGTTTCGATGAAGACTTGCGCCTGTCCCGTTCGCAGGGCCAGCGATTCGATTTCGCGGATTCGGCTGGCGCGCGGCGCGGGATCCTGCGGCAGGTAGCCGACAAAGGCAAAGTTCTGCCCATTCAGGCCGCTGGCCGCGAGCGCCAGCAGCAGCGAGACCGGGCCCACCAGCGGTACCACGGCCAGCCCCAGATCGTGCGCCGCCCGCACCACGGAGGAACCCGGATCGGCCACGGCCGGCATGCCCGCCTCGCTGACCAGCCCCATGTCGTGTCCCTGCAAGGCCGGGGCCAGCAAGGGCCGTGCGTCGAAGTGGCCGCCGTGATCGCCTTTTTTATGCACATCGCGCGGCAGCTCCTGAATTTGCAACGCCTGCAATTGATGCGACAAGGGCTGCAGCTCGTTGACACGCTTAAGGTAGGCTCGCAGCGTTTTCGCGTTCTCGCACACCCAATGCCCCAGTTCGGCCGCGACCTGCAACGTGCCAATGGGCATCACCTGCTCCAGCGGGGTTTGCCGGTCGCAGCCAAAGTCCAGTGGCGCGGGCACGAGGTAGAGCTTGCCGAGGCCGGGCGCCGGGGACTGCTGCGCGATCACAACACCTTCACGCCGGCGGCGCGGATCATGCGGCAGGTGCGGATCAGCGGCAGCCCGACTAGCGCGGTCGGATCGTCGCTTTCGATGGCGTCGAGCAGCGCGATGCCGAGGCCCTCGCTCTTCGCGCTGCCGGCGCAGTCGTAGGGCTGCTCGGCCTGCAGGTACGCCTCGATTTCGGCGTCACTCAGGTCGCGAAACTGCACTTTGACCGGGGCCAGTTCCATCTGCGAGAAGCCGGCCTCCGCGCAGACCACGGCCACCGCGGTCTGAAACACCACCGTCTGGCCCCGCATGCGGCGCAATTGCAGGGTGGCGCGTGCATGATTGCCGGGCTTGCCCAACGGCTCGCCAGCCAGCTCGGCAACCTGGTCCGAGCCGATTACCACCGCATGTGGAAACCGGCGCGCCACGGCTTGCGCCTTGGCCAGCGCCAGGCGCAGTGCCAGGTCGGCCGGAGCCTCACCGGGGCGCGGTGTCTCGTCGACCTGCGGCGCCGCCACTTCGAAAGGAACCTGCAGCCGCTGCAGCAGTTCACGGCGGTAGCGCGAAGTGGACCCCAGCACCAGCGCGCGTGGCGCCACGGCGGGATTTTGGGCAACAAGTTGAGTCATGCGGGGATTCTCTTACACTGGTGCGATGAAAACAGGATTCGCCGCCAACCATCTTGACGTCCGGGCCTTCGCGCAGGTGGCCGGGCGCTTGGCAGCGCGGGAGCCGCTTCAAAAATATGAGCGACTGTTCCAGGAGACGAAAGGGCTGGGGGGCAATCATCTTGTCAACTGGGCGGCCGCCGGCGAGTTGCGTCCGGTGCCGGGCGATCCGGGCGATGTCTGGCTGCGGTTGAAAATCGATGCCACCGTGCCGCTGACCTGCCAGCGCTGCCTCGGCCCGGTCGACGTGAGCGTGGCAGTGGACCGCGCTTTCCGCTTCGTGGCGGACGAGGAAACCGCCGCGGCCCAGGACGACGATTGTGAAGAAGACTTGCTGGCCCTCAGCCACGACTTCGACCTTGCGGCGCTGGTCGAGGATGAGGTGCTGATGGCGCTGCCCCTGGTGCCGATGCACGGCACCTGCCCGGCCCATGTGAAGTTAGCGGTCGCTGACGAAGCTTTTAGCGTGGAAGCGACGGCCAAGCCCCATCCATTTGCCGTATTGGCCCGACTCAAGGGTGATAAATCCAGTTAAATCAAGGTGCTGGGTTATAATCGCAAGTTCAGCGCAGGCGATGGACGTTGCTCTGCTTTTGCGCACAAATCCGAATTTCCCCAGTCGAGTCATATTTTCAGGAGCCGATCATGGCCGTCCAGCAGAACAAAAAGTCACCTTCCAAACGCGGCATGCACCGCTCGCACAACGCCCTGAGCGTGCCGGGCATTGCGCTGGAGCCGACCACTGGCGAAACGCATCTGCGTCACCACATCAGTCCGAACGGCTTCTACCGTGGCCGCCAGGTACTCAAGCCCAAGTCCGAAGCCTGATTGCGTTGCCACACGGGGGCCCGGGGCTACGGTTTGAGTAGCATCGGGCCTTTGTTTTGATGCTTCCCGCTTTCGGTCGTTCCGCCCAAAACCGCCATGCCGATGGCGTGCGTTGCCCATGATCACCCTGGCGGTTGATTGCATGGGGGGCGACCATGGCCCCAGTGTCACGTTGCCGGCATGCCGGTATTTTCTCGAACAGCATCCCGATGCGGAACTCCTGCTGGTCGGTCTGCCCGAGTCCCTGAGCGCATTCGTGCACCCGCGCGCCCGGATGGTCGTGGCCACCGAAGTCGTGGGCATGGACGATTCGATCGAAGTGGCGCTGCGGCGGAAAAAAGACTCGTCGATGCGCGTGGCGATTGCGCAGGTGAAGGACGGCACGGCGCAGGCCGCCGTGTCCGCCGGCAATACCGGCGCCCTGATGGCCATAGCGCGCTATCTGCTCAAGACGCTGGACGGTATCGACCGCCCCGCTATTGCGCCCCAGATTCCAAATGCCCAGGGCGGCGCAACGACCGTGCTCGACCTGGGCGCCAATGTGGACTGCACCGCCGAGCACCTGCTGCAGTTCGCGGTCATGGGATCTGCGCTGGTTTCCGCGCTCAGAAACAATGAAACCCCCTCGGTCGGGTTGCTGAACATCGGCGAAGAAGCGATAAAAGGCAGTGAAGTGATTAAAAAAGCAGGGGAACTGCTTCGTTCTGCGGGCAGCGCCGGTGATTTGAATTTTTATGGGAATGTCGAAGGGAATGACATTTTCAAAGGCACGGTCGATATTGTCGTCTGTGACGGTTTTGTCGGCAACGTCACATTGAAGGCGAGCGAAGGCTTGGCGTCGATGATTTTGAGTTTCCTCAAGGTTGAATTTTCTCGCAACATTTTTACAAAAATAGCGGCCTTCATCGCTTATCCTGTGCTTTCTGCACTTAAAAAGCGGATGGATCATCGGCGCTACAACGGCGCGGCGTTGTTGGGCCTGCGCGGCCTGGTGTTCAAGAGTCACGGCTCCGCGGATGCCTTCTCCTTCGGGTACGCCTTGAGCCGCGCGTATGATGCCGTAGAACACAATTTGCTCAATCGTGTTCAGGCCCGGATTGCGCACGCTGCGCCCCTTCTGGTGCCGGCCGAGGCGGTCGTACAGCCGGCACTGGCAGCATCGACATACTAGAGTTTCATGAAACGATATTCCCGTATCACCGGTACCGGCAGTTTTCTGCCGCCACGCCGGCTCAGCAATGACGATCTGGTGGCCGAACTGGCCGCCAAGGGCGTTGAAACCTCGGATCAATGGATTGTCGAGCGCACGGGTATCCGGGCCCGGCACTTTTGCGCGCCCGGCGTGACCTGTAGCGATCTGGCACTCGAAGCGGCCCAAAATGCCCTGCAGGCCGCGGGCCGGCAAGCCGCCGACATCGACCTGATCATTGTCGCGACCTCCACGCCGGACATGGTGTTTCCGTCCAGCGCCTGCATCGTCCAGCACAAGCTGGGCATCGCCGGCTGCCCGGCGTTCGACGTGCAGGCGGTGTGCAGCGGTTTCGTCTATGCGCTCACCGTGGCCGACGCGATGATCCAGAACGGCAGCGCCAGCCGGGCGCTGGTGATCGGCGCGGAGGTGTTCTCGCGCATTCTCGACTTCAACGACCGCACCACCTGCGTGCTGTTTGGCGATGGCGCCGGCGCCGTGGTGCTGGAAGCCTCTGACACGCCCGGCATCCTGGCGACCGACCTGCACGCGGACGGCAAACACGTCGGCATTTTGTGCGTGCCCGGCACCGTCTCGGGCGGCGAGGTGCTGGGCCATCCGCTGCTCACCATGGACGGCCAAGCCGTATTCAAGCTGGCGGTGGGCGTGCTCGACCAGTCGGCCCGCGCCGTGCTGGCCAAGGCCGGCAAGACCGAGGCCGATATCGACTGGTTGATCCCGCATCAGGCCAACATCCGCATCATGCAAAGCACGGCGCGCAGACTGAAGATGTCCATGGACAAGGTGATCGTCACGGTGGACGAGCACGGCAATACCTCGGCGGCGTCCATTCCGCTGGCGCTCGATTGGGGCGTGCGCAGCGGCAAGGTCAAAAAAGGAGAAACGCTGTTGCTCGAAGGCGTGGGCGGCGGCTTCACCTGGGGCTCGGTGCTGCTTGATCTATAGCTGAAAGGCGAGATTGGTAAAGGACCAGCCGCTGTTTTTGCTCAAACTATTCATGAAATCTTTTGCATTTGTCTTTCCCGGTCAAGGCTCGCAGTCGGTCGGCATGCTTGACGCCTGGGGCGACCATCCGGTGGTTGCGCAGACGCTTGCGGAAGCGTCCGACGCGCTGCATGAAGACGTGGCCCGGCTGATCCGGGAAGGCCCGAAAGAGGCGCTTGCCCTGACCACGAACACTCAGCCCGTGATGCTGGTGGCCGGCGTCGCTGCTTACCGCGTTTGGATGGCCGAGGTCGGCTCGTCTCCGTCGGTGGTGGCTGGCCATTCGCTGGGTGAATACTCCGCGCTCGTCGCCGCCGGGGTGCTGACGCTGGCGCAGGCAGTGCCGCTGGTGCGTTTTCGGGCCCGCGCGATGCAGGAAGCGGTGCCGGTGGGAGCCGGTGCGATGGCCGCTATTCTGGGTCTGGAGGCCGCTAGGGTGATCGCCGGCTGCGCTGAGGCGGCGGCGTCCTTCGGTCCCGATTCCGCTGAAACCGTGCAGGCCGCCAACTTCAACGACCCCGCGCAAACCGTGATTGCCGGCAGCAAGGCTGCGGTGGACAAGGCCTGCGAGGTCTTGAAGGCGAGCGGCGCGAAACGCGCGCTGTTGCTGCCAGTGTCGGCGCCATTTCATTCCAGCCTGATGAAACCCGCCGCGGAAAAACTCAAGGCGGTACTGGCGGCGACGACTTTCCTGGCGCCGCAGATCCCGGTGCTCAACAACATCGACGTGGCGGTGGAGGTCGATGCCGACAGAATCCGGGACGCGCTGGTGCGTCAGGCGTTCGGCCCGGTGCGCTGGGTCGAGTGCGTGGCCGCCATCAAGGCGCGCGGCGCGAGCACGCTGATTGAATGCGGTCCGGGCAAGGTGCTGGCCGGCCTGGTGCGGCGCATCGACCCCGAACTCACGGGAGCGACCCTGTTCGATCCGGCCACGCTAGAAGAAGCCCGGGGGATCGTGCAATGAGTGAAATCAAATTCGAAGATCAGGTGGCGCTGGTCACGGGCGCCTCGCGCGGCATTGGCGCCGCGATTGCGCTGGAGCTGGCCCGCCGGGGCCTGAAGGTGATTGGCACCGCCACCAGCGAAGTGGGCGCCGGCAAGATCGACCACGCGCTGGCGGCGTTTCCCGGTTGCGCGGGCAGGGTCCTCGATGTCAATGACGCCGCGGCCGCCGAGGCGCTGATCGACGCGATCGTGAAGGAACGGGGCGGCTTGCAGGTGCTGGTGAACAATGCCGGCATCACACGCGACATGCTGGCCATGCGCCTGAAGGACGACGACTGGGATGCGGTGCTGAATACCAACCTCAAGGCGGTGTTTCGCATGAGCCGCGCCGTGCTGCGCACCATGATGAAGCAGCGCTATGGCCGCATCGTCAACGTCACCAGCGTGGTGGGTTCCTCGGGCAACCCCGGCCAGGCCAACTATGCGGCTGCCAAGGCCGGTGTCGCCGGCATGACGCGGGCGTTGGCGCGCGAACTCGGCAGCCGTGCCATCACGGTGAACTGCGTGGCGCCCGGATTCATCGAGACCGACATGACGGCCGGCCTCCCGCCCGAGCAGCACCAGGCTTTGCTGGCCCAGATTCCGCTCGGCCACTTGGGCCATCCCGCGGACATCGCGCATGCGGTGGCGTATCTCGCGTCGCCCCAGGCCGCCTACGTGACGGGGCAGGAACTGCACGTCAATGGCGGCATGTACATGAGCTGAGGCCGCAGCAACTCCAGCCGGTTCATCCGTTCGGCAGTCGGGCCGGGGAATGGCCCCGTGCCCGGCTAGAATCACGGATTAATTTACAACCCTAAGAGGGAACCATGAGCGATATCGAAACACGTGTCAAAAAAATCATCGCCGAACAACTCGGCGTGGAAGAGTCCCAGGTCGTCGGCGATAAAGCCTTTGTGGCCGACCTCGGCGCCGACTCCCTGGACACCGTGGAGCTGGTGATGGCGCTGGAAGACGAGTTCGGCATCGAAATTCCGGACGAAGATGCCGAGAAGATCACGACCGTTCAAAACGCGATCGATTACGCCACCAGCCACCAGAAGGCTTAACTGCAGGATTCAAGCGCATGAGCCGTCGCCGCGTCGTCGTGACCGGCCTGGGTTGCATCAGCCCCGTGGGGAACACGGTGGCCGATGCCTGGGCCAACCTGCTGGCCGGGAAGTCCGGCATCGACCTCATCACGAAGTTCGACGCGTCGAACTTCGCCTGCAGGATCGCCGGTGAGGTCAAGGGGTTCGCGCTGGAGTCCTACCTGAGCGCCAAGGATGCGCGCGGGATGGACGCCTTTATTCATTTCGGCATTGCCGCCGCGGCGCAGGCCGTGGCAGATGCGGGGCTGCCGACCGGCGATGCGTTGAGCGAGGAACTGGCGACGCGCATCGGCTGCGTGATCGGCTCGGGCATCGGTGGCCTGCCGATGATCGAAGCGACCCACACCGAACTGGAGAACCGCGGCCCGCGCCGCATCACGCCGTTCTTCGTGCCGGCGTCCATTGTCAACATGGTCGCGGGGCATGTGTCGATACGCTTTGGCTTCAAGGGCCCGAACATTGCCATTGCCACCGCCTGCACCACGGGCCTGCATTGCATTGGCGATGCCGGACGCCTGATCGAGTACGGCGATGCCGACGTGATCGTCGCGGGCGGTTCGGAAGCCACCATTTCGCCGCTGGGCGTCGGTGGTTTTGCCGCGATGCGGGCGCTGTCCACGCGCAACGACGATCCGAAGACGGCGTCCCGCCCCTGGGACCGGGACCGCGACGGTTTCGTGCTGGGCGAGGGCGCCGGCATGCTGGTGCTCGAAGAATACGAACACGCCAGGGCGCGCGGCGCGAAAATCTACGCCGAACTGGCGGGCTTTGGCATGAGCGCCGACGCCGGCCACATGACCGCGCCCAACATGGACGGCCCGCGCCGCGCCATGCTCGGCGCGCTGCGCAACGCGGGGGTCAACGCCGATCAGGTGGATTACCTCAATGCTCACGGCACCTCCACGCCGCTGGGCGATACGAACGAGTGCAATGCCATCAAGGCCGCGCTCGGTGACCATGCCCGCAAGATGGTGGTCAATTCCACCAAGTCCATGACCGGGCACCTGCTGGGCGGTGCCGGTGGTGTCGAGAGCGTTTTCACGGTGCTCGCGGTGCACCATCAAAAAAGCCCGCCGACCACGAATATCTTCAACCAGGATCCGGACTGCGACCTTGATTTCTGCGCCAATACGGCGCGCGACATGAAGATCGATGTGGCGGTCAAGAACAACTTCGGCTTTGGCGGCACGAACGGGACGCTCGTCTTCAAACGGGCGCCCTGACGTTCAGACGCATCTGAATTCTCCACAAACCAGCTTGGCCATGCACAGCGCCCCATCGGTCACCTATCCGGTGGGGCGTGCGCGTGTTTGGAGCCTCACGCTCGTACTGGTCTGGCTGGCGGGGGCACTGCTCACGGGAGCCTGGTGCGTCCAGGTGGACAGCGTCGGCTGGCGCCAGTGGCTGGCGATCGCCTGCGTGCTGGGAGGCGGTGTTGCCGCCGCGCTGGACTGGCGGGCCACATCCATCGGAGAGCTGCATTGGGATGGTGGGGCATGGTGGTGGACTGCGCGCGCGGCGCCGGGTGAGCAGGCCCCAGTGCGGCTGGCGGTGCAGCTGGATTTGCAGCGCTGGCTGCTCGTGTGCATGTGCGGCGCCGCCGGCGGCCGGTGCTGGCTGTGGCTGGAGCAGTGCCGCGAGCCCGCGCGCTGGGGCGACTTGCGCCGTGCGGTCCACGCGCGTGGCCGCGGGGCGGTCGACCCCGCGGGTGAACCGTTGCCCGGCTGAGACAATCCATCCATGAGCGACGAGGCTCCACCCTCCCACCCCGCGCGGGGCTCAGCGCCCGCGCACGGCGACAGCGACCTGCTGCTGGTCGAGCGCACCGTGGCCGGTGACCAGCGGGCGTTCGAGCTGCTGGTGATCAAGTACCAGCGCCGCATCGAGCGCCTGATCGGCCGCATGGTGCGCGATGTTGATCTGGTGCAGGACATAGCACAGGAAACCTTCATTCGGGCGTATCGCGCCCTGCATCAGTTCCGCGGCGAGGCCCAGTTCTACACCTGGCTGTACCGGATTGCCGTGAATACCGCGAAAAAGTCGCTGCTCGACATGAAGCGCAATCCGGTCATCTCCGAAAACGCCTTCCGGGCGCCCGACGAGGAGGATGAAACTTCCCAGGCGGGGCATGAACTAACCAGCGAAGAGACACCGGAAACCGTGCTGGCGGCCAAGGAGATTGCCGCCGTCGTGAACGCCGCGATGCAGGCGCTGCCGGAGGATTTGCGTCAGGCGGTCACGCTGCGCGAGATCGAAGGGCTGAGTTACGAAGAAATTTCAGACGCGATGAACTGCCCCATTGGCACGGTACGCTCGCGTATTTTCCGGGCTCGGGAGGCCATATCGGCCAAGGTCAAACCCTTGCTGGAAAACCGGATGGGCAAGAGATGGTGACGATTCCGGTGGATGGTAACAAGCTTGCAGGTGACGAACATGACTGACCTGATGCATGGACAAGACACTATTTCCGCCCTCGCCGACGGGCAGTTGCGTGGCGAGGAATTCGCCCGCGCGGTGGAATCCGCGACCGAGGACGCGCAGGCGCTCGCGACCTGGCACGCCTACCATGTGGTGGGCGACGTGCTGCGCTGCGGTGAACTGGCCGCGTACTACCACGATGTCGACTTCATGGCGCGCCTGAAGACGCGTCTGCGCCAGGAGCAGATCCAGGTGCGTGCCGAGGAGACTATTGGTTTTGTAGCGAAGAATGCTTATCCCGAGAGGGGTAGTGGCCAAAATAGTGCTGAAAATCGGGCCGCCAACGAATCGATCTTCCGCTGGAAGCTGGTGGCCGGATTTGCATCGCTGGCTGCCGTGGTGGCCATCGGCTGGAACGGGTTCACCGCAGTGAACCCGGCGATCAGCCAGCCTCAACTCGCGCAGGCTGTAATGCCTGTGCAGCCGCAAGCGGCGCCGTCCGCCGTGGCCGTGGCCGATGGCGGCTCCGCCGTACTGATTCGCGATCCGCGACTGGATGCCTTTCTGGCGGCCCATGAGCAGTTTGGCGGGACCTCGGCGCTTCAGATGCCGGCCGGTTTTTTCCGCAACGCCACTTTCGAGGGGCCGACCCGTTAGGGTCGCGAGCAATCGCGTGAAGAGGCCGACCTCATGAGCTGGAAGTTTTTCGGGTCTTGCGTCATGGCGTTGTGCGCGCCGATGGTGATGAATCCTGCTGTTGCACAGACGCCGCCGCCGGCCGCGTCCGCGAGCCAGCCTGGTGAACCGATCGCGCACAGCGCGGCCGAGTGGCTGCTGCGCATGGACGAGGCTTCGCGCCATAGCGCGTATACCGGCACCTTCGTCGTGTCCTCCCCTTCCGGCCACTTGTCGAGCGCGCGTATCTGGCACGTATGCCAGGGCGATCAGCAAATGGAGCGTGTCGAGGCGCTGACCGGCACGCCGCGCACGACGTTTCGGCACAACGATCAGGTGGTCACGTTCTTCCCGAAGACCCGGGTCGTCAAGACCGAGCGGCGCGAGTGGCTCGGCCTGTTCCCTGCCCTGCTCAAGTCCAGTGATTCGGCGATCGACCAGTTCTATAGCGCGCAGCGGGTGGGCAGCGGGCGCGTGGCCGGGTTCCAGGCCCGCGTGGTGCAACTCAACCCGAAGGACAATCTGCGCTTCGGCTACCGTATCTGGAGTGAAAAGAAATCCGGACTGGTGGTCAAGCTGGAAACACTGGGCACCGACGGCAAAGTGCTCGAGCAGGCCGCCTTTTCCGATCTGAAGATCGATGCCCCGGTCGACATGGGCGCCTTGGCCCGGATGATGGACGACACTGCGGGCTACAAGGTGGTGACGACCGCGTTGGTCAAGACCACGGCCGCGGCCGAAGGCTGGACCCTGAGGAGTCCGGTGCCGGGATTCAAGCCGATGAACTGTTACCGGCGCCGCATTGCCGCGGCCGGTGTTGCCGGCGGCGCCACGGACAATGCGTTGCAGTGGGTGTTCTCGGACGGGCTGGCGTCGGTTTCGGTGTTCGTGGAAACCTACGACCCCAGCCGCCATGCGCAGGAAACCCATCTGACCATGGGTGCGACCCAGATGTTGACCCGGCGCTTGAGCACGCCGGCGGGCGACTGGTGGGTCACGGTGGTGGGCGAGGTGCCGCTGCGCACACTCGAGGCTTTCGCGCAGGGCCTCGAGCGTACAAAATAGACCCCGTTTCAATTCGTAGTTTCAATGAAAGGCCGGTAATGCTTCAGATCGATTGGAAAAAGGCGCGTGCCAGGGCGGGCTCGTTCATGCTGGCCAGCGCGTTCGCGGTGGTCGCTGGCGCGGCAACCCTGGTGCCGAGCGCACCCGCGGTGGCGCAGACGCGCGTGTTGCCCGACTTCACCGATCTGGTGCAGCAGGTGGGCCCGTCGGTGGTGAACATCCGCACGCTCGAAAAAGTGTCGGCCGGCTCCGAGAACGATCCCGACGCCGACATGCAGGATTTTTTCCGGCGTTTTTTCGGCGTGCCGCTGCCCGGCGCGCCGGGCCAGACACCGCGTCCGAACCGTTCACCGCGAGGTGGTGAAGAGCAGCCGCGCGGGGTGGGCTCCGGTTTCATCCTCACCCCGGACGGCTACATCATGACCAATGCGCATGTGGTCGATGGCGCCGACGAGGTCATGGTGACGCTGACCGACAAGCGCGAGTTCAAGGCCAAGATCATCGGTGCCGACAAGCGCAGCGACATTGCCGTGGTCAAGATCAGCGCGACCGGATTGCCGGCGGTGAAGATCGGCGACGTGGGCAAACTCAAGGTCGGCGAGTGGGTGATGGCGATCGGCTCGCCATTCGGTCTGGACAATACCGTGACGGCCGGCATCGTCAGTGCCAAGCAGCGCGACACGGGCGACTATCTGCCGTTCATTCAGACCGACGTCGCGATCAACCCGGGCAATTCCGGCGGCCCCTTGATCAACATGCGCGGCGAAGTGGTAGGCATCAACAGCCAGATCTACTCGCGCTCGGGCGGTTTCATGGGTATCTCGTTTGCCATTCCCGTCGATGAGGCGATGCGCGTTGCCGACCAGTTGCGCACCACCGGGCATGTGACGCGCGGACGCATCGGGGTGCAGATCGACGAGGTGACACAGGACGTGGCCGATTCGACCGGCCTTGGCAAGCCGATGGGCGCGCTGGTACGGGGGGTCGAAAGCGGCTCGCCAGCCGACAAGGCCGGCATACAGCCGGGTGATGTCATCACCAAGTTTGGCGAGAAGGCGGTTGCCAAGGCGAGCGATCTGCCCCGCATGGTGGGCGATACCAAGCCGGGCGCGCGAAGCACCGTGACGGTGTTCCGTCGCGGCGCTTACAAGGATCTGGGAATCACCGTCGCGGAGATCGAGCCGGACAAGCCGGTCAAGACCGCCGACGACGACCAGAAGCCGAAGGCTGGCGGCGCGGCGCAGGCACTGGGCCTGTCGCTGAGCGACCTGTCGCCGGATCAGAAAAAGGAACTCAAGCTCCATGGCGGGGTGAAGATCGATGGCGTGGCGGACGCGGCGCAACGCGCGGGCCTGCGCGCAGGGGATGTGATCGTGGCCGTCGCGAACACACCGGTCAACAACCTCAAAGAACTCAACGCGGCCCTTGGCAAGGCCGACAAAAGCAAGTCGCTGAATGTGCTGTTTCGCCGTGGCGACTGGACACAGTACACGCTGATCCGGCCTTTGCGCTGACGGGTTCCACGCGATTTCGACAAGCCCCTGCCCGGACTCGGGCCAGGGGTTTTTCATGGGTGGTGGGCTTAAAACGACTGATCGCAACAAATATTTTCATCAGCTATTTGACGAAGATATGTTTGTAGTCACTAACTTTTTTGGAATTTAATTGCAGGTTTGGATAGAATCTGGCGTCCGAAGCGGCGCTGGATCGCATATTGAAATGTCTTGAATCCACGATGCGAGATGAATCTGGGCTGTGCACCGCCGATCCACAGATCACCCACAAGTTGTCCAGAACTTCGCCCATAAAAATTGTTTATAAGCTGTGAATAATTTTCTTGTTGTTAACCTGCAACGACTGGGTTTGGCTTGTTTCGCTTCTGTACGCGTCGGGCTTTTTGCCTACAATGAAGTTCCAACTAATCGCAGTTGCCATAGATTGTTGGTTCAGGGCGCGTCAAACATCGACGCGCCCTTTTTTATGCCTGTACGCCATTCAATTCAATCACTTGACGTTCCTCGTTGATGAATCACATCAGAAATTTTTCGATCATCGCGCACATTGACCATGGGAAATCGACGCTCGCGGACCGCTTGATCCAGCGTTGCGGCGGACTTGCCGATCGAGAGATGCAGGCGCAGGTGCTCGACTCGATGGACATCGAAAAAGAACGTGGGATAACCATCAAAGCGCAGACCGCTGCGCTGCGCTACACGGCACTCGATGGACAGGTCTACAACCTCAATCTGATCGATACGCCGGGCCATGTCGACTTCTCCTACGAGGTGAGCCGCTCGCTGTCCGCTTGCGAGGGCGCGTTGCTGGTGGTCGATGCATCCCAGGGCGTGGAGGCGCAGACGGTGGCCAACTGCTACACCGCGCTCGACCTCGGTGTGGAGGTCGTGCCCGTGCTCAACAAGATGGATTTGCCGAACGCCGATCCCGACAATGCCCGGGCCGAGATCGAGGACGTGATCGGCATCGATGCGACCGATGCGATTGCCTGCTCGGCCAAGACCGGCATGGGTATCGACGAGATCCTGGAGGCCGTGGTGGCGCGGATTCCGGCGCCCCGCGGTAATCCGGCGGGGCCGCTGCGCGCGATGATCATCGACAGTTGGTTCGACAGCTATGTCGGTGTGGTGATGCTGGTGCGCGTGGTCGATGGCCGGCTGGCCAAAGGCGAGCGCATCAAGATGATGGCCACCGGCGCCATGTACAACGCTGACAACCTGGGTATCTTCACCCCTGCCAACGAGGCGCGGGCGGCGCTGGAGGCGGGCGAGGTCGGCTACATCATTGCCGGCATTCGCGAGCTGCAGGCCGCCAAGGTGGGCGACACCATCACCTTGATCAAGCCCGGCACCGGCGGCGCGGCCTTCACCGCTACCGAGGCGCTGCCCGGCTTCAAGGAAATCCAGCCGCAGGTGTTCGCCGGGCTGTACCCCACCGAGGCGAACCAGTACGAAGGATTGCGCGACAGCCTGGAAAAACTCAAGCTGAATGACTCCTCGCTGTACTACGAGCCCGAAGTTTCGCAGGCGCTGGGCTTTGGTTTTCGCTGCGGCTTTCTGGGCCTGCTGCACATGGAGATCGTGCAGGAGCGGCTCGAGCGCGAGTTCGACCAGGATCTGATCACCACCGCGCCCAGCGTGGTGTACCAGGTGGTCAAGGCCGACGGCGAAGTCGTGATGGTGGAGAACCCGGCCAAGATGCCCGAGCAGGGGCGCATGGAAGAAATCCGCGAGCCGATCGTCACGGTCCACCTGTACATGCCGCAGGAGTACGTGGGCGCGGTCATGACGCTGGCGAACCAGAAGCGCGGCGTGCAGATGAACATGGCCTACCACGGGCGTCAGGTGATGTTGACCTACGAGCTGCCGCTGGGCGAGATCGTGCTCGACTTCTTCGACAAGCTCAAATCCGTCTCGCGCGGCTATGCCTCGATGGATTATGAGTTCAAGGAGTATCGCGCGGCCGACGTGGTCAAGGTCGATATTTTGCTCAATGGCGAGAAGGTCGACGCACTGTCCATCATCGTGCACCGCTCGCAATCGCGGTACCGCGGCCGCGCCGTGGTGGCCAAGATGCGCGAGATCATCTCGCGCCAGATGTACGACGTCGCGATCCAGGCCGCCATCGGGGCCAACATCATTGCGCGTGAGACAATCAAAGCTTTGCGCAAAAACGTGTTGGCCAAGTGTTATGGCGGCGACATCACGCGCAAACGCAAACTCCTTGAAAAACAAAAAGCAGGCAAGAAGCGCATGAAACAGATTGGATCGGTCGAGGTTCCCAAGGAGGCTTTCCTGGCCATTTTGCAGGTGGAGGATTGATGCAAATCCTGACCTCGCTGATCCTGGCGGCCTTTGCCGCCTATGCCGGCGCCTGGTATTTTGGCGCGTTTGAAGGCGATTTTGCCCTGCTGCTGTTCATGGCGACCGTGGTGACCGGCCTGTACTGGCTGGCCGAGCGGCTGTACTTTCTGCCGCAACGCAAAAAGGCGGCGGCCGCGCTGGAAGCACAGGCCCAGCAGCGCCGCGCTGAACTCTCCAAGATGGGGATCGCCAAGGTGGACGGCGATATTGAACAGGCCACGAGCCGGATCGTCATGCAGCCGTGGTGGCTGGACTGGACGGCGGGGCTGTTCCCGGTCATTCTGGCCGTGTTCCTGCTGCGCTCCTTCCTGTTCGAACCGTTCAAGATCCCTTCGGGCTCGATGATCCCCACGCTGCGGATTGGCGACCTGATCCTGGTGAACAAGTTTGTCTACGGCCTGCGCCTGCCGGTGATCAACACCAAGATCACCGACGGTCACCCGCCCCGGCGCGGCGACGTGATGGTGTTTCGCTACCCCCCGCAGCCGAGCCTGGACTACATCAAGCGCGTGGTCGGCGTGCCGGGTGACGAGGTGGACTACGTCAACAAGCGGCTCACCATCAACGGCAAGCCGGTTCCCACCACCGCCGTGCCGGACTTCTTCAACGACGAGACGATGAGCTATTCCAAGCAATACCAGGAAGTGCTTGGAACGCATACGCACCGCCTGCTCATCGATCCGGATCGGCCCGTCTACATGCCCGACGATGTGACGAACTTTCCAAACCGCCAGAACTGCCATTACAGTGTCGAGGGGTTCAGTTGCAAGGTGCCGTCGGGGGAGTATTTCATGATGGGCGACAACCGCGATAATTCACTCGACTCGCGCTATTGGGGGTTCGTTCCGGACCAGAACATTGTTGGCAAGGCGGTCTTCGTCTGGATGAACTTTAGCGACCTCAAGGCCATTGGTCCGATCCATTAATGATTGTTTGAAAGGCAAAGGGCAGCGTATGGAACGTCCATTGAAATCCAGGCAGCGGGGTCTCTCCTTCATCGGGCTGATTTTCTTTGGCGGCATCCTGGCCGTGATCGGCGTGATGCTGGCGCAGGTGGCGCCCACCGTCATCGAATACGAATCCATCGTGAAGGCGGCCAACAAGGCCGCGTCCCAAGGCACTTCGGTGGCCGAGGTGCGCGAGATTTTTGACAAGCAGGCGGACATCGACTACATCACCTCCGTTGCCGGCAAGGACCTGGACGTGACCAAGAACAACGACAACAAGGTGGTGGTCAGCTTTGCGTACGACAAGGAAATCCACATGGTCGGTCCCGCGTATTTGCTGCTGAAATACCGTGGGCAATCCCAGTAAAACGTGAATGGCGGCCTGTCCAGCCTGCAGGCGCGTCTGCAGCACAGCTTCTCCGACCCGCGGCTGCTTGAACGCGCCGTCACGCACCGCAGCTTTTCCTCGGACCACAACGAGCGCCTGGAATTCCTGGGCGACTCCGTCCTGAGCCTGGCGGTCTCCAGTCTGCTCTACGACAGGCTGCGCGACTTGCCGGAAGGCGACCTGTCCCGCATCCGCGCGAATCTGGTCAGGCAGGACACATTGCATCGGCTGGCGCTGGAGCTGGGTCTGCCCGGCGTGATTCGCCTGGGGGAAGGCGAGTCCCGTTCGGGCGGTCAAAAGCGTCCTTCCATTTTGGCGGACACGCTTGAGGCCCTGATTGGCGCCGTTTATCTGGACGCGGGCTACGGCAGGGCCGAGGCCCTGGTGCACCGCTTGTTCCAGACGGTGCAGATCAACCCCCAGATGGCCGCCACGGCGAAGGATCCGAAAACCGAGTTGCAGGAATGGCTGCAGGGGCGCAAGATGAATCTGCCGGGCTACCGTGTCGTGGGTACCCAGGGCGCGGCGCATCAGCAGACCTTTGACGTGGAATGTGAAATCGCCGAGATGAATGCCGCCGAACGCGGCATCGGGGGCTCGCGGCGGGCCGCCGAGCAGGCCGCCGCCGCCGCGATGCTGACCTATCTGAAAGCGAAGTTCCAATGAGAAAAGCTACTAAAAATGTAGCTGAAAATGAAGCACCTGCCTTGGCGTTGAGTTCATTTGACTCCAAAAATGCAGGAGCAACCGCAGTGACCGGCCAGCATTGCGGCCTGATCGCCATCGTGGGCAAGCCCAATGTGGGGAAATCGACGCTGCTCAATGCGCTGGTGGGCCAAAAGATCAGCATCACTTCGAACAAGGCGCAAACCACGCGGCACCGCATCACGGGCATCCGCACGCGCGGCGCCACGCAATTCGTGTTCGCCGACACGCCGGGCTTTCAGACGCGGCACAACACGGCGCTGAACAAGTCGCTGAACAAGACCGTGCTGGGCGTGGTCAGCGATGTGGATCTGATTTTGTTCGTGGTCGAAGCCGGCAGCTTCACGCCGGCCGATGCCAAGGTGCTGTCGCTGCTCAAAAGGGATATCCCGACCCTGCTGATTGCCAACAAGCTCGACAACATTCACCGCCGCGCCGAGATTGCGCCTTGGCTACAGAGCATGCAGGAGCGCCACCCGTTCACCGAGTTCGTGCCGATGTCGGCCAAGAGCGCCAAGGACGTCGAGCGGCTGTTCGGCATCTGCGAAAAATACCTGCCCGAGCAGGCCTGGTGGTACGCCGAGGACGAGCTGACCGACCGCAGCGAGAAATTCCTGGCCTCGGAGACGGTGCGCGAAAAGCTGTTCCGCTTCACCGGCGACGAGTTGCCCTATACCTCCACGGTCATCATCGACAAGTTCGAGGAGGAAATGGGCAAGAACCACAGCCGGTTGGTCAAGATCGCGGCCACCATCGTGGTCGAGCGCGAAGGCCACAAGGCCATGGTGATTGGCGAGAAGGGAGAGCGCCTCAAGCGCATCGGCACCGAGGCACGCCAGGAACTCGAAAAACTGATGGGCGCCAAGGTGTTTCTCGAACTCTGGGTCAAGGTGCGTTCGGGCTGGGCCGATGACGAGGCGCGGGTGCGTAGCTTTGGCTACGAGTAGGTGTGGCGGCTAAACGCATCTCCGATGAGCCGGCCTATGTGCTGCACCGCTACGACTGGAGCGAGTCGAGCCTGATTCTCGAGGTGTTCACGCGCCAGCAGGGCCGGGTCGCGCTGGTGGCCAAGGGGGCCAAGCGGCCCAGTTCCAGCTTTCGCCCGGTGCTACTGCCGCTGCAGCCGCTGCGTGTCACGTATTCGCTAGCGGCGGGGGGCGACGCCGAAATTCACACCCTCAAGGGCGCCGAATGGGTGGGCGGCCATGTGATGCCCACCGGCGACGCGTTGCTGTCGGGCTACTACCTCAACGAGCTGCTGCTGCGCCTGCTGGCCCGCGACGATCCGCACCAGAGGCTGTTCGACAGCTATTGCTCCGTGGTGCAGGTGCTGGCGTCCGAGCATGGCGAGGCCCTGCAACCCGCGCTGCGCGCCTTCGAGCTGCTGCTGCTGCGCGAGATCGGCCTGCTGCCGCTGCTCGATACGCAAACCATGACGCTGGGCGCGCTGCAGGCCGACACGCGCTACGTGCTGGTGCCGGAGGGCGGCTTGCGCCAGAGCAATACGCAGGACCGGGCCAGCCTGAGCGGCGCGCAGTGGGCCGCGCTGCAAATTTCGCTGGATAACGAGGCGCCGTTTACCGCCACACTGCGCGCCTGCGCCGAGGTGATGGCCGAACTCAAACCCCAATTGCGCACGCTGCTGCACTACCATTGCGGTGTCGTCACCCTCAAGACGCGGCAGATGATGCTGGATATCCAATCGCTATGAACAAAACGGCGCTGTCGGTCAATGTCAATCTCGTGGCGCAGGTGCGCAACCGGCGCAACCTGGGCTTTCCCAGCGTCACGCGCGCGGCCCTGCTGTGCCTGCAAGCCGGCGCGCAGGGCATCACGGTGCATCCGCGGCCCGATGAGCGGCATATCCGGCCGCACGACGTGCAGGAGCTGGCCGAGCTGCTGAAAGCCTGGCCGGATCGCGAATTCAACATCGAGGGCAACCCGTTTCAAAACCTGATGGGCTTCGTGCGCGCGCAGCGGCCGCAACAGTGCACCTTTGTCCCGGATTCCGAGGAACAGCCCACCAGCGACCACGGCTGGGATCTGGCGCGCGATGGCGAGCGGCTGCGCCCGCTGATTGCCGAGGCCCATGCGCTGGGCGTGCGCGTCAGCCTGTTCATGGATGCCGAGCCGCAGGCCATGGCCACCGCCAAGGCCGTGGGCGCCGACCGCGTGGAGCTGTACACCGAGCCCTATGCCGCAGCGTGGGGCACGTCCGGGCAAGCCGCGCAGCTGGAGCGGTTCGCGCTGGCCGCGCAAGCCGCTATCGACGCGGGCCTGGAAATCAACGCCGGCCATGACCTGAACCGCGACAACCTCACCGCCTTTTTGAAGCAGGTGTCTGGTGTGCGCGAAGTCTCGATCGGCCATGCGCTGATGGCCGACGCGCTGGAGCTGGGCTACGCCGCCACGGTGAAGGAGTACCTGCGCTGCATCGACCAGGCCTTCGCATGAGGCGCGCGTGATCTACGGCATCGGCACCGACATCTGCGACGTGCGCCGCATCCGCGCCAGCGTGGAACGCCACGGCGAGCGCTTTGCGCAAAAAATCCTCAGCGACGCCGAGTTCGCCACCTGGAAGGCGCGCAGCGCGCGTTGGCCCGAGCGCGGCATCCGCTACCTGGCCACGCGCTTTTCGGCCAAGGAAGCCTTCAGCAAGGCCATCGGGGTGGGCATGCGTATGCCGATGAGCTGGCGGTTGTGCGAGGTAGGCAAACTCGCCAGCGGCAAGCCCTGCATCGTGCTGCACGGCGGCCTGAAAACCTGGTTCGAAGCACAGGGCCTGAGTGCACACGTCAGCGTGACCGACGAGACCGATTACGCGGCGAGTTTTTGTGTCGTTGAAAAAATATAGAAAAAGTGTCTGTAGTCCATATAGGTACTTTGCATATAGCTATTAAAATAGTAGCAATCTCTTTTTTACCAGAACCTGCCACATGTTCCAGCACGCTCCCCTCATCATCGACATTGCCGGCCTGACGCTGAGCAAAGCCGACCGCCGCCGCCTCAAGCATCCCTTGACCGGCGGCATCATCCTGTTCGCGCGCAACTGGCAGGACCGCGAGCAGCTCACGGCCTTGTGCCGCGACATCAAGAAGGTCCGCCACGACCTGCTGATCTGCGTGGACCATGAGGGCGGCCGCGTGCAGCGCTTCAAGACCGATGGCTTCACCCATCTGCCGCCCATGCGCGCCCTGGGCGAGCTGTGGCTGAAGACGCCGTTGGAGGCTACCAACTCGGCCACTGCCTGCGGTTATGTGCTCGGGGCCGAGCTGCGCGCCTGCGGCGTGGATCTGAGCTTTACGCCGGTGCTCGATCTGGACTTTGGCGCCAGCAGCGTCATCGGCGACCGCGCCTTTGGGCGTGACCCGCGCGTCGTGGCGCTGCTGGCCAAGAGCCTGATGCACGGCCTGCTGCAAAGCGGCATGGCCAACTGCGGCAAACACTTTCCGGGCCATGGCTTCGTGCGGGCCGACTCGCATACCGACGTGCCCGTTGACCGGCGCAGCCTCAAGGCCATCCTGGCCGATGACGCCGCACCGTACCAATGGCTCAGTACCACGCTGTCCAGTGTGATGCCGGCCCACGTGATCTACCCGAAGGTCGATGCGCGTCCCGCCGGCTTCTCCGCAAAATGGCTTGGTGATGTGTTGCGCGGCCGCCTGGGCTTTGGCGGCGCG
>DATNBD010000079.1:0-4905 GCA_035572155.1 Rhodoferax sp.
CGACCCTGTCATTACCTTTCGCAACAGCCAGGGCGACTCTGTCCGCGGCACCCTGACCAACCACCAGCGCCATTCGCTGGTGATGGAAATCTACAACCCCTACTCGATCGTGCAGGTCAGCGAGGTGCTGCGCGAGGTCACGGTGCGCGCCGGGGAGCGCATCATCTACAAGGGCAATGCAGTGGTTGTCAGTATGCTGAACACCGGCCTGATGGCGCTGGTGTCTGTCACGCTGACCGACGACTGGTCCGAGTTCAATGCCATCCGGGGGGATCTTTCGCGTGTGGAGGCCGAGGCCAAGACCTTCGTAGAGGACTGGAATGCGCGCTTTCGCATCAGCCGCAGCTACCAGGTCGCGATCAGTGAGGCACGCACCTTTTTATCCGAGACCTCGCGCTGGGCCGACCAGGCCGACATGTCGGACGTGCTGCCGCGCGACGCGCAGGGGCGGATTCGGGAGGACATCTTCTACGAATTGGCCACGCCGATCATGCAAAAAGGCAAAGAGTATCTGGTCTGGCTGGAGGAAGAAGCCAAGCTGATCGACGTGGAGGACAGTGTCGCGCACCGCAATTTTGCCCAGACGGCGCTGCATCCGCTGCTGCTGCGCGCCCCCTTCGTGTACCGTACGTTCGCCAAGCCGATGGGCTACGCCGGTGACTACGAGATGGTGAACCAGATGCTGAGCGATCCGCGCCAGGGCACCAACACCTACTTCCAAATCATCAACACAATGTTTATCCGGTGCATCGTGGCCCAGGCACACCGCAACCGGATCGAGATCATGGTGGACTACCTGGACAAGGCGGCCGCGCGGGCCGAGCGCGAGCAGCGCGACATCAGCATCCTGAACGTGGGCTGCGGCCCGGCCGTGGAAATCCAGCGCTTCATCGCCAAGCACCCGCATCCCGAACGTCTGAAGTTCAAGCTGATGGATTTCAGCGAGGAAACGCTGGCCTACACGCGCTCGTGCATCGAGAAGGCGTGCCGGGAGCACGGCAAGCAGGTACAGGTCGAATACATCCACGAATCGGTGAATCAGCTGCTCAAGCGGGCCTCGAAGAAGGACGATCCGCTGGACGCCCAGTTGAAACTCGACTTTGTCTATTGCGCGGGCCTGTTCGACTATCTGTCGGACAAGGTCTGTGCACGGCTACTGCAGTATTTCGTCTCTCGCAGCAACGTGGGCGGCACTGTACTGGTCACGAATGTGCACTCCAGCAACCCGGAACGCAATGGCATGGAACACCTGCTTGAGTGGCATCTGATCTACCGCGACGAGCCTCAATTGGAAAGCGTCTTGCCCACGAACCGGGAAAACACCCGGCTTTACACCGATGACACCGGAGCCAACCTCTTTGCCGAGTTTCAGGTTACCGCTGGCGCCTGAGCGCGACGACAAGGCACGCTTCATGACCGTTCGAGACGAGTCACCTTACCACCGGGAGCTGAGCGCATTCCGGGTCGCGTACAGCAAGGCCGGCAGCGTGACATCCATGGTGCTGGTGCTGCTGGGCGCGGGGCTCGACATGGCGATGTATCCGCATCGGTTCGACGAGTTCCTGGCGGCTCGCGTCGGGATCGCGGTGCTCACGCTGGGGATTTTCGTGGCTTTATACAGCGCGACCGGACGGGCCTGGGTGCGGCCACTGACCCTGCTGTGGCTGGCACTGCCGCAAGTGATGATTGCCTGGATGATCGGGGCCACCGACGGCGTGCAGTCTATCTACTTCGTGGGATTGCTGTTGGCGCTCTATGCGACGGGCATCGTTTTGCCGGTTACCTTTCTCGAAGGGGTCAGCTTTGGTCTTTTCACCTATGCTGTCTACCTGCTGGCGTGCGCGCTGAATCCTGACGGATTGAAGGACCGGGGAACATTCGTGGGCAACTCGCTGTTCATCCTGTTCTTCGTGGGAGCCAGTGCGGTCTGCACCTACTTCAATGAGAGGGCACGCCTGCAACTGTTCCAGTTGCAGCGCGAGGTGGCGGAAAAGAACGCCACGCTGGTCAGCATCAACGAAGCGCTCGCGCAAATCAAGGGCCACATGATTCAGCAGGAAAAAATGGCGGCGCTGGGCACCTTGTCGGCGGGCCTGATGCACGAGGTGAACAACCCGGTCAACTACAGCATGATGGCGCTGAACATGGCGATGCTCGATCCAGCGGTGGCGCAGAGCGCCGACCTGAAGGAGAGCCTGGTCGACGCCAAGGAAGGTCTGGCGCGGGTGCAAAACATCGTCTCCGACCTCAAGACCTTTGCCTACCAGAAGCCGGGCGAAGACAGCAGCCGCATCTTCCTGCTGGAAAAGGCCGTGCTGTCGGCGCGGCGCCTGACCGGGCATGAGCTCAGCGGCATCGATGTGCAGGTGCAATGGCCGCAGGACACCCATGTGCGTGGCGACGAGCCGGCCGTGATTGGCGTGCTGATCAACCTGTTCAGCAATGCGGCGCTGGCGCTGCGCAAGGCGCAGCAGGAGCAGCCGCGCATCGAGGTCACCGGGGAGCACCGCGACGGGCGCCTGTGGGTCACGGTGCGCGACAACGGCACCGGCATCGAGCCGGATAACCTCACGCGCGTGTTCGAGCCCTTCTTCACCACGCGCGGCGTGGGCCAGGGCCTGGGACTGGGGCTGAGCGTGAGCTACGCGATCATCCAGCGCCACGGCGGCACCCTGCGCGTGACCAGCGAACCGGGTGTCTGGACCGAGTTCGCGTTCGACCTGGCCCTGGCCGACGCGGCGGTTTGACCGGGTACGCCACGATGCCGTCCATCCCCTCCATTCATCCTGATGCTGGCACTATGGCGAGCGCCGGCGCGCTGGCGGACCAGCCCGTGATCCTGTTCGTGGATGACGAGCCGCAGTCGTGCAAGTGGTTTGCCCGTACCTTCGCCGACGAGTTCAATGTCCTGACGGCCACCAGCGTCGACGACGCGCTGGCGCTGCTGCGCGAGCAGGGCTCCTCGGTGGCCCTGCTGGTGACTGACTACCGCATGCCGCAGCGCAACGGCCTCGATCTGCTGCTGGCTGTGCAGCACGAGTACAAGCATCTGGTGCGCTTGCTGGCCACCGCCTATGCCGAAAAGGAGGTGGCCATTGCCGCGATCAACGAGGGCCACGTGTTCCGGATTCTGGAAAAACCCCTGGATCTGGCGCAGACCCGGTTGATTCTGCGCGAGGCGATGACGCTGTACCGCGCCCAGACGCTGGAACGCGCCCTGCAGGAGAACCGTATGCAGTCGATGCGCGAAACCCTGGGTTTTTTGGCGCACGAGCTGAACACACCGCTGGCCACGGTGCGCGGGTTCGTCGATGCCATCACCGGCCGTTACCTGCCGCCTGGCTCGCCTGCGCCGGTGAACCCGGTCGCGCCGGACGCGGCGGGGGGCATGGCCTGCTTTTCCGAACGCCAGCCGGGCGAGGTGATGGCCGCGCTTGCCGGGGCCGGGCGCAGCGCGGTGTATTGTCAGTCGCTGGTGTCGGCGTTCGTGCGCTCGGCGCGCGACGCCTTTCCGGGCGTCATCGATCGGCCGGTGATGGTGAGCAGCCTGGTGCACGCGTTGCTCAAGGAGTTTCCGTTCGAGCACGATGAGCGCGGCTGGGTCAGTTGCGAGGTGATCAGCGACTTTGCCCTGCCGGGCCAGCGCGACCTGCTCTATCTGGTGCTGTCCACGCTGACCAAGAACGCGCTGCAGGCGCTGCACGGACAGCCTGCACCGCGTCTGCAAATCGTGCTGGGGCGCGAACCTGGGCCCGAGGGCCGGGCCCGGCCCTGGATTCGTTTTGCCGACAACGGCCATGGCATTCCCCCCGACGTTCTGGGCAGGTTGTTGCGTGAACCGGTGACGACCCGGGCGCAAAGCGGCGGCAACGGCATGGGACTGATGTTCTGCCGCCGCGTGCTGCAATCGCTGGGCGGATCGATCGAACTTGCCTCCGAGCCGGGCCATGGCACCACCGTGGCCCTGTATTTCAAACCCTGACTGACCTGTATTTTGGTGAAGGCCTGCAAATGACCGCTGTGAATATTCTGTACGTTGACGACGAGGCGATGGCGCTCAAATATTTTGAGCGTCTGGTCGGCCCGATTGCGCCGGTGCTGACGGCCATCTCGGTGGAGGAGGGCAAGGAGATGTTGCGCACGCGCGGCGCGGAAATTGCCGTGCTGGTGTCGGACCAGCGCATGCCGGGGGCGCACGGCAACGAGCTGCTGCGCTATGCGCGCGAACACCATCCGTCTATCGTGCGCATGCTGACCACGGCCTATTCCGAGATGGGCGAGGCGATCGAGGCGATCAATTCGGGCGAAATCTACCGCTACATCACCAAGCCCTGGGATCTGGAGAGTCTGCGCGCCGACCTGAAAAACGCGCTGGAACTGGCCGAGTTGCGCAATGAACGCGACAGCCTGGTGCGTGAAAAAATGCTGGTACAGCAGCAGCAACTGCTGGCCAGCCGCATCACCGAGTTGGCGCTGGTCTGCGCGGGCTTTGTGCCAGGCCATCACGCCGCCGGTTATTCCGCGTTCCTGGATGCCGCGCAGCAGGCCGGATGCGTGGCGCCGGCGATCGACTGGCGCCGCATCGACCATGCCGACTTGAGGCAGTCGGAGGCCGAGCGCGGCATCGCCATCGGGCGGCGGCTGGCCCAGTGCCAGCTCGACTTCGGCCCGAGCGCCGGCAAAACCCCTGAGCAGGCGCTGGCCGTGCTGGCGTCGGCCGTGTCGGCGCCCGCGCCTGCGCCCGGCGTGCTGCTGGCCGAGCCAGGTATCTTGACCGGGCTGCTCGACGGCCCGGCCCAGCAAGCGCCCGGCGATGCCGCCGTCGCGTGGCTCGCGTGGTTGCTGTGGTGGGGCCAGCCGGTGCAGTTGCGCCAGGCGGATGGCGGCTGGGCGGTGGAGCCGGGC
>DATNBD010000080.1:0-4715 GCA_035572155.1 Rhodoferax sp.
CTTGCCGCCGATCTCCATGCCTTCCTTGTTCAGGTCGTTCACGGCCATCAACACGCCGTTCGCATTGTCCGTGCCGTAGTGAGCCTGGGGCCCCGACATCGGCGCCACCGAACCGATGACCACGGTTTGCGTCCCCTGCGCGAGGGCCAAGCCGCCCATTGCCATCACCGCGGCCGCCACGGTCAGTTTCAGTTTCATTTGCATAAAAAACTCCAGTTAAAAAAAGTTGAGATGAAAATTTATGACTCAACGGGCGCGACGATAACGCAATATTCAGACCCGGAACAGAGGGAACACGCTAGGAGCTTGGGAACAGCGGGTTTACCCTGAACCCCCAATCCGGAGATTGCAACACCGGCCACCCGCCGTCACATATCCGAGGGATTGCCTATGGCCAATTCCTCGGCCACGGCTTCGGACACGGACTGGCGTATCACGAGCTCGATCTCCTCGCGAAGCTGCGGCTCCAGCGCCTGGGTGTGCTGCTGCACCACGGCAGCGATCGCCTCGTGAAGCCTTTGCGCCACCAGCGCGTCGACACGCTGCATGACCCGATGGATGACCTGCTCCTGCATGGAGTTGAAGGACTCGGGTTCGGGCGTCTCCTCCAGGGGCGCCATGTCCATCCACTCCGTGGCGGGCTCCTGCGCAGGCAACACGATTTCGGTCAGGGTCGGGACATAGCGTGGCGGGATTCGGGCAGCGTCGGTCATCGCTCCGGGCTCCTGGACGCAACGTCATGGCGGGTAATGGCGTAACCACGGTCGGCATAGTGCTTCCAGCGGCCACGCGCCTGCACGCGGTCGTCATCATGCACGCCAACGATTTCGATCAGGCGCTCGAAGCGCTCGAACCCCTCGGGCACCTGATCGCCCATATTCACCAGCACCTGCTGGTGCGGGGCCGCAGGCGCGGCGCGCGTCAGCAGCACGGGGGAACAGGCCAGCATCGCCGGCTCGGCGGACGCCCGGCAATGCGGCACGAAATCCAGCGGCGCAAAGGTCCACAGCGCCACATCCAGCGCCTGCAGTTCTTGCGCCCCGGCGGTCACGACCACCCTCGCGCCGCTGGCCACTGCCTTGCGCAATAGCCTGCACACATACGCCGTTTTGTCGGGCGCATTGAAGTGGAAGGTAACCTCGGTCATCGGCCCGTCACCTCCGTTTCACTACATTCTTGCTAGCGATCTTTCTAGTTCTGGTATGGGCTAACTCGTCTTTTTCTGTCAAACCCAGCAGATACGCGAGCAGCAGGCCGACGGGACGGGCCGTCGCGCCCTTCGCGGCGCCGCTCTTCCAGGCGGTGCCGGCAATGTCCAGATGGGCCCAGGCGAACTTGCTCGCAAAACGCTGCAGGAATTTGGCCGCCGTGATGGCGCCGCCGGCGCGCCCCGCGACATTCGCGACATCGGCAAAGTTGGTTTTCAGGCCTTCCGCGTACTCGTCGTCCAGCGGCATGCGCCAGCACGGGTCCAGCGCGCTCTCACCGGCGGCGAGCAGTGCGCGCGACAACACCTCGTCGGACGAAAACAGTCCGCTGTGCACGTGACCCAGCGCCACGACGCAGGCCCCCGTCAGCGTGGCGATATCGATCACGGCGCGGGGCTTGAAGCGCTCGGCGTAGGCCAGGGCATCGCACAGCACCAGACGGCCTTCCGCGTCGGTGTTCAGCACCTCGATGGTCTGCCCGCTCATGCTGGTGACCACGTCGCCCGGCTTGACGGCACGGCCATCGGGCATGTTTTCGCACGAGGCAATCAGGCCCACCACATTCAGGGCGGGCTTGAGTTCGGCCAAGGCGCGAAACACGCCGAGCACGCTGGCGGCGCCGCACATGTCAAACTTCATCTCGTCCATCTCGGACGCCGGCTTGATGGAAATGCCCCCCGTATCAAACGATATGCCCTTGCCCACCAGCACCACCGGCGCCTGCGACTTGGCGATGCCCTGATACCGCAGTACGATGAAACGCAGCGGTTCGTGCGACCCTTGCGCGACCGCCATGAACGCCCCCATGCCAAGCTTGGCGACTTCGCCGGGGCCCAACACCTCGCATTGCAGTCCAGGACGCTTGCCCAGCGCCCGGGCAACGTCGGCGAGCATCGCGGGGGTCGCGTGGTTGGCCGGGCGGTTCGCCCACTCCTTGGTCAATTCCATTCCCGCTACTGCGGCAACCCCGTGCCGAAACTGGTCCTGCACCGCCGTCGCATCGGGCACGCCCACCAGCACCCTCGCGATTTTTCGGCCCTCGGCGCTGGGTTTGGTGCTGGTATAGACATAGCTGGCGTCCGCCGCCGCCAGCACGGCGGCCCGCACGGCGGCACCCGAAACCTTGCCGCGGGCGCCGGCAAAACAGATGCACACACGCCGGGCTGGCCCGGACTTGATCGCGCCGACGGCAACCTGAACCGCCTGCCGGACCTCCCGGGGCAAGCCATCGCCCGCGCCCGCCAGCACGACCCGCGGCGCGGCCGCCGCAGGGCTGCGATAGAGCTGCAGCGACTTGCTCGGCTTGGTCTCGAAGTCGCCGGCCGCGATAGCATCGCCCACGCAGCGCGACAGGGCGGTCTTGTCAGGCTTGAACCCGTCCATGACCAGCAGGATCAGGGCGTCACAGGAATCGTTGGCGGCACCCGCCAGGTCAAGAGACTTGAGTTCAAAGTTCATAATTAGCGTTTTCCCCGAGACTGATGTTATTCCATTCCTCGATCCGCAAAGAGTTGGCGCGCAGTTTTGGCGCGACGCTGGTGGTGCTGGCCACGGTGGTCGTCACCATGATGCTGATTCGGGTGCTGGGCCAGGCTTCACGTGGCAGCGTGAGCCCGGCGGATGTCGTGATGGTGATGGGCTATACGGTGCTGGGGCACCTGACGACCATCCTCACGCTGAGCCTGTTCATCGCCATCGTGAGCACGCTGTCGCGCATGTACGCCGACAGCGAAATGGCGATCTGGTTCGCCAGCGGGCGGGGACTGGCGTCGTTCCTGTCACCGCTGCTTCGTTTCGCCCTGCCGATCCTGATTGTGATTGCAACGCTGGCCGTATTTGTCTGGCCTTGGGCGAATCGGCAAATCCAGGACCTGCGCGACCGCTACGAGACGCGCGGCGACCTGGATCGCGTGGTGCCGGGGCAATTCCAGGAGTCCGCAGGGGGACGCCGGGTATTCTTCGTGGACAAGAGCAGCGGCCCCGGCAATTCCGGCAGCAACATCTTCATTTTCACGAACGAACACGGCAAGCAGACGGTCACCTCGGCGCGCAGCGGGCGCATCGACAACACCAAGGACGGCCGCTTCCTGATTCTGGACCATGGCCAGCGGGTGCAGAGCGAGACCGGCAAGCCCGACATCACGCTGGCCGAGTTCGATGAATACGGCATTCGCGTGAGCGCGGACACGCCCGGTGCGCCGCAGGCCGCGCCGCCCAAGACCCTGTCCACCGCCGCGCTCCTGCACGAGCCCACGCCCGACGGCATGGGAGAACTCTCGTTCCGATTCGGGTTGGCCCTGGCCGCGGCCAATCTGGTGCTCATCGGGCTGGGCGTCTCCAGCGTGAATCCGCGCCTGGGCCGCAACGGGAACCTGGGCTTTGCCTTTTTCGCGTTCGTGGCTTACTACAACCTGCTGAACCTCGGGCAAAGCTGGATCAGTGACGGCAAGACCAGTTTTGGCGGCATGATGCTGGCCGCGCACGGCGGCACTTTTGTGCTGGCATGGCTGTGGCTGCTTAAGCGCCACAACAACTGGACCCTGCGCGCCGCATTGCGCCGGCGGGAGCGCCGGGCCGCCTTGTCGGCGCCGCGGAGCAGCGCATGAAGACCGTGCGGCGCATGATCCATACCGACGTGCTGCGGTCGGTCGGATTCGTCACGTTGGCGTTTTTGGCGCTGTTCTTCTTTTTTGACTTCGTCGACGAGCTGCGCTCGGTGAACCAGGGCGTGGCGGGAGGCTATTCCCTGAAATATGCGGTCATCGTGGTGCTGCTGGAGTCTCCCAGCCGGCTGTACGACCTGCTGCCGATCACCGTGCTGATCGGAACCATTTTCGTGATGGCCCGGATGGCCCAGAGTTCCGAGTTCACCATCCTGCGCACCAGCGGTCTGGGCCCTTGGCGTGCACTGCAGACGCTGCTCGGTCTGGGCCTGATGTTCGTGCTGCTCACATTTGCCGTCGGTGACTATCTCGCACCGGCGGCCGACCAGGCAGGTCAGATGCTTCGGTCGCGCTTTCTGGGTCAGGCCACGGCCGGACACACCGGCGCATGGCTGAAGGAGCGGCACGGCGGCGATTCCTATGCGGTGAATGTGGGCGCCCTGCTTCCCGACGGCAGCATGCGCGGCCTGCGTATCGTGCAATTCGGCCCGCAGGGACGCATGATGTCGGTCATGCAGGCGGCGCAGGGTTCCTTTGACAAGGACGGCAGCTGGCTGCTGAAGGACGTCTCCAGCACCGACTTCACGGCTCAGTTGAATACCGCAAGCTCGACCCGGCCGCAGCGCGTGATGCGCACCGCCCTACCCTCCCTGCGCTGGCCCAGCACGATCACCGAGGAAATGGTCTCGGTGGCGCTGCTGCAGCCCGACCGCATGCCCACGGTGGATCTATTCCAGTACATCCGGCACCTCGAGGCCAACGGGCAGTCCTCGCAACGCTACGAAATCCAGTTCTGGAAGAAAGTGTTCTACCCGCTGAGCTGTCTGGTCATGGTGGTGCTGGC
>DATNBD010000081.1:0-2848 GCA_035572155.1 Rhodoferax sp.
GCCCCGGTGCTGATCACCGAGGAGATGGTCAAGTCGATGAAGCCGGGCTCCGTGATCGTGGACCTGGCGGCGGGCAAGGGTCCGGGCGGCGGCGGCAACTGTCCGCTGACCGAGGCCGACCGCACCGTCGTGAAACACGGCGTGACGCTGGTCGGCGAGACCAATCTGCCCGCGCTCGTGGCGGCCGACGCGTCGGCGCTGTATGCCCGTAACGTGCTCGACTTCCTCAAGCTGATCCTGCCCAAGGACGGCGCGCTCAAGATCGATCTCGAAGACGACATCGTGGCAGCCTGCCTCGTGACCCAGGGCGGCGAAGTCCGCCGCAAATAAAGCTCGATAAAAAACTCCAACAAGGAACGACATCATGGACGCCGTCTCACCCGCGATCGTGAATCTGATCATCTTCGTGCTCGCCGTGTATGTCGGCTACCACGTGGTCTGGACGGTCACGCCGGCCCTGCACACGCCGCTGATGGCGGTGACCAACGCGATCTCGGCGATCGTCATCGTCGGCGCCATGCTGGCCGCGGTGCTGACCGACACGGTGTTGGGCAAGACCATGGGCGTGCTGGCGGTGGCGCTGGCGTCGGTGAACATCTTCGGCGGCTTTCTGGTGACGCGCCGGATGCTGGAGATGTTCAAGAAGAAAGAGAAGAAGGCCGCGCCCGCGGCGGACAAGGCGGACCAAGGGGCGGCCAAATGAGCATGAACGTCGTCACGCTGCTATACCTGTTTGCCTCGGTGTGCTTCATCCAGGCCCTCAAGGGCCTGTCGCATCCGACCACCTCGATTCGCGGCAACTTCTTCGGCATGCTGGGCATGACGGTGGCCGTGCTGACCACGGCCGCGCTGATCGTCGAGCATACCGGCCAGCTGCTGGGCCTGGGCTGGGTGCTGCTCGGCGCGGTCGTCGGCGGCGGTTACGGGGCGTATCGCGCCAAGACGGTCGAGATGACGCAGATGCCCGAGCTGGTGGCGTTCTTTCACAGCATGATCGGTCTGGCCGCGGTGTTCATTGCCGTGGCAGCCGTGGCCGAACCTTCGGCGCTGCTGGAGGGGCTGGCGAAGGGGGCGGCCATTCCCACCGGCAACCGGCTGGAGCTGTTTCTGGGCGCTGCCATCGGCGCGATCACGTTCAGCGGCTCCGTGATTGCCTTCGGCAAGCTCAGCGGCAAGTACAAGTTCCGCCTGTTCCAGGGCGCGCCGGTGCAGTTTGCCGGCCAGCACCTGCTCAATTTGGTGCTGGGCCTGCTGACCATCGCGCTGGGCATCACGTTCATGTCGACCGAGAGCTGGGCCGCGTTCTTCCCGATGCTCTTGCTGGCCTTCGTGCTGGGTGTGCTGATCATCATCCCGATCGGCGGCGCCGACATGCCGGTGGTGGTGTCCATGCTCAACAGCTACTCGGGCTGGGCCGCAGCGGGCATTGGTTTCTCGCTGAACAACTCGATGCTGATCATTGCCGGCAGTCTGGTGGGCAGCTCGGGTGCGATCCTCTCCTACATCATGTGCAAGGCGATGAACCGCTCGTTCTTCAACGTGATCCTGGGTGGATTCGGCGGCGAGCCGGCCGCCGGCGCCGGCGCCGCCAGGGAGCAGCGCCCGGTCAAGAGCGGCAGCGCCGACGATGCCGCCTTCGTGCTCAGCAATGCCGAGACCGTGGTGATCGTGCCGGGCTATGGCCTGGCCGTGGCGCGGGCCCAGCACGCGGTCAAGGAACTGGCGGAAAAGCTCACCGAAAAGGGCGTCATCGTGAAGTACGCGATCCACCCGGTGGCGGGGCGCATGCCAGGACACATGAACGTGCTGCTGGCCGAGGCCGAAGTGCCCTATGACCAGGTGTTCGAGATGGAGGAGATCAACGGCGAGTTCGGCCAGGCCGACGTGGCCATCATTCTGGGCGCGAACGACGTGGTGAATCCGGCCGCGCTCACCAAGGGCAGTCCGATCTACGGCATGCCGATCCTGGAAGCCTACAAGGCCAAGACCGTGATCGTGAACAAGCGCTCGATGGCGGCCGGCTATGCGGGCCTGGACAACGAGCTGTTCTACATGGACAAAACCATGATGGTGTTTGGCGATGCGAAGAAAATCGTCGAGGAGATGGCCAAGGCTATTGAGTAGCCGGCGCGTGGCGCACGACTTTTTTTGACAGTAGGAGGGACCCGACATGACGGATCGCATCTGGCTCACGAGTTATCCGCCCGGCGTGCCCGCGGACATCGATGCCACCCAGTACCCTTCACTGGTGGCGCTGATGGAAGAAAGCTTCCAGCAGTACGCGGACCGCGTGGCCTACAGCTTCATGGGGCGCAATATCTCCTATGCCCAGACCGACCGCCTGAGCCGGTCCCTGGCCATCTACCTGCAGGGTCTGGGCCTGGCCCAGGGGGACCGGGTCGCCATCATGATGCCCAACGTGCCGCAGTACCCGGTGGCGGTGGCCGCCATCCTGCGCGCGGGCTTCGTGGTGGTGAACGTGAATCCGCTGTACACCCCGCGCGAGCTGGAGCATCAGCTCAAGGACGCCGGCGCGAAGGCCATCGTCATCATCGAAAACTTCGCGAAGACGCTTGAGCAGTGCATTGCGAACACACCCGTCAAGCATGTGGTGTTGTGCGCCATGGGCGATCAGCTGGGCCTGCTCAAGGGCGTGCTGGTCAACTACGTGGTGCGCAACGTCAAGAAAATGGTGCCGGCCTACAGCCTGCCCGGCGCGGTGCGCTTCAATGACGCGCTGGCCCGGGGTGCGCGCGGTGCCTTCAAGAAGCCGGACATCAAACCCGACGACGTGGCCGTGCTGCAATACACCGGCGGCACCACGGGCGTCGCCAAGGGCGCCATGCTG
>DATNBD010000082.1:0-2569 GCA_035572155.1 Rhodoferax sp.
CGCCGGCACCGACGATCCCAATGCCCGTTTGATCGCGACGACACGGTCCAGGGCGGGGCTTGTCTTTCGCTGGGATGACGGTTCATCCGGGCCGCCGCGGCAGGCTGCGGATCAGACCCTCACATAATCCAGGGCCACACCACAGCGCGACCAAGCGGCGGCGCGCGGCAATGCCTCAGCCAATCGGATGGTCGGCCGCGCCGAAGCGCGCGCGCAACTCGAACTTCAGCACCTTACCGGCCGGGTTGCGCGGCAGCGCGGTGACGAACTCGAGCCGCGAGGGCAGCTTGTAATGCGCCAGGCGCCCTTCGGCAAACGCGCGCAGCGCCTCCAGCTCGACGCTGGCGCCGCTCTTGCACGCGACCACCGCGACCACCGCTTCGCCCCAGTTCGGACTGGGCAGGCCGATCACCGCGACCTCGGCAACGGCCGGATGCTCGTACAGCACGCTCTCGACCTCGGCCGGATAGACATTCTCGCCGCCTGAGATCACCATGTCTTTCAACCGGTCCGCGATGAACAGGAAACCGTCGGCGTCCAGATACCCGATGTCGCCGGTATGGAACCACCCTTCGGCATCGATCGCCGCCGCGGTGGCCTGGGGTTTGTTCCAGTAGCCCTTCATGATGTTCGGGCCGCGGGCCAGCACCTCGCCCTTTTCGCCCGGCTCGGCCAGCACCCGGCCGTCGGCGGCCGCGATCCGCACCTCGCAGAATGGCGGTGTGCGCCCGGCGGAACCGATCTTCTTCAACCCCCATTCCGGCGAAAGAAAAGTCACCATCGGCGCGGTCTCGGTCAGGCCGTAGCCCTGGTTGATCGGCACGCCGCGCTTGTCATAGAGGCGCATCAGCGGCTCGGGCACGGGCGCGCCGCCGCAGACGATAGTTCGCATACTGGAGAGATCGGCGCTCGCGAACGCCGGGTGCTGGCTGACGAACAGCAACATCGCCGGCACCGCGAAGGTGGTCGTCACCCGGTATTTCGCCGCGTCTTCGAGGAAGCGCTGCGGATCGAAGCCGCGGTGCAGCACCAGGCAGCCGCCCTTCTGCCAGGTCACGAGCGTGGTCACGTTCAACCCGCCGATGTGGAACAGCGGCGCAACGACCAGCGACACGTCGTCTTCGAGCAGGTCGATCGTGAGCAGCCCGTTCGTGTTGTTCCACCAGATGTTGCCGTGGGTCAGCATCGCGCCCTTGGGCCGACCCGTGGTGCCGCTGGTGTACATGATGAGCGCGACCTCGTCTTCGGCGACCAGCTCGCCCGAGGCCAGCGGCTCGTGCGCCGCCAGCAGCGAGGCCATATCGGGCCAGCCGTCCGCGGGCTGATCGGCCGAGAGATAGCGGCGGCACGGCAGCTTCGCGCGGATGCCGTCGATCACGGGACGGTGCGGCGCGTCGACCACCAGCGTGTGCACGCCGGCGTCGTTGATGATGTAGTCGAGCTCCGGCCCGGCGAGCCGGAAATTCAGCGGCACGAACACCGCGCCGAGACGCGCCGCGGCGAACAGCGTCTCGAGGAACGCCGGCTGGTTCAACCCGAGAAAGCCGACCCGGTCACCGTGGCACACGCCGCCGGCGCGCAGGGCCGCAGCGAGCCGGTCGATGCGCTGCTGCAGTTCGGCGTAGGTCCAGCTATTTCCCTCGAACACCAGCGCGCGGCGCTGCGGCGTGCGCTGCGCGCGCTGGTACAGCCAGTTTCCGAGTCCGATATCGGGTGCCATGGTGTCTCCCGGGCAGGTGCGAATTTCCGGCAACGCTGCGAGTAGCGATGCCCCGTAACCCCGCAAGATACCAAGTTTGCTTATTTTCAGCAAGCAATTGCTTGGTGAAAATTGGCGCCAGCTGGCGCAGCGCTGCAACGCTAAGTCACGAACCGAAGCGCCGCCGCCGGCGGCAGGTCGGTCGAGAGCGCCCGCCAGCGCTCGCCGGCGTCGGCGCTGATCCACAGGCCACCGGTGGTCGATGCCATCGCCAGCGTGCGGCCGTCGGCCGCCACGTCCAGCCCATGCCGGTACACCAAGTGGTACGCGTGCTCCCGCGGCAGCCCCGCTCCGAAAGCCCGAAACGTCGCGCCGCCGTCGTCGGTGCGGGTCACGACCATGCTCGCGCCGACCGGGATGCGGCAGGCGTCGGCCTGCGCCGGCACGAACCAGGCACGCTTCGCATCGTTCGGGTCGCTGGCGACCGCAAAGCCGAAGTCCGACGGCGCCGGCCGCGCGATCCGCTGCCAGTTCTGCCCGCCATCGCCCGAGCGGTACATGCCATCGTGGTGCTGCACCCAGAGCGCATCGGGCTGACCGGAGCACTGCACCAGGCAATGCGGATCCTGCATATCGGGGTTTTCGGCGCTCTCGGCCGGCACATAGCCGGCCTTCATGCCGCGCGTGGTCGCGCTCCAGCTCGCACCGTCGTCGCGGCTTTGCCAGACGCCGCCACACGAGATCGCAACGGTGATATGGCGCGCGTCGCGCGGATCGACCAGCACGCTGTGGATGCCGGCGTGGTCGTAGCCGCCGCCGAACCAGTTGCGCCGGTTCGGCTTCTCCCACAGCTCGGTGGCGAGCACCCAG
>DATNBD010000083.1:0-20154 GCA_035572155.1 Rhodoferax sp.
CTGGTGGCCGCGCGCTTCGTCTCGCTCCAGCAGCGGCCGGTGGACGCGCTGGTGCTGTCGTCACCCGCGCTGGACGTCGGGCTCAGCGGCTTTCAGAAGTTCCTGGTCGCCACGCTGCCCAAACTGGTCCCGAATCTGCGCGTCGGCAATGGGCTGGATACCCGGTTTCTCTCGCACGATCCCGCCGTGGCGGCCGCCTACCGGGCCGATCCGCGCGTGCATGACCGGATCGCGGCCCGGCTGGCGCTGTTTCTGGCGCAGGCGGGGCCCGCCACGCTGGAGCAAGCGCCGCACTGGAGCGTGCCGACCCTGCTGCTGTGGGCAGGACAGGACAAGCTGGTGAATCCTGCGGGCAGCGCCGCCTTTGCCGCCGCGGCGCCGAAGCAGGTGCTGACATCGAGATGTTTTGACGATCTCTACCACGAGATCTTCAACGAACGCGATGCCGAGCCCGTGTTCGCCCTGCTGCAAAGCTGGCTGGACCAGCGCTTTCCCGCGTGACCGCGGAAATGATGGTGAAAAGACCGGGAAGCCAAAGCCGGTCAATGATAGTTAGCTACTGTTTTTGCAGTAACCCACCGAGCATGCTCATCAGCTCCCCCGAGTTGCCGAGTCCGCCTGCCGGAGCCTGGCCATTTGGCGTGAGGTGATTGATCAGGCCCGGCAGGATGCTCGACAGCTGACCGGCCGCCTGGTCGGGGCTGACGCCCAATTTGGCCGCGACGTTGGCGACGGCGCCCGAGCCCAGCACCTGGGTGAGTTGGTCGCCGGTGACCGGCTGATTCTGTCCGTTGCCGATCCAGGAGCCCACCACGTTGCCGAGCCCCGCCTGTTCGAATTTCGAGACCAGGCCGCCCAGGCCGCCGTGTTCGCCGTCGTTGCCCAGCAGGCCGGTCACCGCCTGCAGCATCTGCGGATTGTTGGCCGCCATGCTGACCAGGCTACCCAAGCCGCCCTGTGCCTGTTGTCCGCCCGACAACGCGCCTATCACTGAATCGAGCAAGCCCATGATGTGTCCTTTCAGAGGGAACGAAATGTTCGCCTTGCACATTGTGTATGTTGCGCCGCCGGTCCGCAAGTCGGGCGCTGCACCCGTCATCTGGCCGTCGCGGTGCCTTTGGCGGAATCGGCGCGGCACTACAGCGTAAGCGCGGCGAGCGCCGCCAGCGGCGCGGTCTCGGCGCGCAGCACGCGCGGGCCCAGCGTTACCGGCACGAAGCCAGCCGCCAGCGCGGCCGCCTGTTCGGGCTCCGTCAGGCCACCTTCGGGGCCGGAGAGCAGCGTCACGGGGCCGACGCCCGCCGCGACTTCGCGCAGCGTGCGGGCGTCCCCTTGCAGCGACAGCAGCAGGCGGGTGCCACTTGCCGGTGTTTGCGTTGCAGCAGGCGGCGTGCGCCCTGCGCGGCTGCGCTCCAGCCAGTCGACCAGGCTTTGCGCCGGGTGAATCAGCGGCACCCGATTGCGCCCGCACTGTTCGCAGGCGGCGCTGGCCACGGCGCGCCAGTGCGCGAGTTTTTTGTCGGCGCGCTCGCCTCCGAGCCTGAGCACGCTGCGCTCGGCCAGCAGCGGCGTCAGACTGGCGGCACCGAGCTCGGTCGCCTTTTCCACAAGCCAGTCCATGCGCTCGTTCGCGCTGATCGCGGCCAGCAGGTGTACGGTGCGCGCGGCTTCGCGCTCCACTGCGTGGTGCGCGCCGACGGCTGCCTGCACTTCGCTGCGGCCCATGCGGGTCACGCGGGCCTCCCATTCGCCGCCCGCGCCGTTGAACAGCGTGATGGCGTGGCCCGGCTGCAGGCGCAGCACCTGCACATGGCGCGCGGCGTGCGCAGGCAGTTCCAGCACGGCGCCGGCGGCCAGTGGCACGGGGCAGTAAAAGCGCGGCATCACATTGTTAGACTATGAAAGGAATAGCTGAAAGCTGATGACAGACAAGGGCTCGGGACGCTTTTCCTCTAAATCCTGCCGAATGCATAGCCCGTCGCGGCCTGCGTGCCCTCGACCCGGTCGATCAACCGCAGCAAGGGTGTGAGTTCGCGGTAGCGGCTTGCGGTGGCGCGGATGTAGCCGATGAAGCGCGGCGCATCCTGCAGGTATTTCGGCTTGCCGTCGCGCAGCGTGAGGCGCGCAAAAATGCCCGCGACCTTGAGATGGCGCTGCAGCCCCATCCATTCGACGCCGCGGTAGAACGCGCCGAAGTCGCTGTGCCAGTCCTCGAAGTCCATGAGACCGGCCTGGCGCGCGCGTTCCCAGTAGCGCACGGTGATGTCGAGCACGAAGTCCTCCTCCCAGCTCAGGAATGCGTCGCGCATCAGGCTCGCAATGTCGTAGGTGATCGGGCCGTACACTGCGTCCTGGAAGTCCAGCACGCCCAGCCGCATGTCGACAGCTCCCTCGGCGGGCGGCTCGGGGGTCATCGGCCGCCGCGCCGGGCCGCCCCAAGCAAGGCCAGCCCCCCCGGGGGGCAGCGCAGTACGCGAAGCGACAAGCGTGGGGGCCATCAAGTTCCTGGGCATGAAGTCGCGGTGCACATACACGCTGGGGGCGGCCAGGTTGCGCGCGACGATGGTCGCAAAGGTGTTGTCCAGCGTCTCGCGCAGCGCGCCTTCCACGGCGACGCCGCGGTGCCGCGCCAGGTACCAGTCCGGGAACAGCGCCAGCTCGCGCTGCAACAGCACCGCGTCGTACGGCGGCAGCACGCCGGGGCGCGAGGCGCGCTGCCAGGCCAGCAAGGCATCGAGCGCCCGCAGGTACAGACCTTGGTTGGCGTGGGGCCGCTCCCGGTCCAGCACTTCGATCAGCGTGCGCGTCCCCAGGTCGCTCAGCAGCAGGAAGCCGGCGGCTTCGTCCCAGGCCAGCACCCGCGGCACGTTCAGGCCAGCCTCTTGCATGAGCCGCGCGATCCGCACGAACGGCTCGCTGTTTTCCCGCTCGGGCGGCGCGTCCATGATGATGAAGCTGGCGCCGGCGCCCGAGTCGATGCGCAGGTAGCGCCGAAAGCTCGCATCGGCCGAGGCCGTGCGCAGCGTGGCCTCGCGCAGCTGATACGGCGCCGCGATGCCGGCGAGCCAGGCCCGAAAGGCCGCTGCGCGCCGCGGATCAGGCCAGGCCACGGCGCCCGCCGCAGCGGCAACAGGGGGCGACGGGAGCGGGGGCGGGTTCACTTGGCTCATGGATAATCCATTCTACAAACCAGGCCCGCCGCGGGCCCGCCGGCTGGCCGGTTTTCTTTCATCCACCACTGCCCCGACAGACTCGCCTGATGGACCCCTTGATTTGATGGACGGACCCGAACGCCAGGCGCTGCGCCGCCGTTTCGTCCGCACGCCGGTGGCCTGGGTGGCGTGTGCGCTGCTGCATGGCATGCCGGTGCTGGCCCAGGCGCTGGACGACGCGCCGCTGGTGCTGCAGCGCAGTTTGCTGCTGCAGGAGAAAATTCCACCGGCGCTGCGCCAGCAGTTGCCGATATTTGTGTCCGGCGACCACGCGTCGGGCGAGACGGAGCTGAACACCGAGGTGGATGGCAACGCCGAGCTGCGCCGCGGTGACACGATGATCCGTGCCGACCGGCTCGACTACAACCAGCCGCAGGACCTGGCGCGCGCGCAGGGGCATGTCCATCTGAACCGTGACGGCAACGTCTACGACGGCCCGGCGCTGCAACTCAAGGTCGATGCGTTCGAAGGCTTTTTCACCTCCCCCAACTACCGTTTCCTGAACACCGGCTATGGCCACGCGTCGCGCATCGACTTCATCGACGACGCCCATTCGGTGGCCCACAACGCGACCTATACCACCTGCCAGCGCCAGCCCGGTCCGAACTGGATGCCGGCCTGGATCTTCAAGGCCACCACGCTGCAGTTCGACACGGACGACGAAATGGGCAAGGCCCAGGGCGCGCAGCTGCTCTTCAAGAACGTGCCGATCCTGCCGTTTCCCAACATGAGTTTTCCGCTGACCGACAAGCGCATGTCGGGGCTGCTGCCCCCCACCGTGGGGCTCGACAGCGTGAACGGCCTGGAGGTCATTCAGCCGTACTACTGGGACATCGCACCGAACCGCGATGCGACGCTGTATCCGGACCTGATGAGCCGGCGCGGCCTCAATCTGGGCGCTGAATTCCGCTATCTCGAAATACCGTACCGGGGCCAGGTGACGGCCAACTACATGCCCAGCGACGCGCTGCGGGACCGGGACCGCTGGTCGTATGCCAGCACCGACTCGGGCACGATCAACACCGGCATTGCGGCGATCGGCAACCTCGGCTTCAACCTCAATCTGAACCGGGTCAGCGACGACAATTACGCGATCGATTTTCCGCATGCCCTGCCCTCGCTGATCCAGCAGGTGCTGCCGAACGATGCGTCGCTGACGTGGGGGCGGGGCCATTTTTCGGCGAGCGCGCGCATGCTCAAGTGGCAGACGCTGCAGGAACCGGGCTCGCCCATCACGCCGCCTTACGATCAGCTGCCCCATCTGACCGGCGCCTACACGCGGCTGGATGTGGGCGGCTTCGACTATTCGCTGACGGGCGACTACACGCATTTCAGCGCCGATCCCGCGCTGGAGCTTCAGCCGAACGCGCAGCGCTCGTTCCTGCTCGCGCAGATCAGCCACCCCTGGCAGGCCCCGGGCTGGTTCGTGATACCGAAGGTGCAGCTGAACGCCGCCAGCTACGAATTCGACACACCGCTCGCCAACGGCGCCAGCAGCGCCTCGCGCGTGGTGCCCACCTTCAGCCTGGACAACGGCCTGCTGTTCCAGCGCGACACCCGCTTCTTCGGCCGCAATTTCACGCAGACGCTGGAGCCGCGCGCCTTCTATGTGTACACGCCGTATCGCAACCAGAGCCTGCTGCCGAACTACGACTCGGCCTTGAACGACTTTAACTTCGCCACCGTCTTCACCGAAAACGCGTTCAGCGGCTACGACCGCATTTCGGACAACAACCTGTTGACGCTGGGCGTTACCAGCCGGCTGCTGGATCCCGACACCGGCGCGGAGACCGCCAAGTTCGGGATCGCGCAGCGCTTGCGTTTCAAGGAGCAACAGGTCACGCTGCCGGGCGGCACGCCGGACCCGGCCGGGTTCAGCGACCTGCTGCTCGGGACCACCATCAACTGGACGCCGCAGTGGTCGTTCGATGCGTCGGAGCAGATCAACCTCAAAACCCACGACTCGATCAGCTCCTCGGTCGGCGGGCATTACAGCCCCGGCAGTTACCGGGTTGTGAATGCCGCCTATACCCGGTACATCGACACCATCACGCCCAGCAATTCCACCGTGCAGTGGGACGTCAGCTGGCAGTGGCCGATCAACGACCTGTGGGGCGACAAGGGGCAGGACCTGGGCGCGGGGCGCGGGCAGGGTGCGGGGCGCTGGTACAGCGTGGGCCGCCTGAATTACAGCCTGCTGGATCACAAGCTGGTGAACACCGTGGTCGGATTTGAGTACGATGCGGGGTGCTGGATCGGACGGGTCCTGCTCGAACAGCTGATCACCAGCACCTTGACCACCAACAAGAGCATCCAGTTCCAGCTCGAGTTCGTGGGCTTTTCGCGTCTGGGTTCGAACCCGACGCAGACGCTGCGCCTGAATATTCCGGGCTACGATTACCTGCGCCAGCAAACCACGCCCCCCAGCCGCTTCAGCAATTACGACTGATACAAGATTGACCTACTCGAATGCCAGCAACATGATCAAACGCGCCGTCGCTCTCACTCTTATTCTGGCCGGCCTGATGACCTGGATGGCTTCGTCCGTCCTGGCCCAGGGTCTGCGGCTGTCGCCGCAGCCCACTACCGGCGCGGCCACGTTGCACGTACCGGAGCCCGTGCAGGCGTCCGGCGCGCCGCGCCAGGCCGACTACATTGTGGCCGTCGTGAATTCGGAGCCGATCACCAACAACCAGGTGCAGGCGCGGCTGCGGCTCATCGAGCAGCAATTGACGCGGCAGGGCAGGCCCGTGCCGCCGCACGACGTGCTGGTGCACCAGGTGCTGGAGAGCATGATCAACGAAGCGACCCAGCTGCAGGAGGCGAAGGACGTGGGCTTGACGGTGGATCCGGCCAGCATCGACCAGGCCGAGCAGAACGTGGCGCAGCAAAACCAGGTGGATGTGCCCACCCTGCTGCGCGGGCTTGCGAGCCAGGGCATCGACCCCAAGCAGTTTCGCAGCGAATTGCGCGACCAGATCCTGCTGTCCAGATTGCGCGAGCGCGAGGTGAACCCGAAGGTTACCGTAAGCGACCTCGAGGTCGATCAATTTCTTCAGGACAACCAGGCAGGCAGCGACAACAGCGGCCTGGAAATCAATCTGGCGCAGGTGCTGGTGGTGGTCCCGGAAGGCGCCACCGAGGCACAGGTCAAGACGCTGCAGGCGCTGGCCCAGAAGGTGGTGGAGCGCGCCCGCGCCGGCGACGACTTTGCCGCCCTGGTCAACGAATACTCGGGCGCCAGCCGCAGCAACGGCGGCCAGATGGGCTTGCGCCCGGACGACCGCTACCCGGCCCTGTTCGTGCAGGCGACGCGTGACGCGCCAGTCGGCAGCGTCGTCGGGCCGGTGCGCTCGCCGGCGGGCTTTCACATCCTCAAGGTGGTCGACCGCGAGCGCGCCGACATGCCCGAGACCATTACGCAAACCCATGCAAGGCATATCCTGCTGCGCGTCGGGCCGCAGCTGAGCGAGGCGCAGGCCCGCGCCCGGCTGAGCGACTTCCGCAGCCGCATCCTGGCCAAGCAGGCCGACTTCGCCACGCTGGCGCACGAGTATTCGCAGGACCCCGCCAGCGCGGCCAAGGGCGGCGATCTGGGCTGGTCCAATCCGGGGCAATACGTGCCGGAGTTCGAGGCCGCGCTGAATGAACTGGCGCCGGACGAGATCAGCCAGCCGGTGACCACCCGGTTCGGGGTGCATCTGATCCAGTTACTGGGGCGGCGCGTGGAGAAGCTGACCGACCAGCAAAAACGGCAGGTCGCGCACAACATCCTGTCCCAGAAAAAGCTCGCCCTCGCGGAAGCAACCTGGGTGCAGGATCTGCGCGGGCGCGCCTATGTCGAATATCGCGATCCGCCCCAGTGAATGTGGCCCACGTCCCGCGCAAGCGCTTCGGCCAGCATTTTCTGGCCGACGTGGCCATCATCGAAGCCATCGTGCGCGAGATTGCACCGCAGCCGGGCCAGGCCATGGTGGAGATCGGCCCCGGCCTGGCGGCCCTGACACAGCCGCTGGCGGAGCGGCTCGGCCATCTCACGGTGATCGAGCTGGACCGGGATCTGGCACGGCGCCTGCGTGCACATAGCCAGTTGTCGGTCATCGAAGATGATGTGCTGAAAGTGGACTTTGCCCTTGTTGCAAAAGCACACCCAGCTATTGGTTCGATAGTAAATAGTGACCGGCTGCGCGTGGTCGGGAATCTCCCCTATAACATCTCTACGCCCATCCTGTTTCATCTGCTTCGCTACGTGGACGTGATCCGGGACCAGCATTTCATGCTGCAAAAGGAAGTCGTCCTGCGCATGGTGGCGCGACCTGCGACCCGCGACTATGGGCGTCTCTCGGTCATGCTGCAATGGCGCTATGCCATGGAAAACCTGCTGCCGGTGCCGCCCGAGTCGTTCGAGCCGCCGCCGCGGGTGAACAGCGCGGTGGTGCGCATGGTCCCGTTGCCAGACCCGGCGCCGGTGGATGCGGACAGGCTGGGCGAAATTGTCCGGGTCGCGTTCAGCCAGCGCCGCAAGTTGTTGCGCCATACCTTGGGCCAATGGCTGGAGGAAAACGGGTTTTCCGGCCGGTTTGACGTGCAGCGCCGCGCCGAAGAGGTGCCGGTGCACGAGTATCTGGAATTGGCGCTGGCGCCGATGCGCGCCGTGCGCCCATGAAAAAGCCCGCCCGGACGGGCGGTTGGCGGCGTTGACTGACCGCCGTGCCTGCGGCTGCGGACGGCGCCGGGCCGTTCAGGCGGCCGCGAGCCAGTAGCCCGAATTGAACGGGCTGCTCATGCGCAGCGCCAGGGGCGAGATGTCGACCAGCAGGTCGGTCGGCATTTTTTCGCCTGCCTCGGTTGTCAGATCGATGCCGGCGGGTGCCGCGCCGCTCTTGCCATCGGTGCTTGCCTCTTTCGCCCGTTCTGCTTGGCTGGTGTGTGCAGAACGGGCTACAGAAAAGAATAGAAGCACCGGAAGGGTATTTTTCGATCCCCCCAATAGTCCGCGGCGTCGCGGAAGATGTCCAGCAACTGCTCGCGCGCCTCCTTGTCGAACTTGCCGTTCGCCGGGATTTGCTCCAGCACAATGACAAAGCCGGGTTGCGGGCCGGACTTGTGCAGCGGGTCGGTCATGCAGTCGTAGAGCGCATCGAAATTCTTGCCGAAATGCGCCGGAAAGGTGAATTGCTGGGCGATCAGGTCCAGCACGTCCTGCTTGCTCTGCGCACTGGCGAGATTCGCGTACAAGAAGTGCTGGCCCAGATGCTGGGCAGCGTCCTGCAGCTCCTGCACGCGAAACGCGCGGATGGACTGCACGATGTTGGTTCTTACGGTACGAAGTGGTGTATCCATCTCCGCTTCACTTTCTATAGTCATAAACTCAACTCGGTCTTTTGGGCCGAGACCCCGGTTTTTCAGGCTGATTCCCTTGCCGCACCCTCATTCGACGATGCGGCGAAAACTGACGTAATGGTCGCCCGTGTAGTAGCAGACGTCCGGTACCTGCACGCGCCCACCGCACACAATGCGCCGCGCGCCCCGGTTGCGTGCGCGAGGTGTCCGCACCGTGTACTCGTGGTAATAGCCGCGCGCCTGCGGCGGCAACTGCCGCTCGCGATTGCCAAATACCACGCCGTCCTTGTCATACGGAAACGGCCCGCCCTGGCGAATCAGCTGATAGGTTTCGCGCCCTTGCCGGGGCAGTTCGGCGACGGAAATCGTCGCCAGATCATTCGCCGGCAGGGACTGTCTGGCTTGCACCAAACTGGTGCCGAACAGCATCGCTGCCAAAAAAATTAACGCGAGTCCCGATTTGTTTGTTCTGGGAGTTGCGGCTCGCAACATGCACACACCTTTCGGAAACCCCGGGTTAACCCGGAAATTTCAAGCCGCTAGTGTGCCGCAAGTGCCCTGCAAATGCAAGCGCCTGCCCAAAATTTGGGCAGGCGTTGGCAGGGTTTTGAGTCTAAAAAGTTAGTGCTTGCTGTCTAAAAACAGCCTATCGGGAAGCATTCGCATCGGCCACCGTCAAGGCCGTCATGTTGACAATGCGCCGCACCGTGGTGCTGGCCGTCAGAATGTGCACCGGTTTGGCGGCGCCCAGCAGCACCGGGCCGATGGCGATGTTGCCGCCCGCCGCCGTTTTCAGCAGGTTGTACGAGATATTCGCCGCATCGATGTTCGGCAGCACCAGCAAGTTGGCGTTGCCGACCAGCGTGCTGCCGGGAATCTGGTGCTGGCGCGCCTTGCCGTCCAGCGCGACGTCGCCATGCATTTCGCCGTCCACTTCCAGCCACGGCGCCTTCCCCCGCAACAGATCGAGCGTCTGGCGCATCTTCAGCGCGCTGGGCTGGTTGCTCGATCCGAAGTTGGAGTGACTCAGCAGCGCGGCTTTCGGATGAACGCCAAAACGCATCATTTCCTCGGCCGCCATCATGGTGATCTCGGCCAGCTGCTCGGCGCTGGGGTCGTAGTTGACATGGGTGTCCACCAGAAAAACCAGTCCTTGCGGAAGCAGCAGCCCGTTCATGCAGGCGTAGGTGCACACGCCCGGCCGCTTGCCGATCACCTGGTCCAGGTACACGAGGTGCATTCCCGTGGTGCCCCAGGTGCCGCAGATGACACCATCCACCTCGCCCTTTTCCAGCAGCATGAAACTGATCAGCGAGAGGCGCCGGCGCATCTCGATCTTGGCCATCTGCACCGTGACGCCCTTGCGCTCGGTCAGGCGGTGATAGGTCTGCCAGAAGTCGTGGTAGCGATGATCCTGCTCGACGTTCACGACGTCGTAGTCCCGGTCCTGCTTGAGCCGCAGGCCGAATTTTTCGATGCGCCGCGCGATGATGGCCGGGCGGCCGATCAGGGTCGGGCGCGCCAGACCTTCGTCCACCACGATCTGCGCGGCGCGCAGCACGCGCTCCTCTTCGCCTTCCGCGTAGGCCACGCGTTTTCTCGGGGCCAGCTTGGCCGCCGCATAGATCGGTTTCATGGTGGTGCCCGAGGCATACACGAAACTTTGCAGCCGGTCGCGGTAGGCCGCCATGTCCTGCACCGGTCGCCGCGCCACGCCGCTGTCGGCAGCCGCCTGCGCCACCGCCGGCGCGATCATCGTCATCAGGCGCGGATCGAACGGCTTGGGGATCAGGTAGTCGGGGCCGAACGCGAGCGGCTCGCCGGAGTAAGCGGCGGCCACGACCTCGCTTTGCTCGGCCTGCGCCAGATCCGCGATGGCCCGCACCGCCGCGATTTCCATCTCGACCGTGATGGTCGATGCGCCCGCATCCAGCGCGCCGCGGAAGATGTACGGAAAGCACAGCACGTTGTTGACTTGGTTCGGGTAGTCGCTGCGGCCCGTGGCCATGATGACGTCGTCGCGCACCGCCCGCGCCTCCTCCGGGGTGATTTCCGGATTCGGATTGGCGAGTGCGAGGATCAGCGGGCGCGCCGCCATCTTGCGGACCATCTCGGGCTTGAGCACCCCGCCGGCCGACAGGCCCAGAAACACATCCGCACCTTCGATGATCTCGCCCAGCGTGCGCGCCGGGGTTTTCTGCGCGTACCGGATCTTGTCCTCGTCCATGAGCTCGGTGCGTCCCTCATACACCACGCCGGCCAGGTCGGTCACGTAAATGTTGCCGCGCGGAACCCCCAGCTTGAGCAACAGGCCCAGGCAGGCCAGCGCCGCCGCCCCCGCGCCAGACGTCACCAGCTTGACCTTCTTCAGGTCCTTGCCCGCTACCCGCAACCCATTCAGAATCGCGGCGCCGACGCAGATGGCCGTCCCGTGCTGGTCGTCGTGGAACACCGGGATCTTCATGCGCTCGCGCAGCTTGCGCTCCACGTAGAAACAATCCGGCGCCTTGATGTCTTCCAGGTTGATGCCGCCAAAGGTGGGCTCCAGCGCGGCAATGATGTCGACCAGCTTGTCCAGGTCGTGCTTCTCGTCGATCTCGATGTCGAACACATCGATGCCGGCGAATTTCTTGAACAGCACCCCCTTGCCTTCCATCACAGGCTTGGCGGCGAGCGGGCCGATGTCGCCCAGGCCCAGCACCGCCGTGCCGTTGGTGACCACCGCGACCAGGTTGCCGCGGCTGGTGTAGCGGAACGCGTCGTCGGGGTTCTTGACGATTTCCTCGCAGGGCGCGGCCACGCCGGGCGTGTAGGCCAGGCCCAGGTCGTGCTGGTTCAGCAGTTGCTTGGTGGCCGCGATGGCGATCTTGCCGGGGGTGGGAAACTCGTGGTATTCGAGCGCGGCGGTGCGCCGCTCGGCGCGATGTTCCTGGGGGTTGACCGGGGTGCTGGACATGCGGTGTCTCCTGTGCCGAACGGACTCACGCCTGTGCAAAAGTCCGCCGGCTTCAAAATGAATTCGATTGTAGGCGCGCCATGGCGAGGATCGCAGCTGCAGATACGGGAACGATTTTGCGTCAGGCGTTACCATCGCTGAAACTGGTTTCAATCTGGCGCCACTGCCGGACCGCACGCTACGCCATGCTCACTTTAAATGCTCCCCCGATTCGGAAGCCGATACCGCCTGCGGCTCGCGTGACCATTGCCGACGTGGCGCATGCGGCCGGGGTCTCCAAGGCCACGGTATCGCGTTTTCTGAATCGGCGTGATGAGTTGCTCACGCCGGACATCGCGGCGCGGGTGCAGACCGCTATTGCGACGCTGCGCTATACGCCCAGTCCGATGGCACAGGCGCTCAAGCGCGGCCGCTCGCGGCTGATCGGGCTGGTGGTAGCCGACATCACCAACCCCTATTCGGTGGCGGTCCTGCGTGGTGCGGAAAGGGCCTGCCAAGACGCGGGCTATCTAGTGATGCTGTTCAACCTTGGCAATGACAAAGGGCGCGAGCGCGAGGCGATCGAGGCCTTGTTGTCCTACCACGTCGAAGGCTTCATCCTGAACCGCGTCGGCGACGACTCGGGCGCCGTGGCCGAGGCGGTTCGCTGCGGCAAACCGGTGGTCATGGTGGACCGCCGCCACGATGACCTGCGCTGCGACTTCGTATCACTCGACAACGCCGCGGCGATCCAGCTTGGCGCCCAGCATCTGGTCGAGTCTGGCTATGGCGAGCTGCTGTTTGTCAGCGAGCCGGTGCATGGTGTGAGTTCGCGCCTGGAGCGTCAGCAAGCGTTTTGCGCCTTCATGCGCGAGCAGCGGCCAGGGATCGTCTGCGACACCTGCGAGAGCACCGAAGCGGACCCGCAAGCGCTGGAGCTGGCGCTGCGCGCACTGCGCCGGCGCGCCGCCGGCCGCCCATTTGCCGTGCTGTCGGGCAATGCCGTGATCACGCTGCGGCTGGTGGCGGCCGCAGCGCGCCTAGGTTGGCGCCTGGGCGCCGAAATCGGCTTGGTCGGCTTCGATGACACCGATTGGGCGCCGTTCGTGGGGCCGGGTCTGACCACCATTGCACAGCCCACCGACGATCTGGGCCGGCTGGCGGCCGAATGTGTGCTGGGACGGCTACAGGGGGCTGACCATGCGCCGCACGATATCCTGCTGCCCGGACGCTTGGTGGCACGCGGCTCATCGCAGCCCGGGGGCCTGAATGCTGACCACATAACACCACGGCAAGGGTAATTACCAATGCCGAGCCGATACTGCATCATTAAAATCTGAAACCGGTTTCAGAGACGCGCAGTGGTCGCAGTGACTTTATACAACTGCCATCAAGCCGGTCGGCAAACAGTGAACTACACCTTTCAATTCGGCGCCGTCTTCGCGGCTTGGCCACTGCTGCTGCGGGGAACCTGGATCACGCTCCAGCTGTCCTTCCTGGCGATGCTGGGTGGCTTGGCTGTGGCGATCGTATGCGCCTGGGGCAAGACCTCGGGGCCCGGTCCTGTGCGCTTTCTGATCAATGCCTACATCGAGCTGATTCGCAACACGCCATTCCTGGTGCAACTGTTCTTTTTCTTTTTCGCGCTGCCCGCGATCGGTCTGCGCTGGTCGGCGCAAACAGCGGCCCTTACGGCCATGACTGTCAACCTGGGAGCCTACGCCACCGAGATTATCCGCGCCGGAATCGAAGCGATTCCCAAGGGCCAGATCGAGGCCGGTCTGGCGCTCAACCTCAAGCGGCACGAAATCTTCCGCCTCGTCATACTCAAGCCGGCGCTGAAGGCGATCTACCCCGCCCTGTGCAGCCAGTTCATCCTGTTGATGCTGAGCTCGAGTGTGGTTTCAGTCATCTCCGCTGATGACCTGACCTCAGTGGCCGACAACCTGCAGTCGCAAACCTTTCGCAGCTTCGAGATATACATCGTGGTTACCGTCATCTACCTGGTGCTGGCGTTGTCCTTCTCTTCGCTCTTCAAGCTGGTCTATCGGTGGGGGCTGAATTACCCCGACCACCGGTAACCGCCATACCATGCGCACCTTCGGCACACCCGAATTCCTGTTCATCCTCGAGGCCGCCCGCTGGACACTGGCGCTGTCGCTCATTGCCTTCATCGGCGGTGCCATCGGCGGCCTGGCGATCGCGCTGGCCCGAACTTCCGGTAGCGCGCCGCTGCGCACCTTGTCAGCCGGCTTCATTCAGCTGTTCCAGGGCACGCCGCTGCTGCTGCAGCTGTTCCTGATCTTCTTCGGCGCGCCGGTGCTCGGTTTCGATATCAATCCGTGGATTGCGGCAGGCGCTGCGCTGGTGCTCAACAGCAGCGCTTTCCTCGGGCAGATCTGGCGCGGCTGCATCGAAGCCGTGCCACGCGGCCAATGGGAGGCCGCGCAGGCGCTCAGCCTGTCCTACAGTTCTCGCATGCGCGACGTAGTTCTGCCGCAGGCTCTGCGCATTGCGGTTGCCCCCACCGTCGGGTACATGGTGCAGATCATCAAGGGCACGTCACTCGCCGCAATCATCGGCTTTACTGAAGTCACGCGGGCCGGCCAGATCATCAACAATGCCACCTTCCAGCCGCTCATCGTATTCAGTGTCGTGGCGGCGATTTACTTCCTGCTGTGCTGGCCGCTGTCGCTGCTGGCCGCAAGAATGGAGCGCCGCCACAAAACGGCTCTCGCGCCTTGAAGATCAATTCCCTTGATCACGAATCACTCCCAACCCCCCGACCTTAACCACGGAGACATCACCATGATTCATACTCAAAACCGCCGCCACTTTGGCTCGACCGCAGTTGCTCTGGGCCTCACGGCCGCGCTGCCCGCGTGGCTGTCCAGCGCCTGCGCACAGACGGTCGAAGACATCAAGAAGAAAGGCGAGATCACGGTGGGCCTGCTGGTCGATTTTCCGCCCTACGGCACGCTTAACAGCAGCAATCAGCCCGATGGCTATGACGCCGATGTGGCAAGGCTGCTCGCAAAGGACCTGGGCGTCAAACTGAAGCTGGTGCCGGTCACGGGGCCGAACCGCATTCCGTTCCTGATCACCAACAAGGTCGATCTGCTGGTGGCCTCTCTTGCGATCACGCCCGAGCGTGCCAAGCAGGTGCAGTTCTCCAAGCCGTATTCAGCCGCGACCATCGTGCTGTATGGCCTCAAGAAGCTCCCGGTCAAGGCTCCGGCTGACCTTAAGGGCTTGCGCGTGGGTGTGGCGCGAGCCAGCACGCAGGATATTGCGCTGACGGCCGTGGCTCCGGCAGGCACCAAGATCAGTCGTTTCGATGACGACGCGTCGGCCATGCAGGCGCTGATGTCGGGTCAGGTCGACGCCATCGGCTGTTCGACCACCGTGGCGGCGCAAATTGCCAAGCGCGCGCCCGCCAACACCTACGACGAAAAATTCGTGCTGCGCCAGCAGGAAATGGCCGTGGCGCTGCGCCCCGGGCAGACGGAACTGCTCAAGGCGGTGAACGACTTTGTCGAGCGCAACAAGGCCAATGGCGAGCTGAACAAGCTGTACCAGAAGTGGCTCGGCACCGACTTCCCGGTGATGAAGGGCTCCTGAAGCGCGGAGCCGCCATGACCGACGTCACCGACAGCGCACAGGCCGGCGCCGAGCCCATCATCCGCATCGAAGCGGTGGACAAGTGGTTCGGCCATTTCCAGGTACTGACCGACATCCACCTGCAGGTGCGCGCCGGCGAGCGCATCGTGGTGTGCGGGCCGTCGGGCTCGGGCAAATCCACGCTGATCCGCTGCATCAACCGGCTGGAAACGGTGCAAAAGGGCCGCATCGTGGTCGATGGCATCGACCTGACCGCGGGCGGGCGCAATGTCGATTCGGTGCGCCAGGAAGTGGGCATGGTGTTCCAGCAGTTCAACCTGTTTCCGCACTTGACCATCTTGCAAAATTGCATGCTGGCGCCGATGCGCTCGCGCCGCTTGAGCCGGCAAGATGCCGAAGCCATCGCGATGAAATACCTCACGCGCGTGCGCATTCCCGAGCAGGCGCACAAATACCCGAGCCAGCTCTCGGGCGGGCAGCAGCAGCGCGTGGCGATTGCCAGAGCCCTGTGCATGACGCCCAAGATCATGTTGTTCGACGAGCCCACCTCGGCGCTCGACCCCGAGATGGTCAAGGAAGTGCTGGACACCATGATCAGCCTGGCCGACGACGGCATGACCATGCTGTGCGTGACGCACGAGATGGGTTTTGCCCGCAGCGTGGCGGACCGCGTGATCTTCATGGCCGGCGGCAAGATCGTCGAGCAGGCGCCGCCGCAGGAGTTCTTCAGCCATCCGCAGCACGAAACAACGCGCAACTTCCTGGGCCAGATCCTGAGCTCGCACCATGCGGCCTCCTGAGGAGCAGCGCTGGAGTGGGGCCGGGCCGGCCCAAGTCGCACTGGCCCCCTGGGTGGGTGAAACGGTGGACCGGGCACTCGACGTCGTCACGTTTGGCGAGGCCATGGTGCTGCTGGTGGCCGATCGCCCCGGCCCGCTGGAACAGGCCCAGGCCTTTCACAAGCGCACTGCGGGTGCCGAGACCAATGTGGCCATCGGTCTCGCGCGCCTCGGGCTCAAGGTCGGCTGGGCCAGCCGGCTCGGTGCCGATTCCATGGCGCGCTACCTGTTGACCGAGTTTCGGCACGAGGGGATCGACTGCGCCAAGGTCGTGTGCGACGACACGCAGCGCACCGGCTTTCAATTTAAAGGCCGCGTCACTGACGGCAGCGACCCGCCCGTCGAGTACCACCGCGCCGGGTCTGCGGCCAGCCACATGGGGCCAGCCGACGTCGATCCAGCCTGGCTGGGTGAGGTACGCCACTTGCACGCCACCGGCGTGTTTGCCGCGCTCTCCACGAGCTGCCTGCAGGCGGCCTGCAAGAGCATCGACGTGGTGCGAGCGGCCGGCGGCACCATCTCGTTCGACCCCAACCTGCGGCCCACGCTTTGGTCCTCTCCCGAGCAGATGCGCCACTGGGTCAACCACTTGGCGGTGCGTGCAGACTGGGTGTTGCCGGGCTTGGAGGAAGGCCGGTTCCTGACTGGCGAGACCACACCCGAAGGCATTGCACGCTTTTACCGCCAGGCCGGTGCGCGCCTGGTGGTCATCAAGCTCGGGGCCGAGGGCGCCTACTTTGACGGCGAGGTCAACGGCGCAGTGGGCAGCGGTCATGTGCCTGGCTTTCCGGTCGCCGAAGTGGTGGACACCGTGGGCGCGGGCGATGGCTTTGCCGTAGGCGTGATCAGCGCCCTGCTGGCCGGTCGCAGCGTGTCCGACGCGGTGCGGCGCGGCGCGTGGATCGGCGCGCGCGCCGTGCAGGTGCTGGGCGACACCGAAGGCCTGCCCACGCGCGCCGAACTGGAGGCGGCCGGACTATGAGCCCATCACGTAAACATGTGCTGGTGTTCCGCGAGTTGCCGCCCGACCAGCTGGCGCGGCTGCAGGTGCTGCACGATGTGACCGTGGCGAATCCGCGCGTGCCGGCGCAGATGGCCGCCTTCCACGCCGCGCTTCCCGGCGCGCAAGGGCTGATCGGCTCCAGCTTCCCGATCGACGCGGCGGTGCTGGCCCAAGCGCCCCGGCTCGAAGTGATCTCCAGCATCTCCGTCGGCGTCGACAACTACCCGCTGGCCGCGCTGCGCGCGCGAGGCATCGTGTTGTGCCATACGCCCGACGTGCTGACCGAGACGGTGGCCGACACGATCTTCGCGCTCATGATGGCCACCAGCCGGCGACTGATCGAGCTGGCGAACCTGGTGCGCGAAGGCCGCTGGCGTCAGAACATCGGCCCCGAGCTGTTCGGCCGCGACGTGCACGGCAAGACACTCGGCGTCCTCGGCTTTGGCCGCATCGGGCAGGCGCTCGCGCGGCGCGCGGCGCTGGGCTTTGGCATGCCGGTGCTCTACCATGCGCGCCGGCCGGTCGATCTGGCTGCGGCGGGGCTGGAGGAGCGCGCGCAGTACGCCAGCTTCGATGAACTGCTCGCACGCGCCGACATCGTCGTCGCGGTGCTGCCGCTGTCCGATGCGACGCGCGGCCTGCTCGACGCGAGCGCCTTCGCGCAGATGAAACCCGGCGCGATCTTCATTAACGGCGGGCGCGGCGCCACGGTCGACGAAGCGGCGCTGCTGGCCGCGCTCGATAGCAGTCATCTGTACGCCGCCGGCCTGGACGTGTTCGCGGCCGAGCCACTGTCGCTCGATTCGCGGCTGCGTACGCACCCGCGCGTCACCGCGTTTCCGCACATCGGCTCGGCCACGCACGAAACGCGCCACGCCATGGCGGTACTGGCAACTTCCAATCTGCTGCAAGCGCTGGCCGGCGAAATCCCGGTGGCCGTGTTCGACAACACCGCCGGCTGAGGCTCGCCGGGGGTGGGCGCACGTCGCCCGACAAGCCTTCGGGCAACCACCGGCCTCACATCTGGACCAGCCGGCTTTGCTCGGTGCGCCGTGAGGTGTGCGGGCCCGTCAGCACAAAGCCGAGCGACTGGTTCTGGGTGCCGATGAATTGCCACAGGCCGGGCTCGCGGCCGGTCCATTGGCCTGGCAGGCCGGGTGCGGGCGTGGCGATCACAATCGGCAACGCGGGCGTCTTCACCGTCACCGGCATGAGCGGGAAGGCGAGCTCGGTGCGCTGCCCCGCCAGCGTGGCGGCCAGCGCCCGGGCCGCGCCCATGATCGGCATCACGAACGGCAGGGTCCGGCTGCCCGCCGATGCATACTGCGCGCCATCGCCCAGCGCGTAGATATGCGCGGCGCTGGTCTGCAGCGCCGTGTCCACCACGATGCCGCGTTCGCAGGCCAGGCCGGCGGCCTGCGCGAGCGTCGTGTCTGCTCTCAATCCTATAGCGCTCAAAACAATGTCAGCAACGATTTGCACGTCATTTGACAATGAAATTTGCAGCGCGGGCGGGTCGCCGCAGGTTTGCTGATCGACGGCGGCCACGGTCGCATTGAAATGCCACGCGATGCCCAGACCGTGCAGCGCGTCGCGCAGCGCCTCGCCCGCGGACGCCGGTAGCAATGCCGCGAGCGGCCGCTCGGCCGGGTCCACCACGCTGACCCGGTAGCCGGCGCCGGCCAGGTCGTTCGCGAACTCGCAGCCGATCAGGCCGGCGCCCATGATGACGACGCGCTTGCCGCGATTTTCCGCGCCGTGCGTGTTCGCCACGCGGGCGTGAAAAACCTCGAAGTCCTGCAGCGAGTTGACCGACAGCACCTGGTCGGCCGCATTCCCCGCCATCGGCACGCGGATCGGCTGTGCGCCGGTGGCCAATACCAGGTCGCGGTAGGCGAACTCGCCGCCCGTGGTCGTCACGACACCGCGCGCCGGATCGATCGCGAGCACCTGCGTGTGCGCCATGAGCGTCACGTGATGCGTCTGCGCCATTTGGTCGGCTGGCGTGCCGACCAGCTGCGCGGGCGTGCGGCCCTGCGCGAAAGCATTTGACAGGGAGGGCTTGGCGTAGAAGTCGCCGCGATCGGCGGTGATCAGCAGAACCGGCGTGGCGCCGTCGAGTTTGCGCAGTTCACGCGCCGTGCTCCAGCCGGCCAGGCCGGCGCCCACGATGATGACGGGCAGCGTCACCGGCTTCAGATTTCGACGAGTTCGAAGTCGGCCTTGGCCGCGCCGCACTCCGGACAGTTCCAGCTGTCCGGCACGTCCGCCCAGCGGGTGCCCGCGGGCAAGCCGTCTCCCGGGCGGCCGGCGGCCTCGTCATAGACAAAGCCGCAAACGACGCACATATAGGTTTTGGTGGGGTTGCTCATGGGTTCTCCAAATCAAGCGGTTATCACGGTATTGGATGGACTTGCGCCGCACAATGTGCCGCAAGTCCCTGAACGTCGCGGGGCTGCGCGGCTTTTACAGGGCCACCACGGGTGCGGCCTGCACTTTTGCCAGCCGGGCCTTGTAGTGGTTCGCGTGGCGCTCTTCCACCCTGGCCAGCGCGGCAAAGCGCTTTTGGGCTTTTTCCAGCGTGGCCCTGAATTGTGCCGCATGCATTTTCGACTCCTCGATCTGCTCATCCATCTCGGCCACGGCGGCGGCTTGACCCTCCAGTTCGGCGGTTTTGCGAAAGCCCGGGTACATCTCGGTGTACTCGTAGGTCTCGCCGTCGATCGCGATCTGCAGCGCCTTCGCGGGCGTCATGCTGGCCTTGGGGTAGAGCAGGTCCAGGTGGCCAAAGGCGTGCATCACCTCCTGGGCAGCAGTTTCTTCAAAGGTGCGGGCCGTGTCCTCGTCACCCATCTCGCGCGCGAGTCTGGCGAAGTAGCGGTACTTGATATGCGCCATGGATTCGCCGGCGAAGGCGGCTTCCAAATTGGCGAGGGTCTTGATTTCGGGGCGTTTTAGATCGGTCATGCTGGACTCCTGTGCGGTTAAAGGGCCTGCTGATTGCGTGAATCAATCAACACATGACGTATGGTAGGGATTATTAATAATAAATGCCAATTGGATTTAGCTAATTAATTGATAGGAGCTATCATTTCGGTGCCCTCTCCGCGATGCTCCAGGCAACCCGCGAGAATGTGAGCGCATGAACAACCTGTCCAACAATCTGTCCGCCCTGCAGTCGCTCGGCTTCACGCTGCCAGG
>DATNBD010000084.1:0-4214 GCA_035572155.1 Rhodoferax sp.
AATCTGTCCCTTATGCCACCCTTACGCCGCACCACGTGCTGCGGGATGCCGGCAAGATTGAAGCACGGTTGACGGACCATGACCCGCAGCATCGCCGCACTCGCACTCGCCGATCATCCGCACAAACAGCGTCAGCCCATCATCCCAGCCCCATCCCCGTGTCGGGCATTGTCCCTAGCACCTTTTCCCGCGTGGTCTTCGCTGATCGCGAGGCCAAATGAGTGTCTGTCAAACCCGGGGTAGCTCACTCTGCTCCCTACTTTCTTGGGCACTTTCCGTAGTCTTTGCGCCATCGATGACATCGAGCGCCTTCGTTGTCGGTGAATAAAAACGATTGATAAATACGGTTATTACCGTCGCCAAGAAAGCAGCCAAAAAGAGTCCAGCACGTTCCCAAGCGACAGCGTGCTGAGCTGGTTGCTGAAGCAATGCTGCATCAAGGAGCCGCTCCAACTTGCTCACGATGTAGCCAGACAAAAAGGCCGACGCGGTGACAGAGATTTCTCGGAACCGTCGACCCTCTGCTGCAGTGTACGGCGCAAGCCCCGTACCTACGACCCAACCGCATAAAGCGCCTAGAAGCGACACCAATGCGTTTATCGGCACTGCCTCCCTGCCCGAGGGGTCGGAAGCTACGCGGAGAATCAACCAAGTGATGATGCCTAGAACCACTAAAAAAATGAAATCAGTGAACAGTACAGTGACAGGCGCCGTCGAGTTCAATATTTTGGCTAAATCTATCGACCTCTTCTCTTTCTCGCTCTTCTCTTGCTCGGCCATCGAAGGTATCTCTTGGAAGGAGATTTGAGACGAAAGGATTGCGTCTGTAGCCGTTCAGCACTCAGCGTTACGGCGCTGGGTAAATGGCATTCCACGCGGGCGCAGCTATATAAGGCGTCGTAGCGAGTGGTGGGCGTGCCCCTGCGGTGACGATACAGGCCACGTTGTCCTTGTCCCGCGCATCACATTTCGTCGCGATCGCGGTCGCACTGCTAAGCATGGCGGCGTAACAGATGACGTGATGATTCCCGCCTGGTGTGTCCTCAATCTCGCACGCGGTCAGGTACTGCTGCCCGTGGGCCGTGCCTCCTGGAGCGATGATCTTGAGGGTGTCGAGCATCGGTGCGTAGGCAGGCGGCGTCATCGGCACAAGGTCGCGCTCAAAAATCACCGACACCACATTCAAATCGCAACTACTCCCGCCGCCCCGCTTGCTATCTAGGCCATGGAAAGAGCGCACGTAGATGCTGTCACCAGCCATGGGCGACGCGAACATATACAGATCCAGCTTCTTTGCGGCCGCCTGTGTAACCAAGTCGTAGGCCAGATAACTGGCCACCGCAGCGCCTAGGCTGTGCCCAGTCACCACGATCTGAGCAGAATCCCATGTGGCACCTGCCTGTCGTTGTAGTTCGGTGATGGCACGAGTAATCATCACGTAGGCGTCTGGAGCGGACGCCCCATCTAATCCCAAGGTCAGGTTCTCGTAGATACCATGAAACCCGCTCGGCACGCTGCCGCCACTGTGGTGTTTGATGGGTGCGCCACCCTTTTCCACCAGCGCCGCAGCAATGCGCACTTTGAAGCTCTGCAAGATGTGGGGAAGCGCCACACAATTCTGCACCCACTCTGGCCCACTCTCAGTTCCACGCAATGCGACTAAGTATTGGTTGGTGTTGTCCTGCGACTGGAAAAGCGCACCGAAGTACGTGGTGTTGGCCGTGCCGAACAGCCAGTGACTGATATCGCCTATGAGGTTTGCAGCAACCGTGGTCCTGAGCCAGCCAACAAAGCGCCAACCGTCGAATCGGCTGTCGCCGACAGGATTGGCATCGGTGGTCACGTACATGTCCTCGGCAAACAGCGCGTATCGCGCGATTTCTGCCAGATTGGCCAATGCATTGTTACGCGTAACCTCATTCGCGTTCAGAACGTCGGCGAGGGTCGTCCGGGTGATCTCTGCCATATCACGGCTCCGTTACGGGTGATCCAGACGACGGATTCGGACCGCCGCGTTTGTTCTGTGGATAGTGCGACTGGATCGGAGCGAATTCAACTCTGTGGTGCACCACGGTTGAATGACGCCTCGAAGACCTGCTGAGGTGTGCGGAAGCCGAACCGCTTTCGCGGCCGCTTATCGGTGAGAAACGGACGAGAAACGGGTCAGAAACAGGGTGATGTTCGCTTTCCCTCACCTCGCCACCGACATCACTCCGTTCAAAGGTGTCCATCAAACCCGGGCCAGCTCAACCCGACCCCGTTCTTGTGCCCGCACCGAGGGTCGTTCACAGTGCTAAGCCATTCCGACGTGTTCGGAATGCCAGGGGCGCGGCGCGGGCCACATCCTCGCCGGATTCAACAGCAACGCGCCCTCGCCGCAGGGCGCATCGGGGAGAACCATGAAGACTCGTCGCGATTTCCTCACCCAGGCGCCGCTGGGCCTGCTGGGTGCCGTGGTGGCTGGTAGTGCCTTGGCGCAGACCGGGCAGAACCCCGCTCCGACCACGCCGCCGCCCGGTTCGCCCGGTGCCTTCAACACCGCGCCGCCGGTGGGGCCGAAGCTCAGCACGGCCACCTTCACCGAGGCGGAGAAGCTGGCGCAGGTGAGCATGACCGAGGCGCAGCGCGAGATGGCGGTGGCCAACTGGCCCACCTCCATGGCGGCGCTGCTGGAGCGCCGCACCGGTCCGCGCAAGATGGCGCTGGAGGAAGGGCTGGCGCCGGCCACCACCTGGTTCCCGGTGATGGGCCGCGCGCATGTCGGCCCCACGCACGATCGCTTCGTGCCGTCCAGAATGGCGGCCACGCCGCTGCCGGCCAAGGACGAGGACATCGCCTTCGCCTCCGTCGCCCAGCTCGGCGCGTGGCTCCACGCGCGCAAGCTCACATCCACCCGGCTGACCAAGATCTACCTCGCGCGCCTGAAGCGCTTCGACGCGCAACTGCGCTGCGTCATCACGCTGTGTGAGGACCACGCACTGGCGCAGGCCGCGCGGGCGGACAAGGAGATCGCCGCCGGCCACTATCGCGGCCCGCTGCACGGCATCCCGTGGGGCGCGAAAGACCTGCTCGACACCGCCGGCATCGCCACCACCTACGGCGCCGAGCCGTTCCGTCACCGCGTGCCGAAGGACGACGGCGCGGTCACCCGCAAGCTCAACGAGGCCGGCGCGGTGCTGGTGGCCAAGCTGAGCCTGGGCGCGCTGGCGCTCAACGACATCTGGTTCGGCGGCCAGACCATGAACCCGTGGCTGCTGCAGGAAGGCGCCTCCGGCTCCAGCGCCGGCCCGGCCTCGGCGACGGCCGCTGGCCTGGTGGCGTTCGCCATCGGCAGCGAAACCCAGGGCAGCATCATCAGCCCGTGCATGCGCTGCGGCACCACCGGCCTGCGCCCGACCTACGGCCGCGTGCCGCGCACCGGCGCCATGACCTTGTGCTGGACGATGGACAAACTCGGCCCCCTCGCCCGCTCGGTGGAAGACACCCTGCTTGTGCTCAACGCCATCCGCGGTACCGACTCGGGCGACACCGCCAGCGTGGCGGCGCACCTGGACTACGACGCGACCGCTCCGATCAAGGGCCTGAAGGTCGGCTACTTCTCCGGCTGGATGAAGGAAGCGCCGGCCACCGACCTGGACCGCGCCGCGCTCGACCAGCTGCGCGCACTCGGCCTGGTGCCCACCGAGGTGTCGCTGCCCGACTGGCCGTACGACGACCTCAACGTGCTGCTGTTCGCCGAAGCCGCTGCCGCCTTCGAGGAGCTCACGCTCTCCGGCGCCGCCGACCGGATGCACGTGCAGACCCCGGATGCCTGGCCCAACCTGTTCCGCGAATCGCGCTTCCTCTCCGCCGTGGACTTCGTGCAGGCCGACCGCCTGCGCCGCAAGGTGGCGAAGGAGATGGCACGCGTGATGGGCGAGGTGGACCTGCTGCTGGTGCCCTCGCTGCGCGACGAGATGATGGTGATCTCCAACATGACCGGCCAGCCATCGCTCACCTTGCGCACCGGCTTCGTGGAAGTGGACCAGGTGCGCAGCGACTGGGCGCCCGACCCGAAACACCCGCTGCCGAAGCTGGCCAAACCGCACCGCGTACCCTACGGCGTCACCCTGATCGGCCGTCTGTTCGAGGAAGGCACGCTGGGCCGCGTCGGTCGTGCGCTGGAGGCGAAGGTGGCCGTGGCCGGGGAGCGGCCGCCGGGATTCTGATCCGCG
>DATNBD010000085.1:0-4635 GCA_035572155.1 Rhodoferax sp.
GCAACGAACGCCGGATGCCGTAGACGCCTGCATTGATGTAGCCCGGGCCGCAATGCCCCTTTTCAACCAGGCCGCTCACTCGCTCATGCTCGACCTGCACGGCGCCATAGCGCGATACGTCGTCCACTTTCGCCAGGGCGATGGCGAGACGTGCATGGCTGGTCTGCCAAGCCTGGTCGAACTCCGCGTGGTCGAATGCCAGCCAAGTATCGCCGTTCAGCACCATGCAGGACTCGCCATGCACCTGCGAGAATGCCAGCGCGATCGCGCCACCGGTGCCGAGAGGTTTCGACTCCTGCGAATACACCAGTTGCATGCCCTGCCAGCTCTCGCCGCAGGCATCGACCACGCTGTCGCCCATGAAGCCGGTGGCCAGGATCGCACGGCGAATGCCTTGCGCGGACAGCGCATCCAGCACCCAGGCCAGGAACGGTCGGCCAGCCACCGGCGCCAACGGCTTGGGCACGTCGCTGACCACGCTGCGCAGCCGCGTGCCGAAGCCACCGGCCAGGATGATTGCCTCACAAGTACGGCTCGTCATGAATTCTGCCAAGGTTCGAAGTATGCCGATACCTCGCCACCGAATTGAGTCACCGTGACTCCATGGGTTCAAACATGCTCCGTTCGATCAGGCCGCAGATCAGATGGCCGAGAAACTCGTGCCCTTCCTGGATCTTCGGCGTCGCCGTGGACGGCATGCGCAAGCAGATGTCGCAAAGCGGCGCCATCGCACCACCGCCCGCGCCGGTGAAGCCGATCACCTTGATGCCGCGCTCGCGCGCAGCCTCGATCGCACGCACGATGTTGGCGGAATTTCCCGACGTGGATATCGCGAAGAACACGTCGCCGGATCGACCCAGCGCCTCGATCTGGCGGGCAAACACGTAGTCGTAGCCGTAGTCGTTGCCTATCGCGGTGAGGATGCTGGTGTCGGTGGTCAGTGCAATCCCGGCCAGGCCAGGACGGTCGAAGTTGAAGCGGCTGACCAGCTCGCCGGCCCAATGCTGCGCGTCGGCCGCACTGCCGCCGTTGCCGGCGAACAGCAGCTTGTTGCCGCGCCGCAGCGCCTCGACCGAGACATCCACCACCGCCCGGGTGAGCGAGCGCAATCCGCTGTCAGCGGCCATGGCCTTCAGCAGCGCCATGGAACTTTCGAATTCGGCGTCGATGTACGTGGTCAGCTGATCCGCCATGACCTCGCTCCTTGTTGGGTGAAATGGAAGTCCAGGATGTTGCCACCGTGTTCGAGCAAGGCGCGGCTCAGGCCGATGCGATCCTCGGGGCTGCACAGGAACATCATGAAGCCGCCGCCGCCGGCGCCGGACACCTTGGCCGCACGAGCACCATGGGCAAAGGCGGTCGCCTCGACCTGCTCGATCAGCGGATTGCTGATGCTGGTGGCAGTCTTCTTCTTCGCCACCCAGCCCGCCTGCAAGGTCGCCTCCAGCCGCGGCAGATCGCCCTTGAGGATGCACTCCTTCATCTGAACCGCCTCCTGCCGCAGCTGGTGCATGGCATCGATGGAGGTCTGGTTCTTTTCGCCGATGTTGCGCGACTGCTGGTCGATGATGTCGGCCGAGGCGCGCGACACGCCGGTGAAATACAACACCAGCGAGGACTCCAGCTCGGCCCACACCCAGTCCTTGATGCGCAGCGGATTGACGATGACCCGGTCGTGCTCGTAGAACTCCATGAAGTTGAAGCCGCCGAAAGCCGCCGCGTACTGGTCCTGCTTGCCGCCGGCCAGGCGCAGATCTTTGCGTTCGATGGCGTAGGCAAGATGGGCCACCTCGTACTCGCCCAGCGGCAGCGAGAAATACTCCACGAATGCCTGCACCAGCGCCACGACCATCGTCGAGGAAGAACCCAGCCCCGAACCCGGCGGCGCATCGGAAAACGTCTTCACGTCCAGCGCCGGCCTCTCCCCATCGAGAAAGTCGCGACAGATGCGCTCGTAGACGCCCTTGAGCAATTGCAACGGGCCGCCGATATCCAGCTTCCCATCGCCGCAGGCATGCGACTCGCGATGGCCGACGTCCAGCGCATGGAAGCACGACTGGCTGTCGTCGCGCGGGCCTATGATCGCGTACGCGTACCGATCAATGGTGACGTTCATCACCTGGCCACCATACACGTCGCAGTACGGCGAAACATCGGTACCGCCACCGGCCAAACCGAGTCGCAGCGGAGCACGGGCACGCACGATCACGTGGTCGCCTCCCGGGGTTGCCGGGGTGTTGCGGACATCTCCGGAGCAAACGCCTGCCACTGTGCGGATTCCGTGAAATTGGCCTTTACGAAGGCTTGTTCGGCGCCGGAAACGCGCCGCCAATCATCGGCATCGTCGAGCAGGCGCAGTACGTGACGCGCGAACGAAGACGCATCGTCGACTGCGGCGAGAAAACCAGCCGTTTCGACCAGTCCCTGCGCGCCGGCCGACGTCGTCACGCAGGGCACGCCGAAGCGCATCGCCTCGATCACCTTCCCCTTGACGCCGGCGCCATAGCGCAGCGGCGCCACGACGACCCGTGCTGCGCCGTAGCGTTGCGTCAACTCTTCGTCGGTGACGAAACCGGTCACCTGAACGCCCTCACTCCGCAACGCCCGCACTGCCGACGAGGGATTCGAGCCAACCAGGGCCAACTGGATTCGCGGATGCTTCTGCCGGATCAGCGGCAGCACCTCGTTGACGAACCAGCTGGCGGCATCGGCATTGGGCTGGTGAGCGAAGCCGGCAACGAATAGCAGATCATGGCGCTCGTCCAGATTGCGGGCGGGCTCATCAGGGAAGTCGTCCCACGCATACGCCGCCACGGTATGGCAGCGCACTTTCGGTGCGTGCTCGGTCAGCCACGAGCCGACATACTCGGTTTCACTGAAGGAGGGGTAATAGATCGCGTCGACCCGGGCCCAGACCTGATATTCGAGCAACTTCATCCGTTCCAGTTCCGCGCGCAAGGTCTTGTCGCTCGGGTACAGGCGGCATTGCTCCTGCAGCCGGAGGTGATGGATGTCGTGGCCGTAATACAGCAAGCCGGCGCCGGAATGCGTCCGCACCGCATCGATGAAATCGACCGCAACATGGGGGCGACTCAGCAGCACATGGTCCAGCTCGCTGCCGTGCTGCTGCATCCAGCCATCGAAGCCGCCTCGGTACTCGACACCGTACATGATCTCGACCCCGTGCTGCTCCAGCAGCGGTGCATAGACCGGATCACGGTAAAGATTCTCCGGCCAGAACTTCACCGAGTAGCCGCGGTGCAGAAACATGCGGATGAACTGCCACATCGTGCGTGAACCGGCATCGCGATCAGGCTGCGGAATGTAGTGGTCGACGATCAGAATCGTGGGCTTCGAGCGCGTGCGCCCGCGGGCGCGGAAGACGTTCCGTGCATTCGGGTAATTCTCGCGCTCCAGCGTCGCGCGCCATCGCTCCAGGAAGCGCCACTGGTTGCTGACCTGATGCGCCTTGATCCCGACGTTGACATCCGTGCCATGCGAGACACCTTCGTGGTGTATGACAACCGACGCGGGCTGGTAGTAAACCTTCAAGCCCGCTTCCCGCACTTTGAACGCCAGATCCGAGTCCTCGCAATAAGCGGGAACATAGCGTTCGTCAAACCGACCCAGGCGATCAAAAAGATCCTTTTTGATGAGCAACGATGCACCTGAACAATAGTCGGTCTCTCGCAGGTAGTTGTAAGTACTTCGGGAGGCGTCATCGCGGTTGCCATAATTCCAGGCGCTGCCATCGTTCCACACGATTCCGCCGGCCTCCTGCAGCCGGCCATCCGGATAGACCAGCTTGGAGCCAACGATGCCGCAATCCGGAAAATTCTCAAAAACATCCAGCAGCGCATCCAACGACCCTTCGGTGAGCTCTGCGTCGTTGTTCAGCAGATACAGATAGCTACCGCGAGCCATATCCACTGCCCGATTGCATGAGCGCAAGAAACCCAGGTTCTCCGGATTTACCTCGAAACGCAGACCCTTTGTCTCGGAGAGCGCCATGATCTCGGGGTCGCCGGATGCGTCCTCGACCACCAGAACCTCGTAAGGCACGCGAGGCGGGTGCTCCTGTATCGATTGCAGGCAATGAAGCGTGACGGCCAGGTTGCCATAGGTCGGCACCAGCACAGTTATCTCCGGATCGCGATACCGCGGAAACGCCAGTTCCATCGTGCCTTGCCGCGCAAGCGCCACCAAGACCGAAGCCGCTTCGGACATCACCTCGCCTTCGACCTCCACAACACCGCTCACCTGGCTTCGACGGGCGTTCCAGGCCGCAGCCAGCAAGCGCCACTCGCCACGCGCCAAGCGGCCGAGCGCGCGAAGCGGCCTGGTCAGTCGCCAGGAACTGGAACCCAAAATCTGGCTGAGCACTCCGCGTGACGCGGCAAATTCACTCTCGAGCAATTCAAAAGCGCGGCGCTGACTCGTGCGGTGCTGTCGCAACGAAGAAATCATCGTCCTGCTATCGGCAAGAGCTGCCTCCAACGACACAATGCGGCTTTCGCCATTGCCAAGCCTCGCCAACAACTCTTCGCACAACTCACGACTCTCACGAGGTTGCCGTTCGCCATCGCCAAGCCTCGCCAACAACTCGTCACACAGCTCACGGCTCTCACGAAGTTG
>DATNBD010000086.1:0-7850 GCA_035572155.1 Rhodoferax sp.
TGCATTGCGTAGCTTTATCGAGTGCGTCCTGGCTGCGAACCAGAAGAGCACTTCACTGGGTCATTGACTGGGTGAGCTCAAAGCGCTTGATATCATGCGCCCGGTCACGCATCAGTGTTCCCACGCCGCAGACAAAGAAAAACGGGTCGCGGCATTTCTGCTGCAACCCATTGATTTTATTGGCGGAGTGGACGGGACTCGAACCCGCGACCCCCGGCGTGACAGGCCGGTATTCTAACCAACTGAACTACCACTCCTGGTAGATAACATTCACTCTTGCGAGTCAAGTTGCCGCTGTTTCCAGTGGCCGTTACCGACTTGTTGCCTGGTTCACCTTGCAGTGAATTCTGGCGACCCTACGGGGATTCGAACCCCGGTACTCACCGTGAAAGGGTGATGTCCTAGGCCTCTAGACGATAGGGTCAAAACCTTGGAACGCATCCTGAAAATTTCCCACTCGACACCTGGTTGGTGGAGGTAAGCGGGATCGAACCGCTGACCTCTTGCATGCCATGCAAGCGCTCTCCCAGCTGAGCTATACCCCCTCTCGCGTGTCGAGCCGCAGATTATAGCCCGAAACCCTGCCGCGCTTGCAGCCTGGCCAGCACCATTTCGCGGCCCGCGAGCTCCAGCACGGCATCGACCGACGGCGTGTGGGCGGCGCCCATCACGAGGACGCGCACGGGCATGGCCAACTGCGGCATTTTTAACCCATGTGTGGCCAGCACCTCCTTGATCGCGGCGGCAATCGACGCCTTGTCCCACGCCACACCGGCCAGCTTCTCGCGCAGCGTCAGCAGCGCAGGGCGCACGGCATCGGTGACATGCTGGGCGATGTCCGCCTCGGCGGGCGCTACATCGGCATAGAACGCCGCAGCCCAATCGGCCAACGCGACCGTGGTTTCGCAGCGGTCCTTGAACAGCGCACAGATGCGTGGCAGGCGGTCGTCGGCGGTGATGCCGCGCCGCTGCAGCAGGGCAGCCACCAGGGGCGCCAGCGCGTCGTCAGCCATCGCCTTCAGATGCTGCGCATTGACCCAGCGCAGCTTGGCCTCGTCGAACTGTGCCGCGCTCTTGCCCAGATGATCCAGATTGAACCACTGCAAAAACTGCGCACGGCTGAAGATCTCGTCGTTGCCGTGACTCCAGCCGAGCCGGGCCAGGTAGTTCACCATCGCGTCGGGCAGATAGCCTTCGTCGGCGTACTGCGTGACGGGCTTGGCACCATTGCGCTTGCTCATTTTCTCGCCCTGCTCGTTGAGCACGGTGGGCAGGTGCGCATACACCGGCGGCTCCTTGCCCAGGGCGCGGAAGATGTTGATCTGGCGCGGCGTGTTGTTGACATGGTCGTCCCCGCGGATCACGTGCGTGATGGCCATGTCGATATCGTCCACCACGACGCAGAAGTTGTAGGTGGGGGTACCGTCGGGTCGCGCGATCACGAGGTCGTCGAGTTCATCGTTGCTGATTTCGATGCGTCCCTTGACCCTGTCGTCCCAGACCACCATGCCGCCCTGTGGATTCTTGAAGCGCAGCACGGGTTGCACGCCCGCCGGCACCGGCGGCAGCGTCTTGCCTGGCGCGGGGCGCCAGGTGCCGTCGTAGCGCGGCTTCTCTTTCGCGGCCATCTGGCGCTCGCGCAGCGCATCGAGCTCGGCCACGCTCATGTAACAGGGGTACACCTGCCCCGCGGACTGCAACTCCGCCAGCACGGCCTTGTAGCGATCCATGCGCCGCATCTGGTAGAACGGGCCTTCGTCGTAATCCAGGCCGAGCCAGCGCATGCCCTCGATGATGACGTCGACGGCGGCCTGGGTCGAACGTTCCAGGTCGGTATCCTCGATGCGCAGGATGAAATCGCCGCCGTTCGCGCGCGCGAACGCCCATGGGTACAGCGCAGAGCGAATGTTGCCCAGATGAATGAAGCCCGTTGGCGAGGGCGCGAAGCGGGTACGGATTTTCGTTGTCATGCAGGATTCAGGCCAGCGTCCCCAGGCCGCGCAGCAGGTCGGCCTGAATGTCTTCGATGTGGTCGAGCCCGACCGCGACGCGGATCAGACCCTGGCCGATGCCGGCCGCCTGTCGCTGCGCCTCGGTCAGGCGTCCATGGGAACTCGTCGCCGGATGAGAAATGGTGGTCTTGGTGTCGCCCAGATTCGCCGTGAAACTGCACACGAGCGTACTGTCGATCACATGGAAGGCATTGCTGCGCGCGGCCTCGGGCGAGGAGGCCCGCACGTCGAACGACACCACACCGCCGCCCTGGCCCGACTGCTGGCGCATGGCGAGTTCGTGCTGCGGGTGCGAAGCCAGGCCGGGGTAGTAAACACGCGCCACGCCGGGCTGCGCTTCGAGCCACTTCGCCAGCGCCAGCGCGCCGGTGCTGTGTGCCCGCATGCGGATGCCGAGCGTCTCCATGCCCTTGAGCACGACCCAGGCATTGAACGGCGACAGCGCCATACCGGCGGTGCGCACCACCGGGGCGAATACGTCGTGGATCAATGCCGCGGAGCCGCAAATGGCACCGGCCAACACACGGCCCTGGCCATCGAGGTACTTGGTACCCGAGTGGATCACCAGATCGGCGCCCAGTTCGGTGGGCCGCTGCAGGGCCGGCGAGCAAAAGCAGTTGTCGACCACCAGCAGCGCACCGGCGTCGTGCGCCAGATCCGCCAGCGCCCGGATGTCGCACACATCGGTCAGCGGATTGGTTGGCGTCTCGGCAAACAACAACCGGGTCGCAGGCCGTAGCGCCGCGCGCCATTCGGCAATGTCGGTTTGCGACACAAAGGTGGTTTCGACACCGAACTTGCCGAACAGATTGCCGATCAAGCCGAGCGTCGAGCCGAACACGGAGCGCGAGCACACCAGATGGTCGCCGGCCTTGAGCAAGCCCATGCACATCATGAGGATCGCACCCATGCCGCTGGACGCGCCGATCGCGGCCTCGGTGCCCTCCAGTGCCGCCAGGCGCTGCTCGAAGCTTGCAACCGTCGGGTTCGCAGTGCGTGTGTAGGTGTAGCCCTGTTCGGTGCCGGCAAACCGCCGCGCCGACGTCTCGGCATCGGGCTGCACGAAGCTGCTGGTGAGGTACAGCGCCTCGGAGTTTTCGCCGTACTGGCTCTTGTCCACGGCCACGCGCACGGCCAGCGTGTCGCGGTGCAAATTCGCAGGTAATGCTCGGTCAGTCACTGTTCAAACCTTTTCTAGACTTCCTGGGCGTTCGGCAGCGCCAGACGCGAAGTGTCCTCGTCGCCCTCTTGCGTGCCAACGCGCTGTTCGTTCAGCCGTGCGATGGTGTCGGACGTGATGTCACCGGTGACGTACACGCCGTCAAAGCAGGAGGCGTCGAAGCCCGTGATCTGGGGATTGAGAGAGCCGATGGCCTTCTTCATCGCATCCACATCCTGGTAGATCAGTGCGTCGCAGCCGATGATCTCGCGGATCTGGTCCACCGTGCGGTCGTGCGCCACCAACTCGTCCTTGGTCGGCATGTCGATGCCGTACACGTTGGGATAGCGCACCGGCGGCGCCGCGCTGGCCAGAAAAACCTTGTGCGCTCCGGCGTCGCGCGCCATCTGAACAATCTCGCGGCTGGTGGTGCCGCGCACGATGGAGTCGTCCACCAGCAGCACATTGCGGCCCTTGAACTCGCTGCCGATGGCATGCAACTTCTGGCGCACCGACCGCTCGCGCGCCTGTTGCCCCGGCATGATGAAGGTGCGCCCCACATAGCGGTTCTTGACGAAACCCTCGCGGTACGGAAGGCCCAGCAGGTGCGCGAGCCGGGTCGCGCTGGGGCGGCTCGACTCGGGGATGGGAATGACCACGTCGATTTCGCTCGGCGGCACGGTCGAGATCACGCGCTTGGCCAGCGACTCGCCCAAATTCAGCCGCGCCTGGTAAACCGAGATGCCGTCCAGCACCGAGTCGGGCCGCGCCAGATAGACGTACTCGAAAATGCAGGGGAACTTTTGCGGCGACTGCGCGCATTGCTGTGCATGAACCGCTCCCGCGAGGTCGACAAAAATGGCTTCACCGGGCTCCACATTGCGCTCGAACCTGTGTCCGGTGCCCTCCAGCGCCACCGATTCACTGGCCAGCACGACGGAGCCCCGGCCGCTGCCCATGCACAGCGGGCGAATGCCGAACGGGTCGCGAAAAGCCAGCAGGCCTTGCCCGGCAATCATCGCAATGACGGCGTAGGAGCCGCGCACGCGCCGGTGCACCTGGCGCACCGCGGCAAATACATCTTCAGGCTTGAGCGGCAGCCCGCGCGTCGCCTTGTCCAGCTCGTGCGCCAGCACATTGAGCAGCACTTCGGAGTCGCTCTCGGTGTTGATGTGGCGATGGTCGGTCAAAAACACCTCCGACTTCAGGGCCTGGGCGTTGGTCAGGTTGCCGTTGTGTACCAGCACAATGCCGAACGGTGCATTCACATAGAACGGCTGGGCCTCTTCTTCGCTGTAGGCGTTGCCGGCGGTCGGGTAGCGCACCTGGCCGAGGCCGCAATTGCCGGGCAGCGCGCGCATGTTGCGGGTGCGAAACACGTCGCGCACCATGCCCTTGGCCTTGTGCATGAAGAATTTGCGCTCCTGCTGCGTCGCGATGCCGGCCGCGTCCTGGCCCCGGTGCTGCAACAGCAGCAAGGTGTCGTAGATCAGCTGGTTGACTGGAGCGTTGCTGACAACGCCGACGATTCCGCACATGGAGTGACCCTCATGAAGGAAGATATCTTCCAAAATTTTCCGGCAACACCGGCTTCAACTCCTTGAGTGCCGATGTCAACACCGCAGCCCCCTGCGACCCCTGCCACCAGGGGCTCACCTTGAGTGCGGTCAAATTCACCACGACCGCCACCGCCAGCAGCAAGACCGCTCCGCGCAGCAGGCCGAACGCGGCACCGAGCGTGCGGTCCACCGGACGCAGCCCCAGCGCTTCGACCAGCTTCTTGGTCAGCCAGGCCACCAGCCCCCCCGCAAAAACCGCGACCACAAACACCACCACGAAGCCGGCCGCGTGGCGCAGCGGTTCCGAAACACTGCCAAGCGGCAACTTCTGCGCCGCATCCTGCGCGTACCACTGGGCCAGCCAGAACGCAACGATCCACGCCAGCAGGGACATGGCCTCATAAACCAGCCCGCGCAACGCACCCAACACCAAGGACACCAGCAACACCGCCAGCAAGATCCAGTCCAAAGCGGCCATTGCGGACGCCTCGCCCTACAGGGTGAGGATGGCGGCGGGCAATGCCAGCCCCTTGATTTTTCCCGCGGCTTTGTCCGCTTCGGCCCGACTGCTGAACGGTCCCACGCGCACCCGGGTGCGCGCGCCGTCCTTGGTCTGCACGACTTGCGTATAGGTCTTCAAGCCGGCTTTTTCAACCTTCTGGCGCGCCTCGCGGGCCTTGGCAGCATCCGCAAACGCACCCACCTGCACCACGAAGCGGCCGGATTCGCTGGCGACCGGCGGCGCCGCCGCTTTGTCATTCAGCAGGGCTTCGATCCGGGCTGCGTCGGCGGCCTGGACAGCCGCCTTCGGCGCGGGCTTGGGCGACGGTTCGGGGGCTCGCTTGGGTTCGGCCTTCGCCACCGTTGCAGGGGCTGCGTTCCCGGCTTGGGTCTCGGGCGCCCGTGCGGGCGCCTCGGACACGATCTGCTCTTTGGTTCCCAGGCTGGCAGGCGTGGGTACTTGCGCGGCTGCACTGGACGCTGCGGCCACCGGCGCGGCCGGATGGACTGTTGCCGCGGCCGTATTGGCCGTCGCCGCAGCGACGGGAGACGGCGGAATGACCAGCGGTTTGACCTGGTTCTTGTCCGGGATCTGGATCGGAATGTCCACTCCCATCGGGCGTGGCTGGGTGTCGAACACCAGCGGGAAACCCACCACCCCGATCAGCACCAGCACGGCTGCGCCAATCAGCCGGTGTTTGGCACGCCGGCGCATCGCCTCGATGCTTTCGGCCCGCACAGCGACTGGCGTCTTGTCCTTGCCGCGCTTCTGATCGGGCCGCGGGAACTTGAAAAAAGCCATGAAATGCAGACTCAGGCGCTCAGGTGTTTGGCGTGAAGGCGGGGAATCCCGTCTTTCAGGACGCCGCCCACGGTATAGAACGATCCAAAGATCACGATTCTATCAGCGGGACCTGCCGCCTCGATCGCCGCTTGCAGGGCCCCGGCCGGGTCCGGCCAGGCGCTGGCGAGCACGTTTTTACCCGCTTCTCGGGATTCCCAGGCGGCCATCAGCTTGGCGGCGCTTTGCGCCCGCGGCGTGGGCAGATCCGTGAAATACCAGCGGTCCACCAGGGGGCTCATGCGGGCCAGCATCGGCATCAGGTCCTTGTCGGCCATGACGCCAAAAACGGCATGGGTGGTCTGAAAGAAGCCCATCGCGTCGAGATTCGCCGCCAACGCTGCCACGGCGTGCGGGTTGTGCGCCACGTCCAGCACCAGCGTGGGCTGGCCCGGAACGATCTGGAAGCGCCCGGGCAGCTCGACCATGGCCAGTCCGTTGCGCACCGCCTGCGCCGTCACGGGCAGGCGCTCGCGCAGCGCGGCCAGCGCCGCCAGCACGCCCGAGGCATTCATCAATTGATTCGCGCCGCGCAGCGCCGGATACGCCAGGCCGCTGTAACGCCGCCCGCGCCCGGCCCAGCCCCATTGCAGCTTGTCCCCCGAATAATTGAAATCGACACCGAAGCGCCACAGGTCGGCGCCCAGCGCCTGCGCACGATCCAGCACGCTTTGCGGCGGCACCGGATCGCTCACCACCACGGGACGCGTGGCGCGCATGATGCCGGCCTTCTCGAAGCCGATGCTCTCGCGGTCCGGACCCAGCAGTTCCATGTGATCGAGGTCGATGCTGGTGATGATCGCGCAGTCGGTATCGATGATGTTGACCGCGTCCAGCCGCCCGCCCAGGCCCACTTCCAGAATCGCCACCTCGAGATTCGAGCGCACCATCACGTCCAGAATCGCGAGTGTCGAAAATTCAAAGTAGGTCAATGAAATATCGCCTCTGGCCCGCTCCACGTTTTGAAAACCTGCTATCAACCCGGAAGCATCAACGATCTCGCCACGCAGCCGCAGCCGTTCCTCGAAATCCACCAGGTGCGGCGACGTATAGACCCCGGTGCGGTAGCCGGCCTGCAGCAGGATGGCTTCGAGCATGGCGCAGGTGGAGCCCTTGCCATTGGTGCCGGCCACGGTGATGACCGGGCAGTCGAAACGGATCGCCATGCGCTCGGCCACCTGGCGCACGCGCTCCAGCCCGAGGTCGATGGTTTTGGGGTGCAGGCGCTCGCAGTACGCCAGCCAGTCTTGCAATGTGTTCATGCGGGTGCCTATTGTCCGCGCGAAACCGCCGAAACGATGCCGCGCAACGACAAAAGCCCTCCTTTCGCCGCTCAAGCCTGTGCATCGCGCTGCCGCCCTCGCGCGGCGCGGCCGGGAATGCAGCAGAATCCTCGCATGCCATCACCGAGCCGGAGCCTTGCATGATCACCCTGTACGGCATCACGAACTGCGACACTGTCAAGAAGGCGCGGGCCTGGCTCGCGAATCAAGGCGTGGACTACCGGTTTCACGACTTCAGGAAGCAGGGCGTACCCGAGCCCGAATTGCAGGCGTGGATCGAGGCCATGGGTTGGGAGCCGTTGGTGAATCGCCGGGGCACAACCTGGCGCACACTCGACCCGGCCACCCAGTCGGGCGTGACCGACGCGGCCAGCGCGAGCGCGCTGATGCATGCCCATCCCAGCGTGATCAAGCGGCCGGTCGTTGACTGGGGCACTCAGGTCACCGTGGGCTTCGATGCCGGCGCTTGGGCCGCGCGGGTGCCTTGACGCGCGG
>DATNBD010000087.1:0-9572 GCA_035572155.1 Rhodoferax sp.
GAAGTTCGAGGCGGACGGGCACCGCTTCATGGCCAGCGACCGCACGCCGGGCCAGCCGTTCGGCGGCCACGCGGGGTATTTCATGGCGGTGAACCTGCCCCGCGACCCGGCGCGCGGTGAACAGGTGCTCAACGCACTGGCGAGCGGCGGCCTGGTCACCATGCCGTTTGCCACGACCTTCTGGGGCGCGCACTTCGGCATGCTGGTGGATAAGTTCGGCGTGCGCTGGATGGTCAACTGCGAAATGGACACGGACACCGCGCCCTGACCCGCGCGTCCGATCCCCGCTCAGCCCAGGCTGGCCGGATCCATATTGGCGCCGCACAGGACCAGGCACACTTTCTCTCCCGTACGCGGCACCCAGGCGCCGGTCTGCAGCGCCGCCACGCCAAGCGCGGCCGCGGGCTCCACGGCGAGCCGCAACTCGCTCCAGAGCCACCGCTGCGCTGCGCGTATCGCGTCGTCGGGCAGCAACAAGGCCTCTTTGACATGGCGCTGCGTCACCTCCCATGCTATGGCGCCAATGCGCCGGGCTCCGAGCGAGTCGGCCGCAACGCCGCTCACCGCCACATCCACGGGCGCACCGGCCGCGCGCGCCTGATGCAGCGTGGGCGCGAGTTCGGGCTCGAGCGCCACGACGCGCGCGCGCTGCGCGAACCAGGTGGCGATGCCGGCGATCAGGCCGCCGCCGCCCACGCTCACCAGCACTGAGTCGGGAAGGCCGGCCTGCTGCTCGATCTCGCGTGCCAGCGTGCCCGCGCCCGCCACCACTTCCGGCTGATCGTAGGCATGCGTCAGCAGCGCCCCGGTGCCCTGTTGCCGTACCAGGCAGGCTTCCAGCGCTTCGCCGTAGGACGCGCCCGCCACCACCACCCGCGCGCCCAGCGTGCGCAGCCGGGCCCGCTTGGCCTCCGTGCATACCTCTGGAACGAACACCTCGCAGGGCACGCCCAGCGCCTGGGCCGCCGCCGCAGTGGCGATGCCGGCGTTGCCGCCGGAGGCCACGATCACGCCGCTGGCCGGAATCGGGTTCGCCAGCAGCCGGTTCAGCATGCCCCGGGCCTTGAAGCTGCCGCTCACCTGCAAGTGCTCCAGCTTGAGCCAGACCTCGGCAGCGGCCACCTGGAATGCGGCGCCGGGCAACCGCAGGACCGGAGTTTGACGCAAAAAGTGGCTGTGGTCCTTATTCAGCCTAGCAAATGCGCTATCAATTTCAGATTTATCCATGGGTTATCCAGCACGCACGGGCAGACGGCTCGGGCATTCACACCTCACCGCTCGGCGCGTTCTCACCCAGCCGCATGCCCTTGGGCATCGGAAACTTGACCGTCTCCCGTATGCCCTCCATGCGCCGCACCGACGCGCCGCCGAGCGCCTTGATGCGTGCTATGACCTGCTGCACCAAAATTTCGGGCGCCGAGGCGCCGGCCGTCAGACCGACGCGCGCACGGCCCGCCAGCCACTCGGGTTTAAGTTCGTTCGCGTTGTCCACCATGTAGCTTGGCGTGCCCAGCTTGTCGGCCACCTCGCGCAGGCGGTTGCTGTTGGAGCTGGTGGGACTGCCGACCACGATCACCACATCGACCTGCGGGCTCATGATCTTGACCGCGTCCTGCCGGTTCTGCGTGGCGTAGCAAATGTCCTGCTGTTTGGGCTGGCGCACGTTCGGAAAGCGCGCCTTCACGGCCGCCATGATTTGCGCCGCGTCATCCACGCTCAGCGTGGTTTGCGTCACCACCGCGAGCTTGGCGGTCTGTGCGGGTTCCACGCCGGCGACGTCGGCCACGTCTTCCACCAGGTGGATGCCGCCATCGAGCTGACCCATGGTGCCCTCTACCTCGGGATGGCCCTTGTGGCCGATCATGATGAACTCGTAGCCCTCGCGCGCCAGCTTGGCCACTTCGACATGCACCTTGGTCACCAGTGGACAGGTGGCGTCGAAAATCTGAAAGCCACGCGCCTTCGCCTCGTCCTGGATCGCCCGGCTCACGCCATGCGCGGAAAAAACCAGCGTAGCCCCTGCGGGGACTTCATCCAGCGCTTCAATAAAGATAGCACCACGCGATTGGAGATCGTTCACCACATAAGTGTTGTGCACGATTTCGTGGCGCACGTAGATCGGGCGGCCGAATTTTTCCAGCGCGCGCTCCACGATCTCGATGGCGCGGTCCACCCCTGCACAAAAACCGCGCGGCTCGGCCAGCACGATTTCCTGCAGGGTGGGGGTTGGAGTTGGCGTATTGCTCATAGCACGCCAATCAGCTGCACTTCAAACGTCACCGGCTGGCCCGCGAGCGGGTGGTTGAAGTCGAAGAGCACGGCGTCGCCGCTGGCGTCGCTGCGCACCTGTTGCACCGCTCCGGCGTAGTGGCCGGCGCCATCCGGCGCGGGGAATTCCACCACGTCGCCGACCCGGTACTGCGCCTCCGGGTCGCCCATTTCCAGCAGCAGCTTGCGCGCCACCCACTGCACCATGGCGGGATTGCGCTCGCCAAACGCCTCGCCCGCGGGGATATCGAAGGCGACGCGCGCGCCCTCGTACAGGCCGAGCAGGCGCTGCTCCACTGCGGGGGACAGCTCGCCCGCGCCCAGCGACAGCGTCGCGGGCTTGCCGGCAAAGGTGTTGATGATGTCGCCCCTGGGGCCGCTGAGGCGGTAGTGCAGGGTCAGGAAGGAGCCCGGCTGGACCTGGGCTGGAGCGGGTGTCGCTGGAATCATTGAGAAGTGCCGATAAACTGGCCTCCATTGTAGAAACTCCACCCGATCCACTGCTTCATGCCCCTTAAAGACCTTCCCCCGGATGCGCGCCCGCGCGAGAAGCTGCTGGCCCGCGGCGCGGGCGCGCTGAGCGACGCCGAGTTGCTGGCGCTGCTGTTGCGTACCGGCATTCAGGGCAAGGGGGTGCTGCAACTGGCGCAGGAGCTGCTGGAGATCAAGACCGGCTTCGACGGTATCGCCGGCCTGCTGCATGCGAGCGCCGATGACCTCAAGCGAGTCAAGGGCCTGGGCCCGGCCAAGCGGGCCGAACTGGTGGCCGTGCTGGAACTGGCGCGGCGCGCGCTGGCGCAGCAATTGCGCGAGCGCGAAGGCTTTGATTCGCCCGACGCCGTCAAGCACTACCTGCAGCTGCACCTGGCGGCGCGTGCGCACGAGGTGTTTGCCGTGCTGTTTCTGGATGCGCAAAACCGGCTACTGGCCCTTGAGGAACTGTTTCGCGGCACGCTCACGCAAACCAGCGTGTATCCGCGTGAAGTCGTGCTGCGCGCGCTGCATCACCAGGCCGCGGCTGTGGTGCTGGCGCACAACCACCCGAGCGGCACGGTTGAACCCTCGCGCGCAGACGAGGCGCTGACGCAAACCCTCAAGGCCGCGCTCGCGCTGGTCGATGTGCGCGTGCTGGATCATGTGATCGTGGGCGCGGGCCAGGCCCTGTCCATGGCCGAGCGGGGCCTGCTGTGAAGATCCGCTCGCTGCGGGACCTGGGGCCAGTGCAAAAGCAGATCGCCCAGGCACGTGCGCTGCAAGCCCGGCAGGAGGCTGCGCGGGTTGAAGACGAGCGCCGCGCCAAATCCAGGAAAGAGCTGTTTGCACTGGCGGTGGGAAACGTCAAGCCGCTGCCCAACGCGCGCCGGGCAATCCTGAGCCCGGCGCAGCCCGCCCCCGTGGCACTGCAGCGCCAGCGCGACGAGCAGGCGGCGCTGCGCGAGGCGCTCAGCGACGAGTTCGACGCCAGCAACCTGCTCGACACCGACGAACACCTGAGCTTCCAGCGGCCCGGCATCGGCCCGGACGTGATCCGCAAGCTACGCCGGGGCGACTGGCGCATCCAGCGCGACATCGACCTGCATGGCCTGCGTACCGAAGCCGCGCGCGAGGCGCTCGGGGCCTTCCTGCGGGATGCGCGCCAGCACGGTCTGCGCTGCGTGCGTGTCGTGCATGGCAAGGGCTTGGGTTCGCCGGGCAAGACGCCGGTGCTCAAGTCAAAGGTGCATGGCTGGCTGATCCAAAAGAGCGAGGTGCTGGCCTTCGTGCAGGCCCGGCCGGCCCAGGGCGGCGCCGGCGCGCTCGTGGTGTTGCTGCAGCCATCGGCGGCGAAGGTGTAACAATCCGCCACTCGGCTGAACTGCCAGGGCATCCGGCGCCTCTAAATCCACATGAACGCATTGTTGAGGGGCACCGCGAAACGTCTGGGCCTGTCGCTGGTTCTGCTGTCCGCATTGGGTGGCTGCGCGGTGTACGGCCCGCCGCCCGGTGCCGTGGTCGGCACGGACGCGAACGGTCAACCCATCTATGCGGCGCCATATTCGTATTCCCCGTACTACGCGGGATACCCGTATTACCCGTACTACTACGACCCGGTGTACATCGGCGGCGGGCCCTTCTTCTTCGGCTATGGCTACCACCACTGGGGTGGATGGGGCGGCCGTGACCATGCGGGAGGCCACGGAGGCGGACACTGGAGCGGCCATCACCATTGATTCACGGAGCAGGCCCGGGTCGGCGGCGCCCGGCCAGGCCAGTCACTGCGGCGCGTTGCGCAGCGTCTCCACGACCGGGCGGCGCAGCACTTCGCGCAGACCCCACCACCCCGCGCCCAGCGCCAGCACGGCGCCCGCCAGCGCGCCCGCGGCGGGCACCCAAAGCGGCGGCGTCCATTCAAACCCGAACACCTGACTCGCCAATGCCCAGCCGATGCCCATGGCCACCACACTGGCCAGAAAACCAGCCAGCAACCCCACACCCGCGAGCTCGGCGCGCTGTACCTGGCGCAGCAGGCGGGACCCCGCCCCGACCGCGCGCATGATCGCAAACTCGCGGGCGCGCTCCTCGCGCGTGGCGCTGATCGCCGCAAACAGCACGACCAGCCCGGCCGCCAGCGTGAATCCGAACAGGAATTCCACCGCGCGGATCACCTGGTCCAGCACCCGCTGCAACTGCGCGATGGTGCTGGTCATGTCGATGCTGGTGATATTGGGAAAGCTGCGCACCAACTGGTTGTCGAAGCCGAGCGTGCCAGGGTCCTTGAACGCGCCCATGTAGGTCGTGGGCACATCGGGCAGCTGGCTCACCGGATACATCGCGAAGAAGTTGGCATGCATCGAACCCCAATCCACCTTGCGCAGCGAACGGATAGTGGAATCGACCGGCACGCCCCCCACGTCGAAGCGCACGACGTCGCCCAGCGCCAGGTGCAGGGTTTTGGCAATGCCCTGCTCCATGCTGATCGCGTCTTTCTGCCCGGGTGTCCAGCGCCCGGCGACGATCTGGTTGTAAGGCGGCTGCACCGTGCTGTAGGACAGGTTGAATTCCCGGTTCAGCAGACGCCTGGCGCCAGCGTCCGGGTAGTCGGCCGGTGTCACGCTTTTGCCATTGATGGCCACGAGACGGCCGCGGATCATCGGGTACCAGTCGAACTGCTTCACCCCGGCGGCCCGCAGCGCCTGCTGGAACGCGGCGCTCTGCTCGGGCATCACGTTGATCACGAAACGGTTCGGCGCGTCCGGCGGGGTCGCCTGGCGCCAGCCGTTGATCAAGTCGGTGCGCAGCAACACCAGCAGCACCAGCGCCAGCAGGCCGACCGCCAGCGCACTGACCTGCAACACCGCATAGGCCGGCCGCGCCGAGATCTGGCGCGTGGCCAGCACCAGCCAGCGCGGTGCCGTCGCTTCGTTCACGCTTTGGCGCAGCAACCGGACGACCAGCCAGCTCGAGGCCGCGAACACCAGCACGGCCGCGGCAAAACCACCCACCGCGATCAGGCCCAGCGTCAGGTCGCTGCTGGCGGCCAGCAACAAGGCGGCAAAGCCGGCAACGCCAACGGCGAGCACGGTGACCGATGCCGGCTTGAGGCTGCCTACGTCGCGGCGGATCACGCGCAACGGCGGCACCTGTGCGAGTTGCAGCACCGGCGGCAGGCCAAAAGCCAGCATCAGGGTCAGGCCCATGCCCAGCCCCAGGCCCACCGGCCACCAACTGGGCGCGGGCAGCGCGACTTCGATGAGCCCCGCCAGCAGCAGCACGAACCCGTAGTGCACCAGATAGCCCAGCAGCACACCGGCGGCACTGGCAAACAGGCCCACCAGCGCAAACTCGAAGGTATAGCTCGCGGCAATGGTGCGCTGGCCCTGGCCCAACACCCGCAGCATGGCGCAGTCGTCCAGATGACTTGCCGCAAAGGCGCGCGCCGTCAGCGCGACCGCCACGGCGCTGAGCAGGGCGGCCAGCAGCGCCACGAGGTTCAGGAAATTCTGCGCCCGATCCAGCGTCTGGCGCATCGCCGGCTGGCCAGTTTTCAGCGACTCGACGCGCACGCCGCGCATCGTCTGGTCGTCGGGGTTCTTGATCTGCAGCGCAGCCCACTGTACAAAGGCCTTGACTTGCCGGTCCGGCCCCGCCACGGCAAAGCGGTAGCTCACGCGGCTGGCCGGCTGAACCAGCCGGGTTGCCGCCAGATCCGCCTGATTCAGCATGACGCGCGGCGCGAAGCTCATGAAACCGGCGCCCCGGTCGGGCTCGATCACGATGACACGGCCGATGCGCAGCGTGGCGTCGCCCAACAGCAGCGCATCGCCCATTTTGAGATTCAGCGCATCGAGCAAGGACGCGTCGACCCACACCTGGCCCGGCGCGGGAATATCGCGCGTGCTGTACGCGGGCGCTTGCGGCCCGGCTGCCACGCTCAAGTTGCCGCGCAGCGGATAGCCTGCGCCGACGGCCTTGAGCGCCACCAGTCTGCTGGCACCACCCTGCGCATCGGTGGCTCGCCCCATGGTCGGGAATCCGAGGGTGCGGGCGGTCTGCAGACTGAGTGCACGGGCCTCGTCGATGAAGCGCGCCGGTGTCGGATGGTCGCTCGCGATGACCGCATCGCCCCCAAGCAACTGACGGGCATCACGCTGCAGTCCGCCCTGCAGACGGTCGGAAAAAAAACCGACGGCCGTGAGGGCCGCTACCGCGAGGGTCACGGCCACGATCAGCAGGCGCAGCTCGCCGGCGCGCACGTCGCGCCACAGCGTGCGCCAGCCCAGGCGAAGAAACGCGGCACTCATGGCCCGATTCTGCCTTGCGGCGGCGCCGCGCTCCCGTTACGCCGTGGCGCGCGGATGCGCGTCGGCCAACTCGGGCTGCAACTGCAGGCGCTCGGTCGCGCTGTAGCAGATGAAGTGCCGACTGGAAGCGCGGCCGATGGTGCACAGCGCGAGCCGCTGCGCGACTTCGTGCCCCATCTGCGTGATGCCGCTGCGCGAGACCACGATGGGCACGCCCATCTGGGCCGACTTGATGACCATCTCGCTGGTGAGGCGCCCTGTGGTGTAGAACACCTTGTCGGCGCCGCCCATGGCGCCCGGCTCCTGCAGCCACATCCAGCCGGCAATGGTGTCGATGGCGTTGTGCCGGCCCACGTCCTCGATAAAAAGCAGCATCTCGGGTCCACCATCCTTCACGCAAAACAGCGCGCAGCCATGGACCGAGCCGGCCGACTTGTAGGTGCTCTCCTGCAGGCGGATCGCGTTCGTGATGCCATAAAGCTGGGCTTGCGTGAGTACCGCCGGCGGCAGCCGGATCCCGTCGATCTCATCCATCAGGTCGCCGAACACGCTGCCTTGCCCGCAGCCGGTGGTCACCACGCGCTTGGCCGTGCGCTCTTCCACGCGCTCGATGCCGCCGCGGGTCTTCACGGCAGCCGCGCCGACCTCCCAGTCAACGGTGATCGACTCAACTTCCTCGACCCCTCGGACCAGCCGCTGATTGCGCAGGAACCCGAGCACCAGCCACTCCGGGCGCGCCCCCAGCGTCATGAGTGTGACCAGTTCGCGGTTGTCCACGTACACCGTGAGCGCGCGTTCGGACGGAATCGAGATCGTGCCTCGTTCGCCGTGCTCGTTGACGACCTCGATCTCGCGCGTCAAGGGCGCGCGCGCCTCGGTCAGATACGGCAGGCTCAAGCCAGCGCCTCGACCCCGTAGCCGACCGTGGCCGCCGTCTTGCCGCCGGCTCGAACAGCGACCGCACAGTACTTGACCTCGGGAATTTTCCCGAAGGGATCCAGCGCCGGGTTCGTCATCAGGTTCGCCGCCGCCTCGTAATACGCGAACGGGATGAACACCGCGCCCTGCGGCGTGCCGTCGTCGCGCCGCACATGAATTGCCACCTCGCCGCGGCGCGACTGCACGGTGATCACCTCGCCGGCCTGCAATCCCAGCGCCACCAGGTCGGCGCCGCACATCGACGCGGTCGCCATCGGCTCGATGGCGTCCAGCACGCTGGCGCGCCGCGTCATGCTGCCGGTGTGCCAGTGCTCCAGCTGACGCCCGGTAATCAGCACAAACGGGTAGTCCGCATCGGGCCGTTCATTCGCCGGGATGATGTCGGCCGGCACCAGCTTGACCCGGCCGTCCGGCGTCGGAAAGTCGTCGATGAACACGATGGGCTGGCCCGGATCGTCTTCGCTCAGGCAAGGATAGGTCACGCTCGACTCGCGCTGCAACCGCTCCCAGGAGATACCACCGATCGCCGCGTGCATGGCCTGGCGCATTTCTTCATACACCGCGGCCACACCGTGGTGCTCGCCCGGGTAGTTCCAGTCCAGGCCCATGCCTCGCGCGATCTGCTGGATGATCCACAGGTCGGCCCTGGCCTGCCCGGGCGGCTCGATGGCCTGGCGGCCCATCTGCACCATGCGGTCCGTATTCGTCACCGTGCCCGTTTTCTCGGGCCAGACGGTGGCGGGCAACACCACGTCGGCGAGCCACGCGGTCTCCGTCATGAAAATATCCTGCACCACCAGATGCTCCAGACTGGCCAGTGCATGGCGCGCATGGTTCAGGTCGGGGTCGCTCATGGCCGGGTTCTCGCCCATGATGTACATGCCGCGGATCTTGTGCGGGTCGCTCTGCGGCGCCAGCACCTTGTGCATGATCTCGATCACGGTGTAGCCGGGCTGGTCATCGAGCGGCTGACCCCAGAAATTCTCGAACCATTGGTGAACTGCCTGGTCGGAGACCAACTGGTAGTTCGGGTACATCATCGGGATCAGGCCCGCGTCGCTCGCGCCCTGCACATTGTTCTGGCCGCGCAGCGGATGCAGGCCGGTGCCAGGCTTGCCGATCTGGCCGGTCACACTGGACAGCGCGATCAGGCAACGCGCGTTGTCGGTGCCATGCACGTGCTGGCTCACGCCCATGCCCCACAGGATCATGGCGCCTTTTTTGTCCCCACTCGGGCGCGCGAATTCGCGCGCGACCTCGCGCAGGGTCTGTGCGGGAATGCCGCAGATCGGCGCCATCGCTTCCGGGCTGTAGCCCTTGACGTTTTCCTTCAGGGCTTCAAAGTTGCTGGCCCGATCGCGCACGAAGGCGTCGTCCACCAGGCCCTCTTCGATCACCGTGTGAATCAGCGCGTTGAGCATCGCCACGTCGGTATCGGCGCGGAACTGCATCGTGCGCCAGGCATGCTTGCCGATGTCGGTGATGCGCGGGTCGGCCAGCACGATTTTGGTGCCGCTCTTGGCGGCATTCTTCATCCAGGTGGCCGCCACCGGGTGGTTTGCCGTCGGGTTCGATCCGATGATC
>DATNBD010000088.1:0-6903 GCA_035572155.1 Rhodoferax sp.
AGTTCCATGGTGCAGGCCAATGGCCTGATCGTGCTGCACCACGCGCAGGGCAACGTGGCCGCGGGCGAAGCCGTCGATGTGATGATGTTCGACGGCGTCATCTGACGCGCATCTTCGCTAACACCGGCCCAGCGCGCGCTCCACACCACGGTTGGCCAGCGCATCGGCGCGCTCGTTGCCAGGGTCGCCTGCATGGCCCTTGACCCAGCGCCATTCAATGGCGTGGCCCGCACCCGACACCAGCGCATCGAGCCGCTGCCACAGATCCACGTTCTTCACGGGCTGCTTGGCGGCGGTGCGCCAGCCGCGCGCCTTCCAGCCGGCTATCCACTCGGTGATGCCCTTGCGCACATATTCGCTGTCCAGGTACAGGGTGACGCGGCACGGGCGCTTGAGCGCCGCCAGCGCCTCGATCACGGCAGTCAGCTCCATGCGGTTGTTGGTGGTGTCCAGTTCGCCGTCGAACAGTTCCTTTTCGGTGCTGCCCGATTTCAGCCACGCGCCCCAGCCGCCAGGGCCGGGGTTGCCCTTGCAGGCGCCATCGGTATAAATTTCAACGTGATTCACAAAGCGCTCGCTAAAAGAGGGTTTTCTGGCTTCGAGGCGTCGCCCCACCTGCCCGGTTTGCTATTGAAACGGGAGCCGCCGCGACACCTCGGGGCGCCTTCCAGGCGGGACTGAGCAGCCTCATGCCGTGCACCCGCTTGACCGCCACGAGAAAATAGACGGCCCCGAAGATAGGCCACCAATGGCCGCCGCTCCAGTCCATCCAGCGGAACCGGCCCAGCCATTTCTCGCTGCGCACCGCCGGCCGGTAGCAGCCGAAATTGCCCATCTCCACCTCGAAGCCGAGCAGCCGCAACCAGTCGCGCAGGCGCCAGTAGCCGATGAATTCCCCCGCCGTTGGCAGGAACGGCATGCCAAAGCCGAGACGCTGGTAAAGACGGGCCCGGCGCTGGCGCAAGCCCCACAGGCTGGCCGGGTTCAGGCCGCAGATCACGACACGGCCTTCCGGCACCAGCACGCGGGCGACTTCGCGCAGCGTGGCGTGAGGATCGGCATTGAGCTCCAGTGCGTGCGGCAGCACCACCAGATCGAGGCTGTTCTCGGCAAATGGCAAGGCCGCAAAGTCGGTCACGAGGGCCGCACGGCGCGGCGCCGCGGCAGCGTCGCCGGCCACGGTGGCGGGCTCGCCGGTGGCCAGCCAGCGGTGCGGCATGCGGTTCGCGTAAAGCGTATCCAGTTCGGGCAGCCCCAGTTGCAGAGCGTGGTAGCCAAAGATGTCGGTCACGGTATGGTCGAATTGCGCGCGCTCCCACGCCAGCAAATAACGGCCGGGGGGGGTTTCAAACCAGTCGTGCAAACTTATAATGTGCCCACTCATGAAGTTACAGTTGCTGCCTGCCGCCGCCGACCATGCCTTGCCAATGATGCCTGACCCGGGTCGGGCGCGGGTTGTCCACCCCCGGCTGCGCATCCGGCACGTGGCAGCGAGACCGCTTGCGGCTCGTTGCGATTCTAGTCACCCACCGTCACACGGGCCGCGGCCCGGTGTGCCTCGCGCCAGCATCGGCTACCCGGTGCCCCTGTTCGCCACGTCTCGACCCTGGGATACCCCGTTCCGATGAAACAACTCCTGCAATTCCTGTGCATCGCCTGCCTGCTCTGGCTCACCGGCTGTGCCAGCACCACCACCTCCCCCGCATCCCCCTCCCTCAGTTCCACGTCCAGCGCCTCCTCCGGCGACACCAGTGCCTTGCAGCCGATCACGGCGGCAACGGCGGCGTCCAGAGCGGTTGCTCTGCTGCATCCGCCAGTTGACTTGTGGGAGCGCATCCGGCGCGGCTTCGCGATGCCGGACCTGGACAACGACATGGTGCAGCAGCGCGTGCAGTTCTATGCCGGCCGGCCCGACTACATGCTGCGCATGACCGAGCGCTCGCGCAAATACCTGTTCTACATCGTCGAGGAACTGGAGTTGCGCCACATGCCGACCGAACTGGCGCTGCTGCCGTTTGTCGAGAGCGCGTTCAACCCGCAAGCGGTCTCCAGCGCCAAGGCGGCCGGGATGTGGCAGTTCATGCCGGCCACCGGCAAGACCTACGACCTCAAACAGAACATGTTCCGCGACGACCGGCGCGATGTACTGGCCTCCACCAAGGCGGCGCTGGACTATCTGCAGAAACTGCATGACATGTTTGGTGACTGGCAACTTGCGCTGGCCGCCTACAACTGGGGCGAAAACAATGTCGCGAACGCCATCGCGAAAAACCAGCGCGCCGGTCTGGGAACCAGCTATTCGGACCTGAGCATGCCGATGGAAACGCGCATGTACGTGCCCAAGCTGCAGGCCATCAAGGACATCGTGGCGGACCCGCAAAAATACGGTGTCACGCTTCCTGATATCGGAGATCACCCGTACTTCCAGAGCGTTGACATCACGCACGATATCGACGTGACGGTGGCGGCCAAGCTGGCCGAGGTCGACGTGAAGGACTTCAAGGAACTGAATCCGTCCGCGAACCGCCCGGTCATCCTTGCCGCCGGCACCCCGCAAATCCTGCTGCCCTGGGACAATGCCGCGATTTTCAGGCGCAACCTGAAGACCTACAACGTCAATCAACTGGCCAGTTGGACGGCGTGGACCGTGCCCGCCACCATGACGGCATCGAATGCGGCCAAGCGCGTCGGCATGAACGAGGACGAATTACGCGCCGTCAACCATATCCCGCCGCGGATGATGATCAAGGTGGGCTCCACGCTGCTGGTACCCCGTTCCGAGCGCATGGACAGCGACGTCACGGAGCATGTGGCCGACAACGCCCAGCTGGCACTGGCGCCGGAGCCGTCGCCCGTGCGCCTGCACCGCACCTTCGTACGGGCACGCCGCGGTGAATCTCTCGTGGCGCTGGCCAGGCGCTACGGCCAGCGCCCGGCCAGCGTGGCCGAATGGAACCGGCTCAAAGCCTCCGCATCCCTGCGGACCGGGCAACGCCTGGTCGTGTACCTGCCGGTCAAGACCCGTGCCGCTGGAACGATGACGGCCCACGCGCACACGCGCCACGAAACCCGCGTGGCGGCACGCGCACCGGCACGGCACGGGGCTAGGGTGGTGGCACGCGCGCCGACACGGCATGAACCCAAATTGGCGGCACGGGCGCGCACGTCTGCCGGAACGCAAGTCGCAAAATCCGCCCGGCACCACCGCGAACTGCACGGCACCCTGGTCGCCGAGAACCACTAAAATGGCCTCTTACCCATGAAAGACGGTCGCGTCTCGCTATATTTTCCATAGTTCCCCGCGGATACGTTCAGGCCTTGAAGCGCTCCTTGGCCTTGAACGCAAAGGCATTCGTGTAGATTCTCCGCAGGTCGATCCTGTCGGGCTTGATGGAAGAATCAAAACCGGCCAGTGCCCGCAGCGCCGTCTTCGGACCCTCCGCGGGAATGACGCCATCCGGCGAAATGGCTTCCCGAACCTTCTCGAAGGTCGCCAGATACAGCCCCCAGTCGCCCAGCAGATACGATTCGGGCACGGTCTTGATAATGTCCCTGGGGCCGGCCGTCTGCAGCCATTTCAGGCCGTGCACGATGGCATTGGCCAACGCCTGACAGGTGTTCGGGTTTTTCCGGATGAATTCCGACGACGCGTAAAGACAGCCGGCCGGCATGGGGCCGCCAAAAACTTCCTGTGTCCCCTTGAGGGTGCGCGTATCCACAATGACCCTGATGTCGCCCTTTTGCTCCAGCATGGTCATCACAGGGTCCAGGTCGCTGATCGCATCGATCTCGCCGGTACGCATTGCGGTCAACGCGCCGGCGCTCGCGCCAACGCCCACAAAACTGACTTGCGCAGGCCGGATGCCGGCTCGCGCAAGTACCAGATCGGCGACCATTTCGCTCGACGAGCCCAGCGCCGAGACGCCAATTTTCCTACCGTCGAGGTCGTCCGGATGGCGGTAATCCGGTACGGTTTTGGTCGATACGCCTATGACGACTTCCGGGGCCCGGCCCTGCAGCACGAAGGCCTCGTAGAACTGGCCCCTGTTTTGCAGCGCGATGGTTTGCTCGAATGCGCCTGAACAGACGTCGGCCGAACCGCCGGCCACGGCCTGGTGCGCCTTGGTTGCACCGGCAAAATCGTCGATTTGCACGTTCAGACCTTCCGCCGCGAAATAACCCAGCTGCTCGGCGATGGTCAAGGGCAGGTAGTAAAACGCCGCCTTGCCGCCCACGGCTATCACGAGTCTGGTTTTTTCCAGCGTGGGCTGGGCACGCAACGCGGGCACAGCCAGGGAGGCTGCCGCGGTGGCCAGGGTACCGAACTTGCGCCGGCTGAGCAAAAGCGTCTCCATTTTTTATCGTTGAGTTCTCGAACAATGCCCAGCTTAGGCAGGCGCGGGATATCCGGCATCGGGAACATCCCGTGCGGGTTTGTACGTAATGCGAATGGCTCTGTTATCGGGCGAAGTGCAAGGCCGCGGTCAGCGCCGATCGGCCAGCGCGTGCGCGATGGTGCCCAGATCAACGTACTCGAGTTCGCTGCCGGCCGGCACACCGCGCGCCAGCCGCGTGACCTGCAGACCCCGGCTTTTCAAGGCCTCTCCAATCACGTGAGCCGTGGCTTCGCCTTCGGCCGTGAAGTTGGTCGCCAGGATCACCTCCTGCACCACGCCATCGGTGGCGCGCTCGAACAGCTTTTGCAACCCGATGTCCTTCGGGCCGATGCCATCGAGCGGGCTGAGCTTGCCCATCAGCACGAAATACAACCCTTTGTAGGCCGCCGTGCGCTCCAGCGCCGACTGGTCGGCCGGCGTCTCGACCACGCACAGTTTGCTCGCGTCGCGCCGCTCGTCCAGGCAGGTGCTGCAGATCGTGTTTTCGGTAAAGGTGTGGCAGCGCTCGCAATGCTGGATGTGGTCCGCCGCATCCGCGAGGGCGTGCGCCAACAGTCGGGCACCCTCGCGGTCATGCTGCAGCAAGTGAAACGCCATGCGCTGGGCCGACTTGATGCCGACGCCGGGCAAACGGCGCAGCGCCTGGATCAGGGCATCAAGAGAATGGGTGTCGGCCATTTCACCGGGCCTTTTCGACCTGTGTGCGATACAGCGGCAGCCAGTCGCCGGGCGCGCCGCTGCAGCGATCCTGGTAGTCGTAGCTTGACGGCTCAAAGCCTCGGCCATCAAACACCCACTGGGCTGATAAGCCGCAGTCGGCCAGGCCGCGTCCCTTGGCCGAAGTCGACAGCGTTGCATCCGCGGGCGAGTAATCGGCCTCGGACAGCACGGCCGGATCATCGTCCGGGTCGGGCTTGGGCGCTCCGGGCGGGAGCGGCAAGGCCGCCAGTTTTGCCTGGGCTGGCGCGTTGCGCGGTGCGCGCAGCACCAGCAGGCTCGACTGATAGGCGCCGCCCCAGCAAGTCAGTAGCACCAGCGCATCGGTGCCCGTGAGCGGCTCGGCACTGTCGTCGCTGAAGTCGCTCAGGTCGGGATCACAGTGCTGCTTCAAAAGCGCCGCGTGGCTCACGCGCACGGCATGCGCAAACGCCTGCGCGTCAGGCAGCGGTGCAGGCCTTGGCGCCGCCTGCAGCACCGGCAAGGCGGGCGCTGCAGGCACCGCCGAAGCGGCGCCGCTGCCCACGCGCAGCAACGCGGTCTGATTGCCCACGCGGCCCTGCACGTCATCAATAAAGAGCAATGTCGCGGACAGGCCGCGCAGCGAAACCGGCGGCTGGCTATTGTCACGGGACGTTTGCAGGCTGCTGCCGGCGGCAAGGCTGCGCGCCAGGGTCAGCGACTCTTCGCTGCCGAGTCGGTAACCTCCGATGTCTGCATCGCCGATCCAGTGCAGGTTCGCCGCCAGCGGCTTGCCATCGAGTCGAAAGACCGACGTGTTGATCGCATCGTCGGCCGCGATCGAAGCTGTCAGCGTGCCTGCGGCACCTGCTGTGCGCCTGAACTTGAGCGTGGCGGCATCGGATTCATCGGGGACCGCCGACTTGGCAACGCAGGTGCGCTGGTTGTCGCAGCCCACGATCCAGTCCTTGAACTCCCGGTACACGGGTACGGCCGGCAGCGCTGCGAATGCGTTCCCGCCGGCCAGCACCAGCATGGCGGCGGCGACCGTGGCGAGGGTACAGCGCATCAGAACGGGAACTTCATGCCCCCGGGCAGGCCCGGCATGCCGGCGGTCAGCTTACCCATCTTTTCCTGCGACGTTTCCTCGGCCTTGCGCACCGCCGCATTGAAGGCGGCCGCCACCAGGTCTTCGAGCATGTCCTTGTCGTCGCCCAGCAGGCTGGGGTCGATGGTGATGCGCTTGACGTCGTGCTTGCAAGTCATGGTGACCTTGACCAGGCCGGCGCCCGATTCGGCGGTGACTTCGACGAGCGCCAGTTCGTCCTGGGCTTTCTTCAGGTTGTCCTGCATGGCCTGGGCCTGCTTCATGAGACCGGCGAGTTGTCCTTTGTTGAACATGTTTGTTCCTGCGGTAAGTGGTCTGATAAAAATGGATCAAAGAGGTTTGATGCTGCCAGGCACGATTTTCGCGCCAAAGTCGCGCATCATGGATTGCACCAGCGGATCGGCCAGGATAATTTCCGCGGCGGCGCGCTGCCTCTCGAGTGCCGCAGCGGCGTTGCGCCGGGCGGGGCTGTCGCTGACCATGCCGACTTCCACGCTGATCGTTGCCACGTGTCCCGCGGCGCTGAGCGCGGCGCGCAGGCGTTCGCGGCTGGTGGGTTGATTCAGCGATTCGCGCTCGACGCGCAGCATCCAGTGGTCGCCGTCGCGCGCCACCAGCTGCGACTGCAGGGCCAGCTCGCGCACCAGCGCCGCAATGGCCTCGTCCGCGATCAATTGCTGCACGGTGGCGTGCCAGAAGTCGCCCTCGGGCGTGGCGGTG